>JAZOVR010000063.1:0-5479 GCA_045658785.1 Paludibacteraceae bacterium | reverse complement strand
CAGGGTACTTGTTGACAAAAAGTCGTACTACATGGCTGCCGATAAAGCCTGCGCCACCTGTGATGATAATTGATTTCATAGTACAAATCGTATTTGTTTGAAATGGTATGTTTTTTCTTTGTTATTTTGCAAGCGGAGAACTAATTCTCCTTGTTCAGTTACATTTACTATTTCCGCCCAAAAGGAATTTTCAATACCTTTTTGGGCTATGGCGGTAGGGGTAATGCTCACTTCGCGCTCCACATATTCATGCCAACCATCGCGACGGTATAGACGTTGCAAATAAGCATTCTTTATTTCTTCTGTTGTGCGCAATTCCCACATTGTCATCGCATTAATCCACTCGTTCATGAGCATTTCTGCATCATACTCTTCGCCTGTAATCTCCTTCATGGAGATGGGGTTAGGGGCATTGCTTAACCACTCGGTTTGATTCACATTCACACCAATCCCTACGATACTATGCCCCACATATTGTCCCGATAAACTATTTTCGATCAGTATGCCTACTAGTTTCTTGTCGCCAAAATAAATATCATTTGGCCATTTGATAGTCAGTTGCTCTGGCAATAGATACTTTGCCAATGTGTCCCATAGTGCCACTGCCACCAACATAGAAATTCGCCATTGTTTGGCTGCATGTATCCCCTCGTATTTGAGTAAAGCTGAGAATAATAAGTTTTTTCCAGCTTCGCTTTCCCAACTGTTACCTGCTTGTCCTCTTCCTGCCGTCTGAAAGTCGGTGCGGATGACATAGAGGTGGGGTAGTGTATCGGAGTATTGCTCGCGCAATAAAGTAGAGGTACTATGTGTTTGCTTGATATACATCCAATAGATATTGTTCTATAACTTGCTGTATTTTACGTGACTTACAATTTGCGCTATTTACCATCACAGCAAACACCCATACTCTGCCATCGGGAAGGAAAATGTAGCCAGCATAGTTTTTTGTTCCGCCGATAGTGCCGCTTTTAGCACACACTTTGCCATGTAGTGATGTACCGCGCAAGAAGGAAAAAAGTGTACCGCTTTCTCCGCTACGAGGTAGTGATTCGACAAACACATCTTTGTTTTTTGAGCCATACATATACCGCAAGAGTTGCACAAACATAGCAGGTGAAATAGCATCTTGTGGTGCTAGTCCACAACCATCCAATATCTTACCACTTCGAAAACTGACTCCGCGGTTTTTCCAATATTCGCGTACAAAATCTGATGAATTGTGAATGGTGCATGGCAAACTATACTTAGAGCCGAATATCCGGAAAAGCATTTCCGCATAGAGGTTATCGGATTCGTGGTTCGTATGACGAATAATCTCTGCAAGAGGTTTGCTTTGATGAATGAAAAGAGTTGTGCGCAGACTTGCATTAACAACTTTCTCAGTTAAATAATTGGCTTTACCTTCTACTTGTATGCCACTTGCATTCAAAACTGTCACTAAATCGCGTGACAAAGTGAGCGGCGGATTAGGGAGATCTCCCTTTACACCAAAAGTTTGGCGATTAGATGGTACACTACCTACTAGGTAACGACGGTTACTATAGGGGACGCCGTGTACAAAAGCCCCGTCATATGAGATGTGGGTACAGCGGATGTGATTTTCGAACTCTATCTCTGGGACTTTCGGGGTGGTGTTTAGAACAGTAGCGATGCTACCGATAGGACCACTCTGCAAAACAATATTCATTGTATTGTCCAAATATGAAAGTGCAAAGATACCTGGTGCATAGTAGTTGCCCGCATCTTCCCACAACCACGCTGGATTGAGGGCGTCGGCATCAAAGAAACTAGCATCGGCTACTACATCTCCAGTAATCTTGCGAATCCCCGCTTGACGTACTTGCTTTGCCCAATGGTACATGAAATTATGGTTCCCGACATAACGTGATCCAAAGGTGGGATCACCTCTGCCTTCGATATAGAGATTGCCGTGGAGTACACCATCTTGGATGTAGCCGTCGTAGGTGATTGGAGTTGCAATGGTATAACTACCTCCCCACAATTCCACTGCAGTAGCGGTAGTCAGAAGCTTCATCGTAGAAGCTGGCGGAATAACAGAGTTGCTGCGATAGGCATCAATTGTGTCGCCAGTATGGTAATCGCATATCAACACACCCATATTAGCATCTTTGGTGTTAGGGTGAGTGGTGAGAATAGAAAGGATAAGTAATAATCTAAACATGGGGCAAAGGTACAAAATAATTTGCATATGCACAAGAATTTTTTGAAAAATTTGCACATATGCAAAAAAAGTAGTACCTTTGTACGTCAATTGGAATTATTGAGCAGTTTTATTAATAATTATACAAATTTTTTCGATTATGTCAAAAGTAACCGTTGTAGGCGCAGGTAACGTAGGTGCTACATGCGCAAATGTGTTGGCAGTGAAGAAAGTTGCCAGCGAAGTTGTCCTCATCGACATTAAAGAAGGCGTTGCAGAAGGCAAGGCTATGGACATCATGCAAACCGCTCAATTGTTGGGCTTTGATACAGTAGTTAAAGGTGTAACCAACGATTATAGCCAAACAGCAGGCTCTGATGTTGTAGTTATCACTTCTGGTCTTCCACGTAAACCAGGTATGACTCGTGAGGAGTTGATTGGTGTGAACGCAGGTATCGTGAAAAGCGTTGCTAACCAAATCCTTACTTACTCTCCAAACGCAATTCTCGTAGTGGTATCTAACCCTATGGATACTATGGCTTACCTTACTTACAAAGCTCTTGGCTTGCCACGCAATCGCGTGATTGGTATGGGTGGCGCATTGGATAGCAGCCGCTTCAAATATTTCTTGAGCCAAAAGTTGGGTTGCAACGCTAACGAGGTAGAAGGTTTCGTAATCGGTGGTCACGGTGATACCACAATGATTCCTATGACTCGCTATGCTACCTACAAAGGTATGCCAGTTAGCGATATGATCAGCGCAGAGGAGCTCGAAGAGGTGGCTAAAGCTACTATGGTAGGTGGTGCTACATTGCCTGGTTTGCTTGGTACAAGTGCATGGGTGGCTCCAGGTGCTGCAGCTGCTGCAGTAGCTGATAGCATTATCAATGATCAAAAGAAGATGATCCCTTGTTCAGCTTACCTCGAGGGTGAGTATGGCTACAACGATATTACTATCGGTGTTCCATGTATCATCGGTAAGAATGGTATCGAGAAGATTGTTGAAATCGAGTTGAACGAAGCTGAGAAGGCTTTGTTTGCTGCAAGCGAAGAGGCTGTAGCTAAGACTACCGCTATCTTGAAAGAGATTAACGTACTCTAATCGTTGATTTCCGCTACTCGAATCTCCAAGAGGAGATTTTGACAACGTTTTGATAGTTGACTCTGGTTGTTCTCTAATTGCAGAATGACTGGAGTCAATTCTTTTTGTCTTACTTCGCTTGCTGTGGCATATTCTAATCGAAGCTGTACTATCTCCTGTTGTTCCTTAGCGAGCTGTGTTTTTACTAATTGCCATTCATTGAACTTTTCTTTTGCTTTAGGATTGTGAAAGTCGTTGATGGAATGATAGATTGTAGAGTCATTGATAATGAAGAAAAATTCTGGCATAGAGTCGCTTTGGCAATAAACAATTGGTGCTGCTGAGTCGTTCTCTAATATTCCATCTTCGAAGCATTGCAATTGTGCATAGGCTGCCAAAGAATCTGCAGAGATGTTTTTCCAATATTGCTTTTGCTCGGGGATGATAAATGTATAGATGTGTACCTTTCCTGCTGCTGCAAAACGATCGGTAGCGAGATAGCCGACATGATTGGTTTCATCCAATACGAATAGGTATTCGTTAGCAGGTGAGTTGTATGGCATACCAATATTCTCTGGTGTGGTATATGTTTCGGTGGAAGTGTTGTATCGTGAGACATAGATATCTAACCCTCCTAACCCATTGGAGTCTTTTGCTGCGAAATAGAGGGTGACACCATCGCTAAGTACGAATGGCGCACATTGGTATTGTGTGAAATTAATGGTGTTAGAAAGTGTGTCTGGTGTAGTCCAATCTTCTAACAAGCGATGATTGGAAACTAAGATGAGGTTCGAATCTACGGGAGTTGACCAAATGCGTCGGTCTTCACGTTGGTTTGTATAAACGATGTGTCCTAATGAATCGACAGAGAGTTTTCCTACATCGTTAGAAAGTTTGATTTTGCGCCTATGTGAATACAATAAACTATCCAAAGAAACTTGTATGGAGTCAATCACTTGTATTCGTTCTACGCGACGCATATAGCGTTGTGTTTTTTCGGCTTTGGCAATTTGTTGTAGTATGTATGGTTCTCGCTCGTTAGGCTCCTTGAGACTTTGGAGGTAGGTGTTGTATGCTTCAATAGCATCTTCGGTATGCCACATGTTCATATAGATTTCTCCGATATAGAAATATTTGAGCATGTATCGATCTCCCGCTTTTTCGAAGTATTGCAAAGCGGTGTTAAAATCGCCTTGCTCTTGCGCGCAGCGCGCGTACCTATATAGATATAGAGGTTCTTTTGGGTATGACTTGAGGAGTGCGCCATACGCTTCTTGAGCTGCTATGTAGTCTCCCTCTTGAAAGAGTTTGTCTGCACTACTATGTGTTTGCCCATGTAGAGCAAAGGTGCTAACGATAGTTAGTATGAACAATAGAATCTTTTGCATATCAGGTGCAAAGGTACTAATTTTTTGCGATTCGGCAAAGTTTTGATACAAAAAATGTGGTTAATTGTTGTGAGATTGTAAAAAAAATATTACTTTTGCAGCCAATATGAAACATGTGAGAATTATTTCGCCTTCTGGTGCGATCAATCCTGAGTATATTATTTTAGCAAAAGATCGCTTGGAAAGTTGGGGCTATCGAGTATCTATTGGTGTACATGCCTTGAAGCAAAATGGACGCTTTGCAGGGACATTTGAAGAGCGTTTGGAGGACTTGAATGATGCATTTGCAGATGCGTCAGTAGATGTGATATTGTGTTCGCGCGGAGGTTATGGTTTGCAGCAGATAGTAGATAGGATAGTATTACCAACGCGTCCGAAAGAGGAATGGCCATTGGTAGTAGGTTTTTCAGATATTACTATTTTGCACGCACTAATGAATTTATATGGTGTGTCTTCGTTGCATGCACCTATGTGTAAGGCGCTGGCTATTTTGCCCGAAGATGCTCCTGCATTGCAAGGATTGCGCGAAGCTTTAGAACAGGGACCACAATTTCAGGAAACTTGTGTAATAGGAGGGAACTTGAGTGTATTGTATGGTTTGCAAGGTACGCCTTATTCGCTAAATAATATCATAGATCAATACGCAAAACCACCTGTGTTACTTTTAGAAGATATAGCTGAACGTCATTATCATGTAGATAGAATGTTGCAGAATTTACGAATGAGTGGAGTTTTCTCACGTGTAAAAGCTGTGCTATTAGGGTATTTTACCGATTGCAATGATGACCTAGATATGGGATGTACTCTGAAGGAAAGTATTAGCCGAATTGTGTTAGACTCTGATTG
>JAZOVR010000062.1:0-13807 GCA_045658785.1 Paludibacteraceae bacterium | reverse complement strand
AAGAAAAACAGAAGATAATAGTTTTTTCATTGTTATATTTTATTTAAGATTATACTCGCACATATTAGCCTGCAAAATTACAAAAAAAAATACAATTGAACAAATAATAGCAGAAAAAAATAAATTTTGCTCTCCATATTGTATTAAAATGTGAATATTCTCCATCTGTTTCTACATGTTTGCTCATACCACTTTTCCGCTGTAGATGCGCTGATGATGCGCTGTAGATACAACGCTCCACCTTACCCCTTACACATAAAAAATGCTCTCCAAAACTGGAGAGCATTTTCTTTGTATCAACGCTAAACGCTAAACAATAGCGAAGCGTCCACTAAACGAATTAACGGAGCAAATATTTGTTGCCGTTTTGGATAATGATACCGCGATAGGTAGCATCTACTTGGCGACCCATCACATCGTACATAGGAGCATTCATATCCAATGCTGGACGAACTACTTGCTCTACGTTAGTAGAGGTCAACATAGATTTCCAGATAGCATATACGGTACCATCATAACCTACAGGGAGGACGGTCAACTTGTTACCCTTATTGTCATTGGTGTCGTACCAACCTACGAAGGTGTCACCATCTTTCACTGGAGTTGGGATCTCGTATGCAGCAGTAATCTTGCTTGGCAACTCTACCTCAACAAGTTCGGTAGTAGTCTCACCCTCAGTAGCACCGTTAGCCTTTTGGTATGCAGGACCCCACTTCTCAGGCTTACCAGCGTCAGCGAAGTTAGCAGTAGCAGGCCATGAATTATGCTCTGATTGTACGAAGAACGCAGCGATAGCATAACGCCAAGCAGCCTCAGTCAGTGCAGTCTCAGCCAAAGCGGTTTGAACACCTGCGATATAGGTTTGCAACCATTTCCACTCTGCCTTACCGAAAGCAGCTTGTACCATGTCTGCGGTCAACTTAGCGCAGATCACACGGCAACCGCAAGGAGCATTAGCGTCAGTGTGAGGGTTAGTGCCAGCGGCAGTCTTGATCTCCTCCAAAGTACCGAGGGTAGTCAAACCAGCAGCAGTCTTATAGCTTGCCCACAACTCCTCTTGAGTAGGAACTTTCACGTCCTTACCAGGGGTGGTAGTGGTTACTTCTTTCACTACCTTACCACCATTGAGTACCCATGTTACCTTAGCCTCACGCCAGATAGCGTAAACAGTACCCTTGTATCCTACAGGCAATGAGGTCAATGCTGTACCCTCGCCCTTAGCGTTGTCATACCAGCCTACGAATACATAACCATCCTTGGTTGGAGTTGGCAATGTGTATGCGCTGCCCTCGATCTTGTTAGGCAATGTCACACTTACTTTACCACCATTCAACTCCCAAGTTACATCACCCAACATATCGTTCCAGATAGCGTAAACAGTACCGTCATAACCTACAGGAAGTACGGTCAGCTTGTTACCTGTGTTGTTGTTGGTGTCATACCAGCCTACGAAGGTAGTACCATTCTTGGTTGGAGTTGGGATAGTATAAGCAGAAGTAATCTTGCTTGGAAGAGTTACACCCTTACCATATTTAGCTTGGTAGCTAGGACCCCATGCAGATGGTTTACCTGCGGTTGTAAAGTCAGTACCTGTTGCACCATGTTGACCAGTTGTAGCATTAAAGAACGCATGTACTACCCAACGCCAAGCTGCCTCTACACCATCACCCTCTGCATTGATAGAAAGATGTAAACCTTGATCGGTAGCAACCTTATAGATATAGTCACCGAGCCATTTGTACTCAGACTCACCCTTGGTCATGATCTCGCACATCTTAGCAGCAGCAAAAGTAGATACAGCTGTGATAGGTTGATCAGCACGGGCCAAGCCATAGTATTCGTTGTAGTATGGTTTGAATGCATTCCAGAGAGAGTCGTTGGTTGGCACCTCAGCTGCCTTTGGCAACTCACCACCATTCAATTCCCAAGTTACTTTAGAATCGCGCCACAAAGCGTAAACCGTACCCTTGTAACCTACAGGAAGTTGAGTTAACTTATTACCTGAAGTGCTGTTTTGATCATACCAACCGAGGAATACATAAGCAGTTTTAGTAGGGGTTGGGATGGTGTAAGGAGCGTCAGTAATGTAGTTAGGGAGAGTTACAGATACAGAACCACCGTTCAATACCCAAGTTACATCGCCCTTAGGAGTCTCTTGCCAGAGAGCATAGAGAGTACCCTTCCAGCCTTTGGTCAATTTGGTATATTTGGTACCAGATGTGCTATTTTGGTCATACCAACCAAGGAAGTCATAACCATCACGAATAGGAGTTGGGATGGTGTAATCGCTCTCAATAGTATATGGAAGAGTAGCAGAAATACCCTTAGCTACGCGATAGGTGTCACCCCACTTCTCTGGTTTACCAGCACTGGTAAAGTCAGCTGTTTTAGGATAAGTGGTGCGTGCTGCGCTGCAGTTCAAGAATCCTTGTACAGCAAAGCGCCACAATGGCTCCATAGCTTCATCTGCAGGATTGTTAGTCAAAGTAATACCTTGCTCTGCAGAAACAGCCATGATATAATCACCTAACCACTTGAAACTAGACTTCGAATTGGTCATAATATCGCAAGCTTTGGTCATAAAGGTGGCAGCAGCTGTCATCTCTTGATCAGCGCGAGTCTCGTTATAGTAAGTAGCGTAGTATTCTTTCAATTCTGTCCAAAGTTCAGCGTTGGTAGGCACCTTACCGCCAGGAACGATACCACCATTGAGTACCCATTTCACGTCAGGATCCAATGTAGGAGTAACAATAGGCTCTGTACCAGTACCAGCAGTTACGAACAATTGGGTGTAGGTAGTAGTGTGAGCTGTTACAGTAACTTCTTGTACGAGATCTTTGTAGCCTTTGCAGTGTACATAGATTTTGTATTTACCAGGAGCGAGGTCGTCGTAAACGAATACACCATTGTAGTAACCGTCAGTAGTATAAATAGCTTGGCTCACTTGATCGCGAGCTACGTATTTGTATGGGTCAGTCTTAACGAGCTCACCTTTTGCATTACGGAGAACAACGCGAGCACCGTTGATTGGATAGTAGATATCGTTCGCAGAACGACCAGTGTAGTTAGTTTGGTTGATTTGTTTATCTTTGGTACGGATATAACCCATGATATAACCCTTGGTATCTTTAGCAGTACCATACATCTCGGTGAAACCGCGGAAATAGCGGAGACCCTCTTGACGGCACCAGTCAGGTTGCATAGCACGGTGACGACCTGGTTGATAGGTGTGGAAGTAACCCTCAACCAATGTACCTGGACGGTATTGGGTACGGAGCACACCATAGTCCCAACCGTTCATAGACATACCACCACGGATGTTCTTGTTATTATTGTTGTAGTTAGGGTAACTGTTGTGCTCTTGACCTTGTTGCCAAATCTCATAGTGGTGTACCCAAAGGATTTTCTCACCCCAGATACTACCTGAGTTAGACTCAGAGCCGTCGTATCCTTTGTGGATGAAGAGTGGGTAGTTAGTCACCGCACCGTCTTGGTGAGCGTTAGAGTGAATTGAAATAAAGTAGTCAGAACCGTACGCTTGTGACTCAGCACCGATTACGTGGAGTGCCTTATCGTATTGACTATTCTCTTGCTCGTTGGTACCACCCGTGTAGCGACGAGACATTTTTACTTGGTAACCAGCATTCAACAGTTTTCTCTCCAAGAAGAGACCTTTCCAGAGGTTGGTGTTTGACTCGTAGAAACCGAGTGTATCGTTGTAACGAGGAATATTTACCAACAACATGTTACGGCAGTTAGCGTGCCAAGAACCGTGACCTGGGTTGATGTAAATCTTTGCTGCACTAGCAGTCATCAAGAGTGAGCAGAGTGCAAATATAGATAATAATAACTTTTTCATATCACTTGCCTTTAAACTTTCAACATTCAACATTAAACATTAAACGTTCAACATTCAACTATTTAACAGTCATCATATAGGTAGTACCCTTGTCCCAAGTAGTGAAGACAATCTTGCCATCTACAGCATATGGGAAAGTAGCCAACATAGACTTGTCGGTCAATGTTTGGCGTTTACCATCCAATGTGTAGGCTTCGATTACAGAAGAAGTGAAGTCGTGACCATTATCCTCTGTGCGCATGCTTACGAGGGTATTGTTGTCATACCATTGTGCAGCAGTGCAGAAGAAACCGATGAATTGGTTGTTCTCGCCTTTGAGGTCGCATACGAAGCATCCGCGCTCACCTACGTAGTAGCAGATTTTGGTTTTGTCTGGAGAGAGTGATTGCCAGATATAGATGTAATCTGTACCGATAGGAGCAATCAAGATCTTCTTACCATTCTTGGTCAAATAGAGCAAACCTTCCTCGTTTGTGAGTACAGGATCAGCTGCAGTAGCTGTCACATGTAGTTTGTCCAATTTGCGTTGTGCTTTAGCTACCACAGTAGTCTTTTGAGACTCGGTGTTGAGGCGCATGATGTTGCTTTGAACAAGCTTTGCCTCATCGATGTAAGACTCTTGGTAAACCATCTCTTTGCCATCTTGGCTAATTTGAACATTGTAACCAGCGCCAACAGCGTCAGTAATCTTGGTCAATTTGCCAGTAGCAAAATCGTAACGTTGCAGACCATTGCTAGATTGCGTAGTCATCAACATGTAGTCGCCAGCTGGGCTGACTGCTGCCACCTTGGCATCATAGTAAGATGCACCTGGCAACTCTTGCACAGACTGTACTTCAAAAATCTGTGCGCTTGCGAGCATGCTCATTGCGCACGCTGCGACAAGTAGAAATGTTTTTCTCATACGAAATGATATTAAGTTGATAAATAAGTAATTGTTAAACATAACAAAACAGCCAAAATAGACAGCATAAATCTATATTTACCCATCTTTTTTGACGAATTGGGGTACAAAGGTACTACATTTTTTTTATTCTGCAAACGATTTCGGCTAAAGTATGTTGTAAAACATAAAAAAAGCAAAAAAATGCTCTCCAAATTCTGGAGAGCATTTTCTTTGTATCAACGCTAAACGAATTAACGGAGCAAATACTTGTTGCCGTTTTGGATAATGATACCGCGATAGGTAGCATCTACTTGGCGACCCATCACATCGTACATAGGAGCATTCATATCCAATGCTGGACGAGCTACTTGCTCTACGTTAGTAGAGGTCAACATAGATTTCCAAATAGCATATACGGTACCATCGTAACCTACAGGGAGAACAGTCAACTTGTTGCCCTTATTATCATTGGTGTCGTACCATCCTACGAACTCATCACCATCCTTCACAGGAGTTGGGATCTCGTATGGAGCACCAGTGATCTTGCTTGGCAACTCTACCTCTACGATCTCAGTCTTGGTCTCACCTTCTGAACCAGCACCGCCGTTAGCCTCTTGGTATGCTGGACCCCACTTCTCTGGCTTACCAGCCTCAGCGAAGTTAGCAGATGCAGGCCATGCACTGTGCTCTGATTGCAAGAAGAATGCAGCGATAGCATAACGCCAAGCAGCCTCTGTCAATGCAGTCTCAGCCAAAGCAGTTTGAACACCTGCGATATAGGTTTGCAACCATTTCCACTCAGCTTTGCCAAATACAGTTTGTACCTCAGCAGCAGTCAACTTAGCGCAGATCACACGGCAAGCACATGGAGTATCACCACTAGTGTGTGGTTGACCTTCGCCAGCAGCCTTGATCTCCTCCAATGTGCCGAGAGTGCTCAAGCCAGCAGCATCTTTGAAGCTTGTCCAGAGTTCCTCTTGAGTTGGAACCTTAGCACCACCTGTACCTGGAGTAGTGGTAGTCACCTCTTTCACTACCTTACCGCCATTGAGTACCCAAGTTACCTTAGCCTCACGCCAGATAGCGTAAACAGTACCCTTGAAGCCTACTGGCAATGAGGTCAATGCAGTACCCTCGCCCTTAGCGTTGTCGTACCAGCCGAGGAATACATAACCCTCTTTGGTTGGAGTTGGCAATGTATAAGCACTGCCCTCGATCTTGTTAGGCAATGTTACACTTACCTTACCACCGTTGAGTTCCCAAGTTACATCACCCAACATGTCGTTCCAGATAGCGTAAACAGTACCGTCATAACCTACAGGAAGAACAGTGAGTTTGTTACCAGTAGTATTATTGGTGTCATACCAACCTACGAAAGTAGTACCATTCTTGGTAGGAGTTGGGATAGTGTATGCAGAAGTGATCTTGGTTGGGAGAGTTGTACCCTTGCCATATTTCTCTTGGTAAAGAGGTCCCCACTTCTCTGGTTTACCAGCAGTTGTAAAGTCAGCAGCCTTTGGCCAGTCATTACGGAATGGAGCGCAGTTGAAGAAGTTATGTACAGCCCAACGCCATGCAGCCTCTACGCCGTCACCAGCAGGATCGGTGCTCAATTCAATTCCTTGTTCCTTAGATACCTTAGCGATATAGTCACCGAGCCACTTGTACTCAGAGTCAGACTTAGTCATGATCTCACAACCCTTAGTCATGAAGGTAGAAACCATAGTGATCTCTTGATCAGCACGAGTTACGTTGTAGTATGTTTGGAAGTAAGCCTTGAATGCAGTCCAGAGAGAGTCGTTGGTTGGTACAGTAGCTGCCTTTGGCAACTCACCACCGTTCAACTCCCATGTCACCTTAGACTCACGCCACAATGCATATACAGTACCCTTGTAGCCTACTGGCAATACGGTCAACTTGTTACCAGATGTCTCGTTCTTGTCATACCAGCCGAGGAATACATAAGCAGTCTTAGTTGGAGTTGGGATAGTATAAGGAGCATCCTTAATCTCGCGTGGCAAAGTTACGGATACAGAACCACCGTTCAATTGCCATTTCACGTCTGCGTTATCCTCTTCCCAGATAGCGTAGAGTTTACCTTGCCAACCCTTGGTCAATGTAGTATATTTCTTACCTGAGAGGTCATTCTTGTCATACCAGCCCATGAATACATAACCCTCCTTCACTGGAGTTGGGATTGTATAAGAATCCACTGTAATACGCCATGGAAGCTCTGTTGTAGAATTTGTACCAATCAAGTATGCTTGCTTCCAAGCAGATTGTTTACCAGCAGTAGTAAAGTCAGCAGCCTTTGGCCAGTCATTACGGAATGGAGCGCAGTTGAAGAAGTTGTGAACAGCCCAACGCCAAGCAGCCTCTACACCGTCACCAGCTGGGTCATTAGACAATGTAATACCTTGAGCAGCAGAAACCTCCATAATGTAATCACCGAGCCACTTGTACTCAGACTTCTCATCGGTCATAATCTTGCAGCCCTTAGTCATGAAGGTAGAAACCATTGTGATCTCTTGGTCAGCACGACTCTCATTGTAGTAAGTAGTATAATAACCCTTGAAGTTAGTCCAAAGTTCTTCCAATGTTGGAACCTCACCACCAGGAACACGACCACCGTTCAACTCCCACTCTACTTCTGGATCAGCAGGTTTGGTATCAGGAGGAGTTCCTTGACCATAGCTCAAGAAGATTTGAGTATAAGTAGTCTTATCTGCACTTACAGTTACAGTACCCTCGTAGTTCTTATATCCACTTGCATATACATAGATAGTATATTTACCAGGAGTCAAATCATCATAAACGAATACACCATTGTACTCATCGTCAGTGGTATAGATGTCCTTATTACGGTTAGGCGCATCACTCTTAGCATAGTCGTAGTTATCAGTCTTGATAACGTCACCTGCCTCGTTACGCAATACTACTTGCGCACCGTTGATTGGATAGTACACGTCGTTGTAGCGACGGCTAGTGTTGTAGTAGTTTTGGTTAATCTCTTTCTCTTTGGTACGGATATAACCCATGATATAACCCTTGCTCTCACCAGCAGTACCGAAGTGTTTCTTGATACCACGAGCGAAACGCAAGCCCTCTTGACGGCACCAGTCGGTGTTCAACGCACGGTGGCAAGCTGGTTGGTATGTGTGGAAATAACCCTCAGCCAAAGTACTTGGACGAGATTGGTAGTTCAATACACCGTAGTCCCAACCGTTCATACTCATACCACCGATGATAGCCATGTTGGTTGCAGAGTAAGCAGTATTATACTCCATACCGCCTGCCCAAATGTCCCAAATATATGGCCACATAGACTTACAACCAGC
Organism: Paludibacteraceae bacterium; assembly: GCA_045658785.1. Taxonomy (GTDB): domain Bacteria; phylum Bacteroidota; class Bacteroidia; order Bacteroidales; family Paludibacteraceae; genus Colicola. Next base: position 5,724 of record JAZOVR010000062.1, on the reverse strand, counting down.
GATACTACCAGGAGTACTCTCGTTGCCGGTGTAACCCTTGATGAAGAAAGATGGGTAGTTGGTTGTCTTACCAAGATCGTGTGCGTTAGAGTGCACAGATACAAAGTAGTCAGAACCAAACGACTGTGACTCTTGTGCAATAACGTGCAACTCACGGTTTGAACCATAGAAACAGCTATTACGTGATTTCTTTACGGTATAACCTACGTCTTTGAGTTTCTTTTCAAAGTACCATGATTTCCAAAGGTTGGTGTTTGACTCCCAGAAACCACAGGTATCGTTGTAGGTAGGGTGACCAATGGTCAAAAGGTTACGGCTATCAGCATTCCAACCACCGTGACCTGGATCGATATAAATTTTTACTGCACTTGCGGTCAATGCCATGAAGAGTGCAAATATAGATAATAAAATCTTTTTCATATCACTAGTCTTTAAACTTTCAACATTAAACGTTCAACATTAAACATTCAACATTAAACATTAAACATTCAACATTCAACTATTTAACAGCCATCATATATGCTTTACCATCCATAGTAGTGAACACGATTTTGCCGTCCACGGTGAATGGGAAAGAAGCCATCATGGTTTTCTCAGTCAAAGTTTGACGTTTGCCATCCAATGTAAATGCCTCTACTACAGAAGATGTGAAGCGATAGCCGTCATCCTCAGTGTGCATGCTCACGAGGGTATTGTTGTCATACCATTGAGCAGCAGTACATTGTTTGCTGATAAATTGGTTGTTCTCGCCTTTCAAGTCGCATACGAAGCAACCACGCTCGCCAGCATAGTAGCAAATCTTGGTACCGTCTGGAGATACAGAAGCCCAGAAATAGATTTGATCCAAACCTACAGGAGCAATCAAGATCTTCTTGCCGTTCTTGGTCAAATAAATCTTACCTTCCTCGTTGGTGAGTACAGACTCTGACTTAGCAGCGTTAACGGTCAACTTGTCCAACTTGCGTTGGTCTTTAGCTACCACAGTGCGCTCTTGAGATACCATGTTCTGACGAACAATGTCACAGCGAACCAAGTTATCTTTACCGATGTTAGACTCTTGGAAAGCAATCTCCTTGCCGTCCAAACTGATCTTTGCCTCAAAACCAGCACCTACAGCATCAGTAATGTGAGTTAATTTGCCTGTAGCGAAATCATAACGTTGCAGACCATTGTTTGCCTTCGTAGTCATCAGCATGTATTCGCCTGTTGGGCTAACAGCTGCGATACGAGCATCGGTAAACGATGCACCAGGCAGTTCTTGCACAGACTGTACTTCAAAAATCTGTGCACTTGCGAGCATGCTCATCACACATGCTGCTACAAGAAGAAATGTTTTTCTCATAATAAATGATATTAAGTTGATAAATAAAGATTGTGTTATTATTTATTGTTGTTCCGTGTCTATATTTATAATGTTCGTGCGCGCGCTCATACGCACGAATGCGCACAAAAAAACGTCAAAACATATGGCTCAAACCTATGCTTTTGCCACATTTTCGACATATTCGGCTCGCAAAGGTACTACTTTTTTTCTAAATCACAAACGTTTGCATATAGAAAAGTGCAAAAATGTGTTGTAAAACATAAAAATTACCATTTACCTAAGATGGAGAATAATTGACAATCGCTCTAGCGTTTTTGTCAATAATTTGCAACTCCCCCAACACACACTTACCACCACTTTCCTACCAATCCGCTACCAACGGATCTTCGTCAAATTAGTTGACTCCATGTGCATTTACTTAAGATTCAGCGGACGAGCCCCAATCGGGGGCCCCACGAGCTTCGTGAGCGAGTGGGGAGAGGAGAAACGGCGGCAACTCTAACGAACGAAAGTGAGTTCATTGTTGCAAGCCCGTTTCGACGAAGCAGCGGTAGCAATACAATCAAAGTCGGAGAATAAAAGGATTTATCAGATTTCTGCCCGCTAGGGCAAGGAGATATTTACTTTCCCATCCCCCGCCGCAGGCACACAATCTCACAGCGCACCCCACCTAACCGAACAAAATACCCACAAATCACCGAATTTGCAAAATAAATTTGCTCGTTTCAAAAAAAAATCGTACCTTTGCAGGCTAGATAATATTTCTCGCTACTCATTTATACCACGAAAGAACGAATATACCACGAAACAATACACAAAAACAAAAAAAAATCACCAATGCTTCCAGCACACACAACGTCAGCTCTGGTGACATACAATGTAAGCAGACCCAACAAAAAACAATATAACTAATGAACACACGCTCCAAAGAATATCGTCATTTGCATTTTGCAATTATGGTTATTGAAGCCAGTGCTCGCCGTCAACGAGTGAGTGCCAGCGAAATGTATAGCCGATTGAAAGCGCAGGATTTAATTAATCAGCGTCTCAATCGTCATTATGAGACGTTGCATACGCAGAGCCTAGATTGGGTTGTTGAAGATACTTTGGAAACATTGCACAATTGGGAACAAGAACAGAAAGGAGCTAGCAAATGATAACACTATACCATGGATCAAATGTAGAAGTTGTGACTCCGCTAGTTGGAGTTGGCAGGGTGAATCTTGATTTTGGAAGAGGCTTCTATCTTACATCCATTCGCAAGCAGGCAGTAGATTGGGCTATTACTATAGCTTCTCGTAGAGGACGCAATCAAAAAGGAGTGATCTCAGAATACCGTTTTGATAAAGAAAAGGCATTAGAGGAAGGTGTGAGATTCAAAATCTTTGAGACATACAATATGGATTGGTTAGAGTATGTTATCAATTGTCGAAAGGGAAGAGAGGTATATAAGCAGTTTGATGTGGTGGAAGGTGGCGTGGCTAATGATAATGTGATTGATACTGTGGAGGATTATGAAAAGGGAATTATTACCGCTGAGCAAGCCTTAGGACAATTGAAATACAAAAGGATTAATCATCAGATGTGTATTATTAATCAAACGGTTGTTGATAAATATTTGACATATGTTAAGTCAATTACATTAGATTAGATATGCAATATGAGAGATAATGTTTTATGGCGCAAACAGACTAGTATTGTTATGTTGCTTGCCAAGAAATTAAATATAGAACCTTCACAAGCTTTAGACGTTTTTTATTCTACTAAGACTGCGCAACAGCTAGTAGATCCTTCTACGGGATTACAACTAATGAGTGACTTATATATAGTAGATGATATTGTTGCTGAAATCAACGGAACTAAAATGTAACAAACCACGCAAAGTAAACTAAAACAAAATACCAATCACCAACGCTTCCAGCACACAACGTCAGCCCCGCTGACACACAACGCGCCCCAGGCGCAAACAACGCTCGCCCATGAGTAGAGAAGGTAAAACACAAAACAAACAACAAAAGAATATGTACACAAATCGTGAAAAAATAGAATGGACTTTGATTTTCGTCTATGAGTTTGGACGAAGATATGGGCTTACGACCAAGCAGGCCTTTAATTATTTGAAGCGATATAAGGGTATTGACTTTGTGGATCGTCATTATGATTATGTACATACTCAATCGTTTGAATCAATGATTAATGACATTAGTGAGTACTGTCGTCTAAAGGGAGGAATGTTGCAATGATTTTGTATCACGGAACAAATCAGTCTTTCGATGTGGTTGATTTAGGGAAATCAAAACCCAATAAAGATTTTGGTCGAGGTTTTTATTTATCCGCTGATTATGAGCAGGCTCTGGCTATGGCAAAAATCAAAGTTGAGCAGTTGGAGTCGGGAGAACCTGTTGTATTGGCGTTTGAAGTGGATGAATTGGAAATGAGACAGCTGAATATGTTGTGTTATGATGAGTACTCCGAAGAGTGGGCTGAGTTTATTCTGCTTAATCGCCGAAATAAATCCGCTGAACCAGCTCATAACTATGACATAGTATATGGACCAATTGCTAATGACCGTGTAGGAGTGCAGCTATGGAAATACGAAAGTCAAGCAATAGATTTGCCTACTTTGGTGAGAAAACTACAGAATATGAAAGGTGTAACTTTTCAGTATTTTTTTGGAACAGAACAAGCGATTAAACTTTTGAAGCGATTATGAGTGAGATTGATATGATGAAATTGGATATGGCGAGTGAGCTTGCTGTATTGCTCATGGAAGATGATTCAGAGTTAACAATGGAACAAGCGCTTGAGATTGTGCTTAATTCGGATACTTATCTGCGTTTGCAAAAAGATTCAGCACAGTTGTACCACCAAAGTCCCCGCTATGTATTTGCTTTTCTTGAAAGTGAATTAAAAACGGGAAAGATGGAATAAACCAAGATTAACCCTCACAAAACTAACCATCACCAACGCTTTAGCACACAACATCAGCTCCGTTGGCGCACACAACGCTCGCTACGCGAGCAGAAAACGTGAGCAAAACAAACAAAAAAATGAATAAGCAACTTTCGATAGAACAATTCACAAAGAATCTCTTTTGGGATATTTCTCCATTGGCTTTTGACGTGGAGCAATGTCCTGCGCAGATCGTTGAGCGTGTGCTTGAGAGGGGAGAGTGGAATGATTGGTGCTTGATAAGGGACTATTTTGGTTTGGAGCAACTTGCAGCTATTTGCAAAACCCTCCGCACTATGTCACCCGAATCGCTAAGTTATATTTGTTGCATAACTAATACACGAAAAGAAGATTATAGATGTTATCACTTCGCACAGTCACACCAGACACTCTGGAACTCTTAAAAGCATTAATGTCTGCTCCGGAGTTATTGTCGTTGCGCCTTGTGGGTGGAACGGCTTTGGCATTGCAATATGGTCATCGCGTTTCTGTGGATTTGGATTTGTTTGGAGAAGTGGCAATTGATAAGTTTGAATTGCTTAGTCTGCTTCAGGCTTTAGGAGAGGTAAGGGTGATTAATGAGACAAAAAATATTCACCAATATTTTGTGAATGGTATCAAAGTAGATATTGTCAATTATCCTTATTCTTGGATCGATGCTCCCGTTGAGGATGATAGCATCAGATTGGCTTCACCTAAAGATATTGCTGCATTGAAAATAAATGCAATAGAAGGGCGAGGGACAAAAAAAGACTTTATTGATATGTATTTGCTTTTGCAACATTATAGTCTAGAAGAAATTTTGACATTTTATCAACAAAAATATCCGGATTATTCAATTTTTCGTGCCTTGAGGAGTTTGACCTATTTTGATGATGCAGATGCTCAGATTATGCCGCAGATGTTCATAGAAGACACATGGGAAAAAATGAAGGAAAATATTCAAGCGCATGTCATGAGATATCAACAAAATCATTAATAATAATTTTGCAAATCAAGTAATAAATAACGTAAGTAAAATCGATAAAACAACCCCAATAACGCTTTAGCACACAATTAAATGAGCCATTAAGAGATAATAATGAGTCAAAAACCGTCATTTCAGCGCAAAAACCGTCAGATTTGACGGAAAATGGGTCAGAAACCGTCATTTTAGAGCAAAAACCGTCATTCCCAACACCACTAGTGCGTGCTGTGTATGAATGTATTTGTTCTAACCCCAAACTAAAATACCGTCAACTAGAACGTGAATTAGATGTTTCTGAAAGCACCATTTTACGAGCAATCAATTGGTTGAAAATAAATGGTTATATCAACAAAGATCACTCTAAAGTAAATGGACAGTGGCAATTAACAAACTAATCCCCTCCTCACCCTATGAGCAGGCGTAGACAACATAAAACTAACGTGTAACTTAAAATAATACTCAATATGAAAAAACTTTTATT
>JAZOVR010000061.1:0-6689 GCA_045658785.1 Paludibacteraceae bacterium | reverse complement strand
GCGCGCCAATATCAAGCAATTGGTCGGTGGTGCTGGCGAAGACACTGTGCTTGCTCGTGTAGGCGAAGGTATCGTATCTTCTATTGGTTCGGCAGAGAGCCACAAACTCGTGCTGGAGAACCCAGATAGCATCTCCAAACTTGTACTTAGCAAAGGTCTAGATGCAGGAACTGCATTTGAGATTCTCAGTATTGATATTGCCGACATTGATGTTGGTAAGAACATCGGTGCGCAATTGCAAATGGATCAGGCGCAAGCGGATAAAAACATCGCTCAAGCCAAGGCAGAGGAACGCCGTGCGATGGCTATTGCTAATGAGCAAGAGATGAAGGCCAAGGCACAAGAGGCTCGTGCTAAAGTAATTGAGGCAGAGGCATTGGTGCCACAAGCGATGGCAGAGGCCTTCCGCAATGGTAACCTCGGCATCATGGACTACTACCGCATGCAGAATATCCAAGCCGATACCACCATGCGCGAAGCCATCGGCAAACCTGCTGGTGAGCCCGCGAAGAAGAAATGAAAATAGCGCTACTACAATATCCCATAGCATGGGCGGATAAGGAGACAAACCTCCGTCAGACCGAAGAGCGTATTGCGGCATTGGCTGGTCAAGCCGATGTCGCAGTGCTGCCTGAGATGTTTGCTACGGGGTTTTGTACCGATCACCCCGAGCTGGCAGAGACGATGGACGGGAAGATCATGACCACCCTCCAACGCCTTGCGGACCAATACGAGATAGCTATCGTAGGATCATTTATTTGCTTGCCAACGCCTATTGCCAAACTAGTCAATCGCGGCTTTATGGTGATTCCACATGGCGAAGTGCAGATACAAGACACACGCCACCTATATGCCCATGGGGGCGAAGATAAGTTCTTTGAGCAAGCAAGTGAGCGTCATATCTTTGAGTACAAAGGGGTTAAGATATTATTGCTCGTTTGCTACGACTTGCGCTTCCCCGTTTGGGCACGCAACCGCAGCGGCCACGACTACGACATCATTCTCGTGGTAGCCAATTGGCCCGACATCCGCATTCAGTATTGGGATGCGCTCATTGCAGCGCGTGCTACGGAAAACCAATGCTACATCGCGGCTGTCAATTGCGTGGGCGATGACGGCATGGGCTTGCATTACAATGGTCATTCGGTGGCGTATGATACGCGTTTGCAACCGATAGTGTCTTTTGCAGACGATGAAGAAGGCACCAAGATTGCCGATTTTGATATTGCCAAACTCCACCACTTCCGCGAGGTGCTCCCGCTGTGGAAAGATGTAGATCAGTTCAAGATGCAAATGATGCACCATGAATAAAAAACTACCGCCGCTATGGCTATGCATACTGATAGACACAATAGGTATGCTATCCTACCTCATCCCCGGCATGGGCGAATGGATGGACACCGCATGGGCACCCATATCTGCATACCTGTTCGGCTTACTCTTTGGCGGTACTAGAGGTACCATCATCGCCTTCTTGGAGGAAGCACTGCCCTTCACCGACATCATTCCTACCTTCACTATCACATACTTCCTGCGCAAACGCAAAGCAAACAAAACGATACGCCAAAAGAACGACAACTTGCGTAAATAGAAAATAATCCTAACACTTTTTTATTCGTTTTCTTGCTTTTCTGCTTTTTTTGTTGTACCTTTGCAGCCGAATCATGACCTACCAATGGAACATACGGCATTTGACTGCGGTGGAACAGGAATTGCAACAGCAGTTGGAGCGCGAACTGAACATCAGTCCCGCGGCTGCGCGTATGTTGGTCGTACGAGGCATACAGACCGCCGATGAGGCACGCGCTTTTGTGCGCCCATCGCTGGACAAACTGCACGATCCGTTCCTCATGAAGGACATGGACAAAGCTGTGGAGCGATTGCACCAAGCCATCACACAAGGCGAGAAAATCCTCATCTATGGCGACTATGACGTGGACGGCACCACCGCCGTGGCACTCATGTATCGGTTTTTGGAGGGGATAATGGATAATGGACGCTCGCAAAGCGAGCTAATGGACGGCACAGAGTGCCTAATGGATAATGGTTCCATTAGAGAAGCGTCCAATACCCATTACCCATTACCCAATAGCAAAGCGTCCAATATCGACTACTATATTCCTGACCGCTACACCGAAGGTTATGGCGTATCTACGCAAGGTATTGACTACGCTGCAGAACAAGGTTGCACACTTATCATCACCCTGGACTGTGGCATCAAAGCCGTTGAGAAAATCGCATATGCCAACAGCAAAGGCATTGATGTCATCGTTTGTGACCACCACACCCCTGGCGATGAACTTCCCGCAGCCGTAGCGGTGCTCAACATGAAGCGCCATGACTGCCCCTACCCATACAAAGACCTTTCGGGTTGCGGTGTTGGCTTCAAACTAGCGCAAGCATATACCCAACAATACGGTTTGCCTTTTGAAAACTTGGTACCCCTATTGCAACTCCTAGCAATGTCTATCGCTTCGGATATCGTGCCTATCACAGGAGAAAACCGCATCCTAGCGCACTTTGGCATTCAGCAACTCAATAAGGCACCTTTCACGGGTCTATCTGCTATCATGCAAGTGGCGGGTATCGAAACCAAGAAGATTACAATCAACGAACTAGTATATAAGATTGGTCCACGCATCAATGCTTGTGGACGCATGAAATCAGGGCGTGCGGCGGTGGAACTACTGCTTACCGACGACCCAGATTTTGCTCGACAACAAGCAGAGGAAGTGAATCAACACAACGAAGACCGACGTGATTGCGATACAGAGACCACCAAAGAGGCATTACAGCAATTACAAGACGACCCCACCTTCACTCAACGCCGTTCGACCGTAGTCTATTCGCCCAACTGGCACAAAGGCGTAGTGGGTATTGTGGCATCTCGCTTGACAGAAACCTACTACCGCCCAACTATCGTCCTTACCGCTGGCGAAGATGGAATCATTTCGGGTTCGGCGCGTTCGGTAGGTGGATTTGATATTTATACTGCCATCGACTCATGCAGTGACCTTCTTACGAACTTCGGTGGACACAAGTACGCAGCTGGACTAAGTATGCACATTGATGATTTGCCAGAGTTCAAGCAGCGTTTTGAGCAGTATGTCGCCACCCATATACGAGAGGATCAGTTGCAACCTACCCTACTCGTGGAGGCAGAATTAGACTTAGCAGACATCACACCTGCCTTCTACAATGTGATTCGTTATCTAGAGCCTTTTGGTCCTGGTAATCCACGCCCACTGTTTGCTACTCGCAACCTCATCAACCACCGTGACACACGCGCAGTGGGCAAAGAAGGCGAGCATCTGCGTTTGGATGTCACTGACCGTGCTTACGCCATCACGGGTATTGCCTTCAAACGAGGAGACATGGCCAAACACATCCAGAACGGCAACCCTGTGGACATCTGCTACGAATTAGACGAAAATACATTTAACAATAGAACAACCATCCAAATGATGGTACAGGACATCAAACCATCCTAGATGGCAGGACGCCTCTTTGAGGCTATAGGACGGCTTCGCCTATAGGACGCCGCAGGCGGCTATAGGTTATAGGCAAAAAATTGCACTTTTGATTTAAGATTCAGTGATGAGTTTTGGATGTTCCCAAAACGAAGAGCGGTGGCAATTTATTACGGAGTACAACGAGCAAATATAAGATTTATAAGATTTCGTGAGCCGCGAGGCGAACAGGAGATATTAATATTACAATTAAGATATGTTCAACGAATTAGATACAAAGGGTCCTAAGTTCCGCAAGGGCAGTATAGAAGTAGTTTGCGGAAGTATGTTCTCGGGAAAGACCGAAGAACTCATCCGCCGTATGAAACGCGCACAGTTTGCCAAACTCAAAGTAGAGATTTTCAAACCCGCTATTGACGTGCGCTATAGCGAGGCCGAAGTGGTCAGCCACGACCGCAACGCGATCCAATCTACACCCGTGGATAGTAGTCAAAACATCCTCCTCATGGCAAATGATGTAGATGTAGTCGGCATCGACGAGGCACAATTCTTCGATATGGGTATCGTAGAAGTAGCCAACGAACTGGCTCGCCGCGGTATTCGTGTCATCTGTGCGGGCTTGGATATGGACTTCAAAGGCGTACCTTTCGGCCCAATGCCAGCATTGATGGCTATTGCAGATGATGTGTATAAGACCCACGCTATCTGCGTACATTGCGGCGACTTGGCATATGTCAGCCACCGTACTGTCAGCAGCGACAAGCGTGTCCTCCTCGGCGAGACCGAGAGTTACGAGCCTCTCTGCCGTGCTTGTTACGAGAAAGCCTTGGAAGCAGAAAAAGCCAACAGCTAATCAAGCAAATTTTTATCTCACAGTTTGATTTTGCTGTAAGCGAATATTTTTGATTTTCCCCTAAGACATGTGAAGATTCTATAACCTAAAATCAAATCCGCATAATCGGCTAGTCTGTAGCCAACTATGCGGATTCTCCTTATCACCTAATAACCTCATCACCTTCATCCCACGGACGTTCCGCGAACACATTTCAGCCCACCTCAAAAAGTTCGCAGACACTTATCACTCATAACTTATAGTTCATAACTAGTTTAACCCTTTCTCCCTGAAAATCAATGAAGAAACTTGCATATCGTTTTTGTGTTTTAACGCTTATGAGCTTTGTTGGAAAACGTTTTCACGTGCTGAAAGTTACTAATTACTGCGCAAAAAAATCACATTTTTCACTTTTACTCTTGCGTATATCAAATAAAAACAGTACCTTTGCAGACAAATTGGGAATGCAATTCCCATTTTGTCCATACAAACAATAATAATATGTATAGCAGAGAGTTACAAAACAAACTTTTAGAATTAAGTGAGCATTGGTCAATCATTTCTGTGACAGGACCCCGTCAGTCTGGCAAGACAACGCTATGCAAAATGGCTTTTCCTGATTACGAATATGTCAATCTGGAGCGTGCCACAACGCGGGCTCTTGTTGAGCATGATATTGAGGGATTCCTATTGCAATATCCCAATGGACTGATTATAGACGAAGCACAGAACTTACCCGAGTTATTTTCTGTTCTACAAGTGGTAGTAGATGAAAACAAATCATTGCGGTATGTGCTAAGCGGTAGTAGTGACTTTTTATTAATGCAAAATATATCTCAATCCTTAGCAGGTCGTGTAGCGGTTATGCGCCTGCTACCCTTGAGTTTGTCAGAGTTAGGTGATGATGCTGATATAGATGTCAATGAATTGATGTGGCGCGGTTTCTATCCTGCTATTTGGGGAGATAAGAAAGATCCGCACACAGTCTATGACAGTTATGTGGCAACCTATATCCAAAAGGATGTTCGCCAGATCGTGAATATCAAGGATTTGAGTCTTTTCCGTCGCTTCTTGACTATTCTTGCTTCTCGTGTAGGAACAGAATTCGTGGCATCATCTATAGCTACGGAATTGGCTGTAGATCATAAGACTATTCAATCATGGATGAGCATATTGGAGACTTCTTATACGGCATTTTTACTGCATCCATTTTATCGCAACATAGGTAAACGATTAACCAAAACACCTAAGGTGTATTTCTACGATATAGGTTTGGTATGTTATCTCTTAGGAATAGAGACGGCTCAACAGTTGGCGAATCACCCTTTGCGAGGCGCTATATTTGAGAATATGGTGGTTTGCGATATGTTGAAGATGCGATATAACCAAGGATTAGAAAAGAATATATTGTTCTATCGGGACAAATCGCGAGAAGTAGATATCTTGCAAGAAGAGGCTGGCAAAATACATGCATACGAAATCAAGTCTGCCGAACGCTTTCATCCTGACTTTTTGAACTCATTGGATTACCTCAAGGGGCTGCTTAAAGATGATTTATTGAGCATGAATATCGTCTATACAGGCTCAGAAAAGTCCGTAGGTGATACGCATCTGATAAATTACCAGCATATAGCAAGGAAATAGATTTATACATGGTATAATCAGTAATTCACGCGGGAAGTTTAGTATTTACTAAGCTTCCCGCGTGAGTGATTTTTTAGAAAAAAGTTTTCGTGTGCTGAAGATTTAATAATCTAGGGTGAGATGATTGCCCACACTCTAGATAACGATACACTCCTTAAAAAAAACACCTCCCCTGAGTCAGGGGAGGTGCCCCCTTGTGGGGCGGAGGGGTATGTATAAAAAAATCAGCGCAGACCTTTACCTTCGCCTACGCTGACTCTAATTATTCATCTCTAACTAGTTAATCCATCTTTTGTTGTTGTAGTCATATACTTTTGGAACACCACCGCTAGATCCGTGTTCGTTTTCAGTTATGATGCCGCAATAGACGTAACCATTATCATCTAACCACATACCAAATGAAAAGGAGGCACTTGTTGCTGTTCCTGATAAAGTTTCGAGATCTGCATATTGACCAGAATCAGGATGACGCACACGTAATATAGCCTTGTCGGGTTTGCCACAGCCTGAAGTAGTCGGATTAGTCCAACGTAAAGTAATTGTTGTACTGGTAGCACTGCAATTGCCATATTGTACTGGACAAGGTGAAACATCATTGGGATCACATGAACATGAAGCATATGAACTATATTCACTCTCACCTGCAGAATTAATAGCTTTAACCTTATAATAATTTTTGCCTAATTCTGGATCATAATCATATAACAATGCTTTAGTCGTCTCATAACCTATTTGTGAATAGT
>JAZOVR010000060.1:0-8659 GCA_045658785.1 Paludibacteraceae bacterium | reverse complement strand
GTTGTATAACGGTAAACGCGAGCAAATAGAAGAACAGGCTATCACGTTGATGGCTGATATCAAAGAAGATTTCAGAAAATTATCAGAAGAGGAAAAACAACTCGCTCCTATTGCAGAAATACAACAAACCCTAAATTTGGGAACAGTCAAAATCGGTAAAAAACTAGCAACCAAATTAGAAGTTCACAATGCAGGTATCAATCCACTTATTATACGCAGAGTCATTGCTAATGATGAACATATGACTGCTACGACTCCTAAAGCCGCTATAAAAAATGGTCGTACTGCGGCGATTGCTGTGGAGATTAATACTAGCAAATTACAACCTACTCAATACACTCGTGTGGTAAAACTAATCACAAACGATCCTAATAAATCGGTGATTGACGTACGTTTAACTTGGACAGTAGAATGAAACATCCAGAAAACAGTACTGAGTACAAGGGACTTACCGTAAACGCAGGTGTAGAAAATCTACCATCTGTAAATCCCTATTCCACTTTTCGTCGTAAAAAGCAAGTGCTTACCGCTGACGAATATGTGGAGGGAATCTTACGTGGCGACTTGCGTCTGCTTAGTCAAGCAGTAACCTTAATTGAGAGTAATCTACCAAGCGATCAAGTTATTGCGCAGCAAGTCATCGAAAAGTGTCTTCCATATGCAGGTAATGCCATTCGCTTAGGTATTACTGGCGTACCAGGTGCAGGTAAGTCCACATTCATCGAAGCTGTCGGCACCGAACTATGTCGCATGGGCAAACACCTCGCTGTGTTAGCTATTGACCCATCTTCAGAGCGTAGTAAGGGAAGTATTTTGGGAGATAAGACACGCATGAATAAACTTTCTGTAGAGAATAATGCGTTCATCCGCCCTAGCCCATCTGCAGGAAGTTTAGGTGGTGTAGCACGCAAAACACGTGAAACAATTGTACTCTGCGAAGCCGCTGGATTTGATACTATTATTGTAGAAACAGTAGGTGTCGGTCAGTCTGAAACGGCAGCTCACTCTATGGTGGATTTTTTCCTCTTGCTGCAAGTGACAGGAACTGGAGACGAACTGCAAGGAATCAAACGTGGTATCATGGAGATGGCAGACGGTATTGCTATCAACAAATGCGATGGAGCAAATATTGAGCGCGCTGAAGCAGCCAAAGTAAGCTTCAAAAATGCGCTATCACTATTCCCTCCTACAGAATCGGGGTGGAAACCATACGCAGTAACTTGTTCTGCTATTGAGGGGAATGGCATTTTGGACGTATGGAACATGGTGGAAGATTATATAAGGTTCGCGCGCGAGAACGGATACTTAGACCACTTACGCACCCAACAAGCCAAATATTGGATGTACGAAACCATCAACCAGAACCTCTTAGATGGTTTTTACAAATCAGAGGCGATGGAAACCATCATCGCTAACACCGAACAGCGAGTTCTAAACAATGAAATAAGCAGTTTTACTGCTGCATACGAACTATTAAAACAATATGCCGACACCAACAAATAACACGAAACGCAAAAATGCTCAACCTACAATCATCAAGGTCGGAGCTAATGATTTAGGCAAACTACCGCCACAAGCTCCTGAATTAGAAGCTAGTGTGATTGGAGCTTTGATGATTGAGAAAGATGCTTTCTCTAGTATTACGGATTTGCTGAGACCTGAATCATTTTATTCAGATCAGCACCGACATATATTTGAAGCCATACAAGCTCTTTCGGCCAAAGATGCACCAATTGATGTGTTGTCTGTGGCAGAGCAACTGAAACTCGCAGGTAAATTGGAACTTGCAGGAGGCGTCATATACTTGAGTGACTTAACTAGACGAGTTGCTTCTGCGGCGCATATCCGCTATCATGCACAAATCATAGCACAAAAAGCTACTGCCCGAGACTTGATTACGGCCGCTTGTCAGATTGAAGAGAAAGGATATGATGAGACACAAGATGTCGATGAGTTGGTAGAAGAGGCTACCGCCAAAATATTTGAAATTTCGCAACGCGCACAAAAACGCGACGTGACACACATATACCCTGTGATTACAGAGGCTTTTGATCGTATGCGGAAAGCTTCTGAAAATGACGGAAATATATCGGGTATCCCAAGCGGTTTTACCGAATTGGACAAGATCACTTCAGGGTGGCAGAAGTCTGATTTAGTGATCATCGCTGCTCGTCCTGCGATGGGTAAAACGGCTTTCGTACTCTCTATGGCAAAGAATATTGCGGTAGATTTTAATATCCCAGTCGCTATTTTCTCCCTAGAGATGAGCAATGTACAATTGGTGAATCGTCTGATTATGAACGTCTGCGAAATTGAGGGTAACAAGATTCGAAACGGACGTCTGACCAAAGCAGAATGGGATAAACTAGATAATACTATCGGCGTACTCCAAACGGCGCCCATTTATGTTGATGATACCCCTGGTTTGAGTGTGTTTGAGCTACAAAGTAAAGCACGAAAACTCGTAAAAGAGCATAATATTCAAATGATTATCATTGACTACCTACAACTTATGAATGCAAATGGTATGAGTTTTGGTAGTCGAGAGCAAGAGGTAAGTATTATCTCGCGAAACCTCAAGGGACTAGCAAAAGAGCTAGATATCCCAGTCATAGCACTCAGTCAGCTCAGCCGCGCCGTAGAGAAACGAGATTCTAGCAATAGCAATGTGGATGGAAAGAAACCCCTACTCTCTGACCTGCGTGAATCGGGCGCAATCGAGCAAGATGCCGATATGGTATGCTTTATCCACAGACCTGAGTACTACAAACTGTACGACGATGGTAACGGAAAAGACTTGCGCGGATTGGGACAAATCATCGTAGCTAAACACCGTAATGGTGCTACTGATGAAATATGGCTACGATTTATTGGTAAATACACTAGATTCCAAAACGAAAACGACTCATACGATGAGAGTTTGTATGCAGATGTGCAGTACGAAACCAAAAGCAGCAAGATGAACATGTTGCCACAAGAAGAATACGGCGCCAAATTGGATGATATGCCTGCCCCTTTTTGAGCAACTATTTATTGGATCGCTCAGCGGAGGATGAGCGGAAGATAAGCGGAAGATAGACTACTCATAGAAAGAATAATAATACAAAACACTATAATGAAAAGAACAGAAATCATCAATGCCCTGCAACTCGCAGGAGAAGGACAACTCATCAACGTAAGAGGATGGGTACGTAGCCGTCGCGGTAATAAAAACGTGAGTTTTATTGCCCTCAATGATGGCTCTACAATCAAGAATATCCAAATCGTAGTGGATTTGGCACAATTCCCAGAGGAGAACCTCAAGCCCGTAACCACAGGATCATGTATCTCTGCCACTGGTCATCTCGTTGCCAGCCAAGGTAGCGGTCAAGCGGTAGAGATCCAGCTCACCGAACTGGAGGTATATGGCACAGCCGATCCAGAGCAATATCCATTGCAGAAGAAAGGACTCAGCATGGAGTACCTGCGCACCATCGCACACCTCCGCCCACGCACCAACACCTTTGGTGCCGTGTTCCGCATCCGCCACAACATGGCGATGGCTATCCACCAATACTTCCACGAGCACGGGTTCTTCTATTTCCACACCCCTATCATCACAGCTTCTGACTGCGAGGGTGCAGGACAAATGTTCCAAGTGACTACCAAGAACCTCTACAACCTCAAGAAAGATGATGAGGGCAAAATTGATTACTCGGATGATTTCTTCGGCAAACAAACCAGTTTGACCGTATCTGGTCAGTTGGAGGGCGAGTTGGCAGCCATGGCACTAGGTAAAATCTACACCTTCGGTCCTACTTTCCGCGCAGAGAACAGCAACACCCCACGCCACTTGGCAGAGTTCTGGATGATTGAGCCAGAGGTAGCGTTTATCCAAAAGGACGAACTCATGGACCTCGAAGAGGACTTTATCAAATACTGCGTGCGCTGGGCATTGGAGAAGTGTCAAGACGACTTGCAATTCCTCAACCAATTCGTGGACAAAGGTTTGATTGCACGTCTCGAGTCTGTAGTAAACACCGAGTTCATCCGTCTTACCTATACTGAGGGTATCAATATCCTCCAAGAAGCAGTGAAGAACGGCAAAAAGTTCGAGTTCCCATGTACTTGGGGCGATGACTTGGCTTCTGAGCATGAGCGTGACTTGGTAGAGGAACACTTCAACAAGCCAGTGATCATGTCTGACTATCCAAAGGATATCAAGGCGTTCTACATGAAGATCAACGAGGATAACAAGACCGTACAAGGTACCGACGTATTGTTCCCACAAATTGGTGAGATTATCGGCGGTAGTGTACGTGAAGAGTCGCTCGACAAACTCAATGCAGAGATTGAGCGCCGCGATATTCCTATGAAAGATATGTGGTGGTACTTGGATACCCGCCGCTTTGGTGCTGCACCTCACGCAGGCTTCGGTTTGGGCTTTGAGCGATTGCTGCTCTTCGTGACTGGTATGCAGAACATCCGCGACGTGATTCCATTCCCACGTACACCAAAAACAGCTGAATTTTAACAGATTTCGCATGAAACGATTAATCTTATATTTCATTTTGTTTGCTATAGCACCTATTATTTGTGCGCAAACACGATTAGTAGGACGATTGGTTTCGACCGAACAACAACCTATTGAGGGAGCTACTGTGGTATTGGCTAACCAAGGAGTAACTACAACAACAAATGCTGAAGGCTTGTTTTCGCTTACTTATTTGGAGCCTATTCCTGAAGAAGTAATCCTTGAAGCGACTGGATATATATCTGATATTCAGTTGATTTCATTGGAAAGTAACAAACTCACAGATATGGGCGATATTATCATGCAAACCGACTTCGTTCGTGAAGCGCAAGAGGAGGTCTTGCTCAATCTATCAGAAATGGACTTAAACGATGATGAGGGTAAAAGTCAATCTGTTTCCTCTGCATCAAGTGCGAGTCAGGATATCTTCAACTCCACAGTGTCATTCGCATGGTCAAACGCCCGTTATCGCGGTCGTGGCTACGAGCAAATATACGAAGAGAACTATATCGAAGGACTTTCGTTTAACTCTGCTGAACGTGGACAGTTCAATTTCTCTGCCATGGGTGGTCTTAATGATGCTACTCGCTACAAAGAAGTAGTTGAGGGTATTGAAGCAAATAATTTTGCATTTGGTTCATTAGGACAGTCCACCAACTACCTACAATCAGCTACGAACTACGCACAAGGTTGGAAAGTGGGTCTCGCAGCTACAAATCGCAATTACAAAGGTGCTGCACGTGCTACCTACTCTAGCGGTTTATTGGAAAACGGTTGGGCATTTGCCGCTCAGTTAGCATGGAGATATAGTCCATATATTGACATCAAAGGACGTATCGGCGAAGGTATCAGCTATAGTTCGGTAGGTTATTTCTTTACTGCTGAAAAACAATGGAGCAAAGATATGCGCCTGTCGCTCATTACTTTTGGTGCACCTACACGTCGTGGACAATCGGCTGCTTTAACTCAAGAAACATTTGATTTGACCAATCAATATAACAAGAACTCGTGGGGACATAACAACTATAATCCATACTGGGGTTATCAAGAGGGCAAAGTACGTAACTCACGTATTGTGCATACTTATGATCCTACGGCAATTGCTAGTTTCGATTGGAAAATTGATGAAGAAAATCATTTAAAAATAGCTGCAGGATATCATTACTCCATGTATTCTAATTCAGCTCTTACCTTCTACAATGCACCAGACCCTCGTCCTGATTATTACCGCAACTTGCCATCTGCTTTGCTTGACGGACAGATTGATAAGGATGGTTACTTCATAGGTAAAGACTTGAATGGCAAACCATTAGGTGAGGTAACCGAAGGTGGATATATCAAATATCCTCTACACTACAATGGTACATCGGTGGGTCACTCTATTGATATGGATACATACAAGCGCCTTACTGATCTATGGACTAATCGCGATGACAAAGCCACACAAATTGATTGGGATGCACTCTATGCAGCAAACTTGGCAAACAATGCCAATAACCCTAATGGTTCTGCACGTTACATGGTGGAGCGTCGTCACAACGATATTCAAGAGGCAGTCGCTAATGCAACCTATCGCAATACAGCTATTGAGCATCTTACTGCTACCATTGGATTAGAACTAAAAGCATCGCAAGGTATTCATTACAAGACAGTTGATGATTTATTGGGCGGCAATCAATGGATTGATGTGGACCCATTTGCTGAACGCGACATCAAAGAGTTAGCAACCAATATAGGCCTAACTCAAGCAGATATTATCAATGTGAAGCAAAACGACTTGCGCAATCCAAACGCAGCCGCTACCAAAAATAATCGATTCGGTTATGACTACCGAATCAACATGCTGAATAGTAAGCTATGGGCTCAAAATGAGTGGTCATGGAACGAAGTAGATTTGTACTATGCATTGCAATTCACATATTCATCCATGCAACGTACTACCGATATGCTCAATGGACGCGCTTGGTATTTAGCTAGATTAGGAGCGCAAAATAATCAACACTATTATTATTTAGCTGATGCAGCGGATGATATTCTTGCTGTTGGCAATGATTTCTCCAAATTCTCTACTCGATTGGTTGGATATGCGCATCATTTCGTAGATCCTGCCTTCAAATTTGGAGTTACATACAAGATTGATGGACGCAATCACTTGAAACTGAACGCATTGGCAGAGACTAAGGCGCCGCTAGCTCGTGATGCATATATTTCGCCACGCGTTCACGATCGTGCCGTGGAGAATATTTATCGTCATGACTATGCTCGTTATTATGCACAACAAAATGGCACTTCTTGGCTAAGCGAATATTTCGGAGCAAGCCAAAAGATTGTAGGTGGTGACTTGACTTATTCATTCAACTACCCTCTCGTTCGTGGTCGTGTGACTGGATTCTATACTCAATTCTGGAATGGTACTGAACTCAACGGATACTATGATGATGAAACTCGCACCTTTGTAAACCAATCACTCACAGACATCAACCGACGTCATATGGGTATTGAGGCTGCTGCTGCAGTGAAACTCGGTTTATACTTCACATTGACAGGCGCATTGAGTATCGGTGACTATCGCTATACCAGCAATGCACTCGCTACTACATCTGCCGAAAATGGTATGGCATTGGCCGAAGACAATAAGACTGGTAACCCAATCTACGAGCTTAGAGATAGTGTATTGATCAAAGGATTGCATGTCGCAACTGGTCCACAACTCAATAGCAGTTTGAAACTCAGTTTCTTCCACCCAAAAATGTGGTTCGCAGACATCACCGTCAACTATTTTGATTGGAGTTATCTGGATTATGCACCAGCCCGCCGTATGAAAGGTCTATTCACAGGTACACGCGCTGATGGCACAGAAGTAAATGGATGGTATGGACAAGATTACTCTACACACGGTAGAAGTGAGGTAAATCCTAATGCTATTATTGAAAATGAGTTTGACAAAAATGGAGTACCAAGATTGAGATATCCATACAACCTACTCTCTGAGCAAGAGATGCTGACTGCTAATAATCCACTCCATCGCTTCTTAGTGGATGTGAGTATAGGTAAGTTGATTTACTTAAAAAATCGTCAGTCTATTTCTATAAACCTGACTGTTAATAACTTACTCAACAACACCCATTTCAAAACAGGTGGTTATCAGCAAGCACGTTTACCTCGTCAAAACTTGCAAGTGACGAATGACAAGCAAATCTCTATCATTAGTCCAAATGCATGGAAGTTCCCATCCAAATACTACTATGCATGGGGAACCAATTTCTATCTCAACTTCCAATATAAATTTTAAGCAATACGAAAGCTATGAGATTCATACTTAAAAATTCAAAATTCATCATTTCAGTTGCCCTTGTGGCATTGTGTATTGCATGTACACCTGATCCTGTAGAGTCAAGCAAACTCTTTTTGACCGAGGATCAAGCTCAAGCATTGATAGAGCAAGGTACACTTCTTAATTTAGAAGATCTAAAGGACACCTCTTCGATTTATGTTAGCGAAAAGGGTAATTATTTTAGTGATACTACCTTATACCGTACTCGTGCGACGAAAGATGGAAAGAACTATCTTTTCTCCATTGATACAATCGCTAAGCGCGAAAAACCACTTTATATTCGCGGACGTGTAACAAGCGATGATCAAGGTGGTAATTTCTACAAATCAATATGTATTCAGCAAATAGTTGATGATGAACAACAAGCTTTGCGTATCTCGGTGGATGCTGGTTCTGCAAGTGGTTTGTATCCTTTGGGACAAGAGTTGCTGATACGTGTAGATGGCTTGGCGATTGGTCGCTATGCGAATCAGCCACAACTATGCTTACCATCTTATAACAACAATATCAATGCCAATAAAGCAGAAGAAAAGATTGGTTGGGCACCAGGTCGTATTCCTATTGCTATTTTCAAAGAACATGCACAGTGTATTGGGTTACCAGATACCAGTAAATTGGTTTATGATACTCTCCAAATCAAGCAATTTACTTCTATTCTCAACCTACAAAGCGCACGTAAATGGGATGCTAAGTTGGTAAAAATCAAGAATGTACGCTTTACTGGTCAATATTTCGATACGTATGGAGATCCCCAATTCTGCAACAATAGTGACCCAGAAACAGATGAGTATGCTAATGTATTTGCTCCGACA
>JAZOVR010000059.1:0-34129 GCA_045658785.1 Paludibacteraceae bacterium | reverse complement strand
TCTTTCGCAGATAATCTATTGATATCCTCAATAAACAATGGTAAATTAGGGCAAGCATTTACATCCGATACATTGTAATAAGTAGTTGGATTATCTGGGTCTGACTCTATGTCCTTGGCAACATAATTGAAACCACCTAATTTAGCGATATGATAAGCCAACCAACCAGTTACCGGTTCTGTATGTCCAGAGGTACTAACAATTGTCACTTTTGATCCTCTATCAATGCAACAGCCATATGGTCTATTCTTATAAAAATTGATTACAACAACTTTATTCTCTGGTTCATCCTGCGAATTCTTTGCATCCATTAGATTATATAGATGCAAGCAATCTGACGCTTTTACTGCTTCTAAGATATTCTCTTGTGTTAAATATTTACGAGTCAATATACGGTCTAAAGGAATGTATCGAGGTACATAGAAAAGTCCAGTATGTTGTTGATCCTTATCAAATTTAAACGAATGTACAATGCTATTAATATATCCCTCTATCTTCTCCTTCTTCTCATCTTTCTCCATCACCTCCGTGAAGGCGGAACCGATAAGACCAGCAGGCACGGCGAAGATAGCAATACCTAATATACCAATGATGCAGGCAATAATGCGTCCTGTGAATGTGATAGGTGGGGTGTCCGCAAAACCACCTGGGTCGCCGATATATTGTGCAAATGCCCAGATGACTGATGTCCAACCGTTGTCATACACATCAGGTTGTGCCTCGTGTTCTACGAAGAAGAGGACAAAAGACAGAATCAATGTCACGATTGCCAAGAACTGAAGCGATACCTTCATCTCGTTTGTCTTGGAGCGAAATGCTCGTGACAAGATGCTAAACGCCTTCATATAGCGGAAGATACGCAGCAGACGAGCAATACGCAGTGCCTTGAGTGCCACGTATGGGATAGGCATAAAGAAATGCAGATAGAACGGATAGGTAGAGAGGATATCGATCAATCCGTAGAAAGAGAAGCAGTAGCGCACGCGTCCCCAGAAACCTTTGTATTTAGGGTCCAACTGGTCGGCATTCCAGATACGCAAACTCACCTCTATAGTAAAGAAAGCGGTTGTGAGATAGTCAACGACATGTAGCCATGTACCGTAACGCTCTACAATACCGTCGTAGGTAGAAAGGAATACTTCGATGGTGGACAGAACAATAAAACCAATGATGGCATAGTCCACATAGTTATGCCATTGTTTGGTGTGCAAGTTGTCGTCAAAGACGCGATTAAGTTCTTGCTTGAATTTGAGAATTTTTGGGTTCATATTTTATAGTGATTTGTTTCTTACGGATTAATCAGCCATGCTACGCCAAGTCCTACATTGGAGTACATGGCAGGATCTTGACAATTGATAGATGCATAGACATCCAGTTGTACGCGATGGTGAGGCATATAGGTAAAGCCAGCGTCTAAGTTCCAATCGGCTTCAGTGTGTCTATTGAGGCGAGTAAAATAGTTATAACTTTCTACAAATGCACCCCATTGATCGTTGATAGTAAAGCCGAAGCACAATGCGAGGAAGGTGCTGGGGGTAGCATCTACGCCATTCCATTCTGCTCCAAGATTATAGCACAGATTCAGCCAATCGGTTACATCATTCTCAAAGAGCAAATATAGACTAGGGGCTACATGCGAAGTCTGAAATGCTTCTTTGGTGATAGGTATGGCGATGTTCGCCAAGAAGCTAATTTTAGGTACGGCTTTCCAACCGTCAAACACACGAATCTTAGTACCAAGAATAAGCGGTTCTACTTGATATTGCCATTTCGTATCGGAATACAATGTTCCATCATACTCTAAGCGTAACTCCGCAAAGGGTGCTACACCAAATCGCAACATGGTAGTGGGTAACGTGAACGAGTGTTGACGGTCTGCATAATCCCATTGAAAGCCCGTCTCCCATTGAATGGTTTTGAACGGCAGTACACCCACGCCCGTCGCCATACCTGGACGATCTGCAGCCACAGATTGTGGTTCTGCGTTTTCTACATCCTGCGCTTGCAAGCATAGCGCAGCGAATGTAAATAAGAGTAAAAGTGATATTTTCTTCATGTTTTCTTATTTTTCTTTGTAAGCCAGCGGAAACCCAATCCCGCTGACCTAGATTATTATTTTCCGCCAGCGTTGAGCATTGCTTTTTGCACCGTACTTCTTAGTTGAGAGGTGCGCCATTCTGGCTTAACTTCAATGCCTAATTCCGCTGCTATCTCACGAAGAGCAGGACTGGCCTTACGACAACGCTCGCCATTTTTATACACTTCCGCTTTCTTATCTTCTGTGTAAACCACACGCCAGATACCATACGAAACGCTCTTACTTTTTCCCTTCTTAGGTGCAGAATCAAATGCTTTCAAGTTGGTCACGGCAGAGAGTGCCATTGTGGACTCTACTATTTCGCCCAATTGCTCATCATTATTCACGATGGCTACAATCTTATTCAGCAAACCTGACACTTGGAAAACACGGTTGCTCAAGTGGGTCTCTTTCTGACACATACGATAGAGAATTTTCTCCCACTCCTCATCAAACTCCTCCGCTGCATTCAGGCTCTCTTGCTCTTCTGCGGTTAGTTTGCGCAATTTGAGTTTTGCAGCGATGCTTTCGTTCCATTGTTTAAAATCAGGTTCTTCACTCAACTGATTATATATATAAGGATATGCGATTTGCATACATACGAATGCAAAGTTCAGCAATTTATTGCTAGTGTCGGTTGGCTCATCGCCCATCAGCTTACGATTAATGATAGATATCAAAGACAAGGTATTGGTTAGACGTTTCAAAGATCGTGGGTTACATCCTACCGATAGTTGAGCAATCTCAGACAAGTCCTCTGCCAATTGAGCATCATTGAGCTCCTCCTCGTTGAGAAATTCTATTTTCTTCAGCGCATCTACCAAGAAGGTATTGACATTATACGACGCTACTGGCATGGAAAATGGCAATTGAATAATCTTATCAAAAAACGCTCTGAACTCGCGTTCGTTCTTCTCGGTCAGTTCACCAAATTTAGACTTCAGGCCTTTGATAACCACATCATAGTCAATAGCGAGAATAAAGACGCATTTATCCAAGTCAAAAATATTCTTCAACAATTCCAATATCTCTACTGCTACAGGTGGATCGATGCGGTCAAGGTCGTCGATATAGAATGTAAAACCTTGTTTAGATGGTTCAGCTGCTAATGCTTCTTCAATAAGTTTTCCGATTTCGTTTTTCAGTTGCAAGATATCCGATTCGGTACTTGCATCGGTGCTAAATAGTTCGTCCACTAATCCACCATCAATGCCGACTGTATTGGCTGCAATCTTCGTTCCAACTGTAGCCATTTTCTTAAAGATACCGCCAATCTTCTTTTTGCTTTCATCCCATTTGTGAGCATTAGGATTGAGGGCGCCGATTTGGTTGATGCAACCTTCTAAGATACTCATGATAGCTTGGTTAGGAGTTTTCATCAATGAGTATTGCCAGGTGTTGACCCACACAGGGAAATAGAGTGCGCCTTCTATATCACATAGTTGCCAACGGAGTTGATTCATCAGCGATGTTTTACCGCTTCCCCATTCGCCTTGCAAAGCAATAGTGATAGGGGTGTTGGTGAGATTGATAAATTCAATCAACGCTTCTTGGTACTTATTGATACCAAACAAATCTTCCTCAGTATATTTACGAGGTACATCAATAATACTTGACTTCATAATTTAGTTTTTTTATTGGACACTGTGTGTCCTTCCATTTTTTTAGAGTTCCCACAAGCTTCGTGAGCGAGTGGGAAGAGCGGAGGAAGTTGTCGCCTAATGACGCAGTCATTCTTTGCGACCTACTTACCGAACGCGAGTGTAAGCCAGCGGAAACCCAATCCCGCTGACCTAATGATTTTATTTACGCTTGCGTTCGCGAGCGATATTGTCTTTGCAGTTCTCAATTTGACGCTTGATCGACTCTATTTGTCGGTCGTGTGAAGCAGCGCGGTCAATCTTTGATTTACGATAAGATGCTTTACCACTTGGTGTAGAGGCAAATTTCACCATACGAGCATAATACTCATTGTCTTTTTTCTTTGCGTCTTTCTCTTTTTGCAATTTGGCGCGCAAATCCACCATTTGCTTTTTGTAATACTCCAAACTCATAATGATTAGTTTTTAAGGGTTAATATTATCTATCTTTCACTTTTCCGCGTTCATTCATCATATGATTACGCCATGTCTCATTGATAGCGGGATTGCCAACAATATTGAGCGGATAAGTGCCGTGCCCAATACATAGCGCTCCGATGCACACTATCAAGTTCTCTTCTTCCTTGTCAATTACCGCCCACTCAAAGTAGCAGTCTTTCAGTATTTCATCAATCTGCTTTTCGTGAATGGGTTTGTTGTACTCCTCATCCGTCAGCAGACCATGGATGGTTCTGCGCAGGGTAGAGGTGTGAATATTGCCCGTACTATGCTGTATAAATCGACGATAGCCATTGTTGCTTTTGCCAAAATACAGCGCATAGTAAGTTTCTCCGTCAGGAAACTTCTTTGTCAATACCCCATCAAGCAAGTTGATAGGCTTCTTACTATCCTTGCTTTTCCACGCACGCAACAATTTCACAACCTCAGACTCGGAGTGAAACCACCAGCGATAGAGAACTGGCTCTTTAGGCACAGGTATCTTACCTGACCCTACCCGATAGTTTTCCATATCCTTCAACACTTGATTTACAACCTCTGCACAATGTTGCAGGATTAAGTCTTTGTAAGTAGCCATATTTTAAGATTTTTGTAAGCAGAGGAGCGATCAAACTCCTCTGCCTTGTTTATATCCCCATTCGGGGAGAGGGAGTTTACTTGAAGAGGTTTTTGATTTTGTTCTTCAAGCTTCCTTTAGCCTTGCGAGCTGCTGCCATGCGTGCTGCTGCTTCCTTACCCGCTTTGGTGCGTTGGTCAAGATGGCCATCTTGACGGCGACCTGCCTTAGCAGACTTCTTAATGGTAGATTTTTTAGATGCTTTCTTCAAAGCTGCACGTGCTTTCTTTGCGCGTGCTACCATCTCCTTATATTCCTTGGTACGTTTATCAACCTTACCAGCTGCTGTTTTTTGTATAGCCATAATTGTATTCTTTTTTATTGGTTGATTACTCTTCGATAATTAAGTCTTCCTCTTCGTCGATGAATACATCGAGAATAGCTTGTGCATCGTCTTCGTCCACGCCGAGTAATTCAGCGAAAGTGAAGAAGTTCTCTACCTCATCCGATGACAAGAACGCATCAGAGCAGAGCATTTGCAAGCAGAGAGTCAAGATACCCTCTTTCTCAGTTGCATCTACTTGCTTAGCTGCCTCTTCCAAATGTGCGGTCAGTTCGTCGCCTGACATATTCTCGGTAGCAGCGATGGCTGCCTCCAAATCTTGTGTGAGAGTCTTTGCATCCAAGAGATCCCCCATGTCTGCTACGAGCGATTGCTCAAACTCGCAGTACTCGCCATCAGCCCAGACAGCTGCTGCCAGGAATGATGCTAATGCTTTAGAATTCGTTTTCATGTTTGTAATAGTTATTAAAGA
Organism: Paludibacteraceae bacterium; assembly: GCA_045658785.1. Lineage (GTDB taxonomy): Bacteria > Bacteroidota > Bacteroidia > Bacteroidales > Paludibacteraceae > Colicola. The sequence continues at coordinate 28,582 of JAZOVR010000059.1, read as the reverse complement.
GTTATTATTCGATAATAAATTCGGTACGGCGGTTTTCTGATGCCATTGGGTTGTCTGCGTTCTTCAACTCTGAGCTACCCATGCCAGCGTATGACAATTGCTCTACAGCAACGCCTTCGCGCTCTACCAAGAAGTCAACAGCTGCTTTCGCGCGGGCTTCAGACAGTTTTTGGTTGAAAGCCGCATCGCCTTCTGCGGAAGTGTGACCTTTGATTGTGAGTTTGATGTCGGTATGTGCATTCAACACCTTAGCCAAATCGTGCAATACGAATTTTGCGTCCTCATTGAGATCCGCTTTGCCTTGTTCAAACTGAGCAGCGTTGAAGTTCTTCTCAATCTCAGCGATTTGTTGGATATAGAGGGTGTCGTGTACCACTACTACCTTCTCTACTTCCACAACCTTCTCTACGATTTGTGGCTCTGCTTTCTTGCCGAGGAGCAACCACAGGAGCAATGCTACTACTGCCAAGCCCAATACGGCGATGAGTGCCAACAACCATTTAGGCATACCTTTCTTGGTTGGTACAGGTGGAACATAGCCGTTGAGGTACTCCAATGCATATTGACCTTTCTTGCCAAAGCCTTTTTCTGCTTTCTCAAATTCGGCGATTTCGATGTCGTATAGTTTAGCGTGAGCCTCTAATTTTGGAAAATTATCCTTTGTCCACATCATACCATTGCTAAAGAAGGTTACTTTATCGCCATTGGATAATGTGATAAAATGTCCTTGCGCAATGCTGTCTGCGATGATTTCGTCATCGTGTTGCGAGGTGGTAGCCTTTGCTCTTTCCTCGATTACTTCGATTTTCTCCCAGAGATTTTCATCAGGACGTTTGTCGGTAAATTCCTTGCGAGGGAATGCTTTGTTGAGGTCCTCTAATGTTGCATGAGGATACATCTTGGTATATGCATCAAGAATACCAAGGGCTGTCCACTTGTAGGACTTGCCATAAACGCGTACTTTACTTGCCATAATTGTTTTGTTTTTAGTTGTTGTTATTTTATGCCCACAACTTGAGGACTATGGGCTATATCCTTAGTAAGCAGGTGGGCGGTCAAGCCCGCCTGCCTTGGTGGTGGTGATTACTTACCTGCACCTACGAGAGTTGCGGTGTTATCAGCCAACTTGCTGTCATCAGCATTAGCTACTTGTACGCCGATACCATACATCTCAGCCACTTTCTTCTCGAAGTTGCCTACTTGCATGTTACCTTTAACTGCGAGCTCGCCACCCTTAGCGCCCTCTGCGCGGATGGATGCCAATGTAGCATCATCATCTGCAAATGCGCCTTTGCAGCTTTCGCTTTTGTACACGCGCAAGGTAGAACCAAACGCTTTCTTAAATTCGGCTTTCAAGGTCTTAACCTTCATGTTGCCTTTCAATGCAATTTCTGCCATAGTTGTAAAAATTTAATAATTGATCAATTATGCTCGCAACTTAAGGACTGCGAGCGTTGTCCTATTTTGGTAAGCATAGGAGCGATCAAACTCCTATGCCTAAATAATAGATGCGTTTATTTTACATCTTGAACTAAGCGGACGGAACGACCATAATAACTTTCATAATAATCACTGGAAAAAGGGTATACGTAGCGAGCTGCTGACACATTATTATATGTTCCATATCCAGTTGATGACCAATACGTGCAGCTAGTTTGATCTATCATTTGTGTTCCTTTACGCTTTCCTGCACATGGAAGGAAAATCGCTCCAGCAGCTTCTAATGTTGCCCACTGAGTAGTGTCGTATGAGTTGTCTGTAAAATTATCTGGAGTACTATCGAAAGGAAGGCGCACTCGTTTCTCATAAAAATCATCAGGCAAAATAATTGCACCATTGATACCATTTACACAAGCTTTAGCACGTAACTTTGCTGCATTTGCACGCGTATCAAATAGGTATCTCCATTCCTCAATAGTCAATGTTCTCCAAAGACCTTCCTTGTTACCACCATTTGTAATTGGATTATATACCCCCCAATCATTATTGGTGTTTGCGATAGTAGAACCTGGGTATTGGTTACCTGTACTGGTTTCTGTAGGCTCTAATCCCATATAACCAGATGTACCATAACCGAATAAATCCAACCATCCATCGTATTTAGGACTAATATTGCTATTCGCGGCGCCTATTGCATCCCATTGATGCAAAGCGAATCGCCACTCGTATTTTTTAGGGTTAAATTGTAAATTACCCATAGAAAAACGAACTTTTTTATTTGCAGCCACAGAGAACAACCCGCAGAGTGCTCCATTACTATTGTTAGCCTTAGCAGATGCAGGTACTGCGGAAGCTTCTTTTGCTTCCTTCGCTGCCTTGGCTACTTCTGCTTGCGCTTTGGCTGTTTCTGCCTTAATTCTTTCTATCTCAGCTTGCGTAGCAGCCTTCTTTGCAGCTTCTGCCTCTGCTTGTGCTTTTGCTGCCTCAGCTTTGATACGTTCTAATTCTGCTTTTGCTGCTTCTAATTCAGCATCGGTAGATGTGGTTACTTTCTTTTCTTCAGGTGTAGATTTAGTCACTTTTTTTTGTTCGGTTGGCATTGTATCTGTTGCCCCAGCACGACCAACAGCAGCAATAGTGATATTATCATCAGCCAAAACGCTGTCGTCAGCAGTAGCTACTTGAACGCCAATACCATACATCTCAGCAATCTTCTTCTCGAAGTTGCCTACTTGCATGTGACCAACGATCTTCAACTCGCCACCTTTAGCGCCCTCTGCGCGGATAGATGCGAGCGTAACATTATCATCAGCGAAACCACCTTTGCAAGATGTGTTTTTGTACACGCGAAGAGTTGCACCAAATGCCTCTTTGAACTCTTTGCATAATGTACCAACTCTCTTGTTTCCTGACAATTTAATTTCTGCCATAGTTGTAAAATATTTAATAATTGATCAATTATGCCCGCAACTTCAGGACTGCGAGCGTTGTCCGTTTATCTTCTCTTTTTGCCAGTTAAGCCTTTGAGGATGGCGCCACCGATTTTGCGCTCTAATCCTTGTTTGGTGGTGGGGATACCTACTGCACGGGCTACTTTGGTCTTTAAGCCCGAAATACCTACTGCTCGCTTAAGCGAGAAACTGAGTCCTGGAATTCTTGCCATAAGTGTGTTGTTTAGTATTGTGTAGAGTTTAATCTATTTGTTTCATGTATAGGAAGACTTGTTTTCCATCATCGTTTGTGAAGTTGGACAAGTGTTCCAGTTGATTGACATAGCCAACCGTATTCTCCTTTATCTTCTCTATGATTTCCGTATTAGCATTACCATCTGCATCTTCCTTGGTTGTAATAAGCAAATCAGCAGTTATACTAGAGCCGTTGAAATAGCGACTAGCTTGCGACATGGCTTTGACACTTGCTACACGCAGCATTGTACTCTCATTACCACCATATTTAGCGGGATCAAGCACAACAGCTGACACTAAGTAATTATCACTATAGTCATTCACCACTTTCACATCATAGGGAGCATGCTTGTACATACGAATGAGAAAGTTGGTCAATGCCGTTTTGTCAGCATTGAAATTTTGCGCCACCATCAATATGGGCAGCAGGACAAACATCAGGAGGAAGAATCTACGGTTCATAGTTTCTTATCAATCTGTTCTACTTGTAATAATTTGCGATTCCACTCGGGGTACATGTTGCTAAAATAAATTGTAATATGGCGTACTCCACCTCCAGAGTTCACGGCACACAATACCCAACCATAAGATGGCCCACGCGCCACAAACAAATCTTTTGGATTAAGTGATACCAGTGTGCGCGAGTTGCCCAAGGATTTAAGCGACACTTTAACGTTGGTATCTTTAAATCGTTTTTGATAATATGGTTGCAATATCTCATACGCTATTGGTACGGATACTTGGATCTTCTTTAGGTGGTGCAAGGTCTCATCAGAGAGTTCAACTGTAGTAAACACATAATGAGTTCTTGACAATTCTCTACCCTCCCTTGTCACCGTACTTTGATAGTCACAACGCTTCCATATTCTACCCAAGACAGCATACTCATTTTTGAGTTCCCATGTATTTGGATCATTACCGCGTTCTTCTGTACATCCCGTGATAGCAGCATAGGGTATAACTATGCGCGAATTGTACATTTTCTCATCATATTTGGCCAGTTCAAAATTAGTTATCTTCGCCAATGTGTCCAAAGGTAGAGTAATGGTGTGGTTTTTGTAGGTTATCAATCCTAAGTCTTCGTTAGCGAGTTGCTCATTGCTCAACACCCTTGCAGATTCAAACAAGGTAGTATGCGCACAATTGTATGCCACATTTCCTATATACATATTATTCAAGTTATCCTTGATATGATAGGGGTTAAGCAAACTATTCATCATAGAAGTGAGAAACGTCTGTAAGTCAAAATCTGCATAAAACTGGCCCGTAGTAATTGCTATCTCGCAACCTTCAGGAGTTCTGGTGAGTGTATTGTATCGCACGGGATAACTCGACATTTTATAACGATTGAGTTGCTCTATCTGTTCGGGCGTTAGGCGCAATGCGTTCAGCGTATTGCTCATCAATTCTACAAATTGCAACGCACCCTGCTTCCAATATGCCTCCGTCTTGATAGATAGGTCACACTCAAGCACCTCGGCATAAGAATCTCGTACCTGTGGTTCGCCCACATTCAATCGAAAGCCCACTATCTCGGATTGTGTAGCTATCTGCAAGAGTTGTTTCTTGAGGTTCTCAAATGCCTTTTCTGTATTCTGCTGATTGAGTCGAATTAACTGGATATTGGCAGTATAACTGGCTGCGAAATTGGCACCACCCACCAACTCACACGATGCGCCCTTGCTCTGGGCGTATGCCACCAATTTCTGGGCGGAGAGGGTAGCTTGCAGCGTTACCTCGTGATTGCCATTGGGCAGAACAGAAGCACCCAACTCGTGGTAGGAATAGACATTACCTGAGGCAATGGTGATAATTTCATCCCTCACTAGTGAGTCATTGAGAATCTCGGTGTGAGCAGACACAAAAACCCCATACGCTTGCTCTATCGCATTGCGCAGAGCTGCATGCGTAGCATCCTGTTTGGTAGCACCACTACCAGAAATCACAAGTGTGACACTATCCACACTGTTCGCAGGTGCTTGAGCAGTCTGAGCATGGATAGCTATTCCGCTAATAACCAAAGATATGATAAGAATAAGTTTTTTATACATGATCTTGTGTAATTATATGCCATTAATCTCTTCTATTACTTGCTTGAAGAGCCAAATTTGAATGCCCGTTCGCGTTTGTAACCAATATCTATTCTGCCAAAGCGATTGGCAAGGGCGTTCCAGCCCTCTTGTTTCTGGCGTTTGAGCTCCATCTCATCTTCATACTTCTTCATCTTGAACTCCCATTCTGCTTGTGCCGCCGCCGCTTTAGCAGCCTCTATGCGACGCAGTTGGGTATTGATCTCCTTTATGAGCGCATTGGCTTGGGTCTGGCATTGCGCCTCAGGGTTTACTTTGGCCAAAATGCGGAGTGCCTCTGTAGCCGAATCGTAGTCGCGATGAGCGAGCCATGCACTGCGCGCATCCTGAATGAGTTTTTTACCCTCTAGATTAATGTATTGCTTGTAAATCTCTACGGCTTTATTCTGGCAAGTAGTGTAGCAATCGGCGCAGACAGCAGGCACAGTAACGAGGTTGGCAATCGCACGCTCATACTGCTGCATAGCCGCCAGACGCTCTGCTTCCTGGAGCAGGAATGTGCAATTGTCGGTATAATAAGATATGATTTCATCCTTGGTGTCATTGACCAGTGCTACGAGGTCAGGATTGTTGGTCTTGATATTCTTGAAGGCCTGGATATAGCATTTGGTTTCTGTTTCGCCTATGCCCCATGTGTGAATGGTAGAAGTAGCGTATATCTTCTCCTCTACCACATCACCGATGATGAAGGTAATATCCATCCGTTGCACAATCATACCTGCGGTATTTACCTCACGAGCAGTGATATCCACACGCGCTGTCATGATAAAGCGATCGGCCTCTGTACTCACCAATCCGCAAGCCGATAGGAGACGCTGCATCTTCGTCTCCAGATTAGCGCGTGCTTCCTCGGGAATGTTTTCGTACTCAGGTTGTACTGCACTGATAGACAGACGCCCCGCATCGTTCTGCGCCCACGCAGATAGAGTGAATATGCCTAATAGGCATGCTAAAAAATACTTCTTCATACTATTTCTCTCCTATCACTATGACTGCCTCTCCGAGGCCTTTGTTCATCACTTTGCTCTCAATGAGATATTGTTGTTTGAGGAATTTGCGAAAGTTGGTAGCGAACATACGAGCATCCATAGCGCGCCCCTTGTCATTGAACATAGGGATACGCACTTGTTCGAATTTCGCACGCATCTCCGTATTGCTACTAAGATTGAAGGCACCATCTACGGTATTGCGCGCCATCCAATCGCTGATAACATCAATCAGTTCTTCGTCATCATACTCATCCTCTAAGGTTATATCGCAGTTGTCCCAAATACGCAGTTGCAATGTTATTTCGCGTCCATGCGCTTGGGCATCAGAGAAATGCGAAGTGAGTTGGCGCGAAAAATTATCCATCTGCTTGGTCAGCATCTTATCAATCTGGAGCGCGATAGGCAAACCATCCATTATCTCCACCGCGTTGGCAGCCGCCACCTGTTTGTTGGAATAGGTGTCGATAGCAGCAATGCTGAGCGAGAGGGAAGTGCTACCATTGGATTGGGCTGTCGTCCAGTCCACACGCAACTCTATATCGTATTTCACACGGCGGCGCAACATGTCTAATGGCGTCTCCGTCAGCATTGCGCCCATACTACTCTGCGTAACCTCTTCTTCAACTGCTTCATCAATTAGGGACTTATATTCCTGCATAAAATCCTTGACTGGATAGTCGCGGTTGGACATTATCTCACCTATCTTACTGGCAACCAAAAACAGTTCCGCATCCTCACGAAAGGCTGCTTCGTAGTCATTAACTGTCACTTTCTTGCCTTGGTTCTCAATAACCGTAGTGAAATAGCGCGTAGAACACCAGTGGTCACTCGGGATGACCATGATAGTGGGTTTCTTTGCTGTTTGGGCAAAGGCGATCATGCTACATAGGAGCAACATGGTTAAGCAAATTTTTGATTTCATTGTTCGTGTGTTTTATTTCGTTGTTTTGCTTTGCAAAGGTAGTGCTTTTATGTTAGGTGGGCAAGAAATGCGTTGGTTCAAGTTGGTTCTTTTGACTGCCATGGACCTGCCAAAGGGTATGGATGGCATGGTTTTCGTGCTGTGTTTGGCAGTTTGGCACACAAAAAAAGGCATGAACGATTCCTTGTCCATACCTTGAGGTCCTGAGAAAACCCGTGCATCCAAACAACGAATCGCCCACGCCTACACGTGGGCATTCGCTCATTTATTCGGAATACACATACAAATATACCACCAATCGGCAACGATTACTCTACTCATTCGTGCCTCAATTGACGCTATACAAATTGAAATTTCTCAGGTTTCAAGGTATGTTAGCGAATAAATAGCAAACGCTATAATTCAATATGTCACCAATAGTTAATATTATAATTAACTATTTGCGCTGCAAAGTTAATACTTTTTTGGGAATTATGCAAATTTATCTTAATTTTGAATTAAGAATTTCGAATTATGAGAAAATGACTTGCTCCAAATGCTTATGAGGAAACGGTATAGATCCCTCGTAGAAAGTACGAGGAAATCATGGCAATCATTCGGTGAAGTTCCTATGAGGTCACGATGAAGTTCCTATGAAGTTCCTATGCTGACAGGTGGCAGACAGGTGGCAGATAGGAGGCAAACAAAGGGGTTACTTGGTACTAATTAACTTGTCTTGCTTGATGCGATTGTCAAACTGCATAAAGCGCTCGCCGAAAATCAATGTCCATGTCTCAATACACTGTAGGCGTAAGGCGGGATCATCGGCATATAAATCGGCAATAGAATCGCGTACTAAGGCAGATTTCTCCCAAAGCGTTGGATAGTGTTGTTGGACAAGAGCAAGATATGTACTACACGTGTCTGCTGCATGCTGAAGCTGGCTAATCTCCTGATTAACATGGTAGTTGACAGTTTTTAGCATTTGTTGCTCGCGGAGTTTATTACTTATGTATTGGAACGAAAGTATTGAGCAAACAATCACACAGATAGCCGAAACGATGTATGGAATACTCTTTTGCCAAATTTGTCGGCGGTGGAAGGCCTGTTTGAGGGCTGCGATATTGGCATATTTACCTTGCTTGCAAGCACGAACAATCGAACGATAGCTGTTAGGAAAAAGTAGTGTCAGTACATTAGCCAAGAGCTGAATGTCTGTGGTAGAATTGTTGTTGTCTGATGTGCTATCTGTATTGCTCAGTCCAAAGTCAATGAGCTTGACATTCAGCCCATTGCGGGTGATGAGGATATTGCTGCTCTTGAGGTCGTGGTGCACCAATTGAAGCGAATGGATATACTCCAGAGCATCAAGCAGTTGCACCATCACGCGTTGGCGTGCCGCTTTCGAAGGATTGGTGGTCAGCCACTCAGCCAAAGTGGTGCCATCCACATACTCCATGACGATACACCTACCGCAGCCTTCTACATTCTCCAGCGAGTAAGTCTCTGCGATATGAGGATGACTGAGCGAAACGCCAAAAGCAAACTCTTTCTCTTGCAATAAGAGGTGGTCTGTAAGCAATTGGCAATCAGCGGATAAGCCCTTCAAGACGAAATACTTACCATAGCGTTTGGCATGGTAGAGCATGTTGTGGTTGCGCTGCTGAAAGAGCGCGATATCCGACCATTCGGTGGAGATGGTATATGGGGCGATGAAGCCAGAGTCGGAGATGTCCATGAGAAGAGGATTTATAAAGACAAAACAAACAACTTGCGCGGCAATCAACATCCTGCCGCGCCCATGGAGATTGATTGATTTTTAATTAGATTCACAGAAGTGAGTCCGTGGCGTTTGCCTGCGACATAGGAAGTGCGTTTGCCATCAGTGAGGAGGATACTGTCCAAATACATGGGCTGACCAATCATGAAGCGCGCTGCTGAAAAGGTTGTACCTCGTTGTAGTTTAGCGTTTTTCGTCTCCTCTACAACAAATTGATTATCACCAAGATAACGGAAGACGCATTGGCGATTAGGGTGCCATGCTACAACAATCCTATCGCCTACTTGCAAGTCGGCAGTTTGTATGCCTTCGCCCGTGAACATCGCGCTCTCAATGCCTCCTTGTTGCTCAAGCGATACGAGATAAGCATTCCAATCTGTAAAGCCAAGAAATTGTGCCAGCGTGTTGAGCGTAGATAGTCGAGGCACTCCATTGCTTTCCACATACCCCCATAGGCGTTTGACGGTTGAGAGCGACAATACGACATGCAGTTTCTCCCAAATCTGTTGGACAAAGCATTGGAAATCAGCAGGTGTATGAAGCGTTTGACCTAGAAGTTTTTCTATATCGCTGCGGATTTGGATAATTTCGGGCGGAAATGGTGTGGGCATAGTATTTTTTGTTTTGTGCTGCAAAGGTACTACAATTTTGTGAATTGAGCAAGAAAAGTTGCTATTGAGGCTATTTTTGTCCCAAAAGTATGTGTTAAACGCAGATTATGAAAGAAAAATTGAAAAAAAGACAAAAATATTTGGTCAATTCAAAAAAATGTAGTACCTTTGCAGCCGCTTTCGGGCAAATGGCGGGATAGCTCAGCTGGTTAGAGCGCATGATTCATAATCATGAGGTCCCCAGTTCAATCCTGGGTCCCGCTACAAAAAAAGCAACCTTTATTGAGGTTGCTTTTTTGTTTCACTTACTCGTTCGTATTCTTCAACAGATAATCATCTATGGTAAAATGCGTATTCAGAAGTTGCGCATTCTCCTCTGTAATAGCAAGTACCTGTACCTTGTTCTCTGCAAGGAACTGACTAATCGTTGCATTTTTCAACAGCAGCCCCATATACCACTCCGCTTCATCCAATTTCTCAAATCCAGACACTTGCACAGCCTTTTGCTCTGCACCAAAAGCAGGCAACTGCTTGAGATCGAAGTCCTTAATCATAAATTGCGAGAAGTTGAACAATGCCACCTCGTATAGGAGTTGGTTGAGAATCGTATCATCAGCAGACATGACAAGTAGCACTTGTGCAGGGATGTTCCTTTCTGTGCTAAATTGTACTTCAAGCGAGTCTTGTTCCTGATTTTCAGGCGTTTCTGTTGTACGACGAGTTTGCAACGACGATAGGTCGCCCTTTTGACTCTCAGCTCCTTGTCCCATCAGCGCTAACATATCTTTAGCCATTGAGGCTAACTCACTCTCTGGATACCTTGCTACCATATCCTGTAATTGGGTTATGAAGGCCGTTTGTCCATCCGTTTTCGCCACAGCGATAGCATTGAGGAAAAGGAAACGTGGCATCAATGGCGAAAGAGGATAATTGGTTTCTGCATACAGTTTGTTGGTTTTTACTGTTGCGAAAAGATTGTCGGTATATGCCTGGTACGTTGTTTCATAGAGAGAATCTTGCTCTTGCGCCATTTGCTTTAGACGATTAAAATAATCTGGCTGGCTAACAATATACGCCTCTTTAGAGTCTGGGAATGTAGCTATGATTTGTTGTTTGTATCGTTCGGCAGATGCAGGGTTGTTAAGTTTCAGAGCCGTTAGATACTGCATGTAATACAGATCTAGCAACAATTCGTGCTTAGGGAATCGCCGACAAAACTCCTCAAATGTTTCATCGCTGAGTGTTTGGTCGCCTACATTATCGCGATAAATGTACACCATATTGTATAATGCGCGCGCGAGTAACTCGTTGGATTGGTCAATATCTGCTTGTGTTTTAGGAATTTGCTGAAGATAGTATTCGGGCTTATGAATATCAGTTTCCATAGCGATCGTTTCAGCCATCTGAGTAGAATCAGTTGCCGTAGAATCACTGGCCCACTCTTCATCTTCTGACTCTTCATCAAAAATAGAACCGCTCGTGGCCTTGCTGAGTCGACGCCAGTTATCTTCCAACGTACGATTTCCCCATTGTGTGCGGAATGTTTGTTTTCCTGAACGCAACAGCTGCTGATTATAGAAGTACCAATCACCACTATTACCTCCGCCTCCAAGCATATTAGCAGTATTCACACTACGTGGTCCTCCGCCATTCTCGGCTTCGCGAGCAGCTTGAGCGGCTTTCTCGGCTTCCTCTTCTTCTGCACGAATAAGTCGAGCTATAATGGTATCTACAACTACTCGTTGCTCTGCTTCTGAGAGTAGAGCTAAACGTTGAAGAGAGTCTTGAAGTTGCACCATTGTGTATTCTACCACAAGTTCATCAAGCGTCTCCGAACGCTTTAAAATGCGTTCATATTGGTCGCTCTCAGCAGAGAGTATCTGAGTAGCCTCTTTGTAGCAAGGACTGGCTTTCACATAATTACGCTGTACGTAATATATATCCGCAGCAGTTACGAGTACATTGGCTTTCGCAAGTCCATTTTGGGTTGATTCTGCAATAGCTTTTTCATAATTTTCCAAAGCCTTAGTAGTATCTTTTTGAGCCAAATATACATCTCCTATTGCACCATAAATCTGATCAAGCAAGTCTTTATTCTTGTCTAATCGAGCCATTTTAGAGAGTTGCTTAATAGCATCTTGGTGTGAAGGATTCAGTTGGGAGATACGCAAACGTGCATTAAAATCCATTTCATTCGATGGCTGAAGCTTCAACACCTTTTCAAATGCCTTTTTAGCCTCAGGCTTATTACCCTGATCTTGATATATTTGTCCCATAGCAAAATAGAAACGGGGTCTATTCCCTTTTCTATCCTCTTCGGAAACAGCTATTTTAATGAATGGAATAGCTTCTTGATAGCGTTGGGTCTTCATCATTACATCAGCACTTGCAGAGGCATACAAATGCGAATTTTTTCGACTGAGATTATCCACTTGCACTTTTTGCAACATATCTTCTGCTTCGTACAACCAATCCATCTCAGCATACGCCCTCGCTATCCATAGTTGACATTGCGCCACCATATCAGGATCTGTAGAATAATGTCGTATGATATAGTTGAACGTACTGATACTCCCCAAGAAATCTCCCTTATGAAACTCCGCCTGCGCCAAAAGCATCCATGCTTTACCTATTTGATTATTAAATTCCTCTTGCTCAAGCCATGCTGCATACTGAGGATTATTACGTTTCTTGTCATGATTCACTTTGGGTCGCGCTTTAATACTATGTAGTTTAATACACTTACGACACTTTTCTATCGTGCGATCCATTTGCGATGTAGCAGCTTTGGCTGCCTCATGGTTAGACACTGGATACAAGTTTAAGATGGTAGAATAATCATCTTCATTCGCTTCGCGAATAGCATCTTGGCCTTCTTGAAAAGATATTGCACCATTGAAATGGATATTGTATTTCGTCTTCATTTGATGAAAACTGCGTGTTGCCCACGTATTTTTCTGCGTAGAACAAGACCACATACTGCTAACTATTAGCAGCAAAAGAATATATGTTTTTTTATTCATAACCATACTTTATTTCAATCCTTTGATATGACTAGGAGCAGGCACAAACTCCTTGAGATAGAAAGGTTCATAATATGCCATCTGCTTGACATCCAATGCCACAGCTTTCTCTGCCAATAATCCCATAAACGATGCTTGAGGTACTATATTGGGAATAAACACTGCGTTGGGTGACGTGATAACCGATTGGCATTTATCTGCGCCATTGCCAAAATAGTATATTGTATTGGTTTTCAATTCTTCAGCAAATGACTGTTCGTCAATCACTTGTGCTGTAACCTTTGTATGGGGATTCAACGTGTCAGTGTTGTACAAAGCAGTATAAACCTCCATACGACGAGCATCCAACATTGGGCATAACACTGCATCCTGTGGAAGCTGCTGAGCAACTGCAGCTGCACAGAGTATCTGCAGCGTATCCACGGGGATGAGGGGAATATTCAGTCCATAGCATAGTCCTTTGGCCAGACTGGCTCCTATTCGTAATCCAGTATAGCTGCCAGGTCCTTGTGATAGAGCTACTGCATCAATAGTCCAACTGTTAGCTCTAGCCTCGTTCATCAGTTCCTCTACGAACAATGGTAGTTCGCTCGCATGGTTAGCCCCCGTGAAGTTAGCTCTAATAGCCTTAGCCTCTCCATTGATGGCTATAGCTGCAGAGCAACAATTGGTGGATGTTTCTATACAAAGTATGGTCATATTGGTTATTGATTTAGAAATTTGAATTTCCTCATATCTCTATTGAACACTATCATGGCTGTGATGACCGATAGCGAATCGCTTATAGGCCAGCTCCACCATACACCCCATATTGGCGCTATACCAAGTGACTCGAACAACAAAGGCAAGCCTATGATAAGAGGAATGAGGAATAATACTTGTCTAGTTAAACTCAGGAAGATAGCCTTAGGTGCCATGCCTATGGAGGTATAGAAGTTACCTGTGATCATTGGAAAACCAATGGCAAACATAACGGCTAGCATGATGCGGGCCGGCGTGATAGATTGGGCGATGAGTACCTCGTCGTGCGTGAAGAGACGAATAAAACCTTCTGGCCATATCTCGCCAAAGAGGAAGAGGAAACTCATCACGCAAGTAGCGCAATAGACCGCCAACTTGAATGCCCTAAGCATACGATGATAGAGTTGTGCGCCATAGTTGTATCCCACGATAGGTTGCATACCTTGTTGGATACCCATGACGATCATTACAAAGAAGAAGATAAACCGATTGGTCATTCCAAAAGTGGCAATCTCCATATCTCCACCATAGCGCAAGAGTTGGTTGTTGAGCACAATCACCACAAAACATGCAGCCATATGCATGAGGAAAGGAGCAGTGCCTATACCCAAAGCACGCATGGTGATATCACGCTTGAGTCGCCATATACCACGATGGAAGTGAATAACCTCTTTGGGATTGAGGAAGATGATCAGCTCTACGATCACAGATACCAATTGCGATAGGATAGTAGCCAATGCGGCTCCTCGCACACCCATGTCTAGCACAAAAATAAATATAGGGTCCAGTATCACATTGAGCGATACGGCTAGGATGGTCGCATACATGGAGATACGTGGGTGGCCTACCGAGCGTAACATACTATTTAAGCCATAGTAGATATGCGTGAGGATATTACCTAGCAGGATGATTTCCATATACTCGCGAGCATAAACGATGGTCGCTTCACTCGCTCCGAAAGCATATAGGATAGGGTCCAACCAAAATAATCCCACCACCATGATGATGGCACCCAGGATGACATTGAGAATAATTACATTGGCTAGGATATCATTAGCCGAGCGATAGTCTTTTTCGCCCAGCTTGATAGCTACCAACGAGCTTGCACCTACCCCCACCAAGGTGCCAAACGCAGCACAAATATCCATGAATGGCTTGGCTACGGTTAAGCCCGATAATGCTAGAGCTCCTACACCATGTCCTATAAAAATAGAGTCCACCATGTTGTAGAGCGACATGGCAGTCATGGCAATAATGCCTGGCATAGCATACTTGAGCAGCAGACTACGGATAGAGGCTGTGCCGAGTTCAGTTATCTGTTTTTGGTTCATTGTTGATCTAATAGGGTTTTACAAATCTCTGCGAACATTTGTGCTGCAGGGTGTCCGTCTTGCATGACGATAGGCATGCCCTCGTCGCCACCTTCACGGATGGATTGTACGAGAGGTACCTGACCTAGCAATGGGATATTCATCTCCTCCGCTAGTTCTTTGCCACCATCTTTACCGAAGATATAGTAGCGGTTATTAGGCAATTCGGCAGGAGTAAACCATGCCATGTTCTCTATGAGTCCTAGAACAGGCACATTGATCTTCTCATTTCGGAACATATCCACTCCCTTGCGTGCATCCACTAGCGCTACAGGTTGTGGAGTAGTCACTACGATAGCACCTGTCAAGTGCAAATGCTGTACCAACGTCAAGTGAATATCACTCGTTCCTGGAGGCAAATCAATCAAGAAATAATCCAATTCGCCCCAGTTGGCATCTTGAATCAGCTGTTTTATCGCATTACTCGCCATACCTCCACGCCAAACCACAGCCTGCTGTGGATCCACAAAGAAACCAATAGACAGCATCTTCACCCCATACTGCTCGATGGGCTCAATCAGATTTCTACCATTTACAGGAGTAGAGACTGGACGGCACCCCTCCGTATGAAACATCTTAGGAATAGATGGACCATGAATATCAGCATCTAGCAAGCCTACTCGATAACCTTGTTTGGCTAGAGATATCGCTAAATTGGCTGAGACGGTAGACTTACCCACACCACCTTTACCCGAGTGAATGGCTATGACCTGGGCCGCACGCAAGTTCTCCACAGAATCGGCTTTGGGCGCCATATTTTGCTTGATGAACTTGGTATGGATATGTACAGCCGCATTCTCATCTACATAGGTATGAATAGCCGTTTCAGCAGCTTTCACTACTGATTTACAAAATGGATCATTGTCTTTCTCAAAAATCAATGAGAACGACACCTCCATGCCCGAGATACGAATATCATCTTCGAGCATCCCACTTTCAATCAAGTTCTTACCCGTGCCTGGATAACGAACATGTTGCAATGCATCAATTATTTGTTGTGGATACATAATTTCTTCCGTATGAACGATAACTATCTTTCTCTATTTCTATATCGGGTTCTATAAGATCTTCCGCATGATTCAATTCCCATCGTAAGTACTTGATTGTCAGCCCACGATCCAGCCATTGGTGCTCGTAGTGCGTTTGCAGGGCTCTTGCCTCATCACCCTCTTGCCCAATAGCTCTGTCGCCATACAAATCATCAGTATCCACCAACAACGGATACTTATTTTCCTTCACCATCGCTTGCGTATAGGTATAAAGAAACGGACTATCCGTCTTCAAATGAACTAAACCATTAGGTTGCAACAATTGGGCATAACGTTGCATAAAGTACGTGGAAGTCAATCGCTTAGTAGCCTTCTTCATCTGAGGATCAGGGAAAGTAATCCATATCTCAGCCACCTCGTTTGGTGCAAAGAAATGAGGCAACATTTCTATATTCGTACGCAGAAATGCCACATTCTTCATGCCCGCCAATTCAGCTTGTTTAGCTCCTGCCCACATGCGAGCACCCTTTATGTCAATACCTATATAATTTTTGTTGGGGTATCTCGCCGCCAACCCCACGGTGTATTCTCCCCTACCACAACCCAATTCCAACACGATAGGGTTGTCATTATGAAAATATTCCTCATGCCATTTCCCTCGCATAGCCACTACAGAACTACCTTCCACCATCTCACGTGCTCCACATTGAAACACATTGTGAAAGGTCTCCATCTCTGCAAATTTCTTCAATTTGTTCTTGCCCATACTTAATTCTTATCTCGCTCTTGCTCGAACGATTATTTCAAAATTCTTAGTTCTTAATTACCTTCAGACCTACATCCGTGATCCCACGCAAAATATCTTCACGCATTCCTTGTTGTACAAGTACATCATATCCACCCTTTTTCAGCAATTCTCCTTCTAAATACAACAATGGAAGGGTGTATTTGCTCACTCCGCCACCAAGCCACTCACCTCGCTCGTTTGCCAACATCACTTCTATCGTATCACGGCGCAACACCAACGAATCTTGCCTGACATCTACAAACATCCACAGATTCTGATATGCATACCTATCTGTATGACGCACAGTCAGTTGCATGTCGTATGTCGCCACCGAATCTACCAATACTGGCGCGAATACCAACACCGAATCTGCTGACCAACCAGATGCTCCTACCGACCGAAATTCCGTAAACACAACCCCCTGTTGACAACTCAACAATAACACACTAATTACTACGAGGAGTACTACCTTTTTCATTGTTTCTGCGGGGGGTATTACGACGATCATGTTGTTTATTGCCACGATTGCCACTATTGTTCTTATTGTTTTTCTTCTTGTCAAAACGTGTCAAGTCATCCTGACCCACCACATTCTGATAATCCACTTCCACCATTGCCACACTCGATTGCTTACCACCCAAATTCAGTGGTTTTTCGCCACGACGGTTCATGTCGATAATCTCGCGAACCTTTGCAGGAGTAATCGTTTCCAAGTTCGCAGGATGGCGTTGGTCAGTAGAGTACGTTATTTCGCCTGCCAATGGATCCGAAGAGAAGAAATAATAGGTAGCATCTTTTGTTTCCAAAGGCACATTACGTGGTGGCAATTTCTTTACAGCCTCCTCATACACTGGCACTTCGTAATTCAAACAGCACTTCAATTTCGCACACTGACCAGCCAATTTCTGCGGATTCAACGAGATATTCTGTATGCGGGCAGCATTCGTGCCAACCGAAACAAATTGCGTCATCCATGTTGAGCAACACAATTCCCTACCGCAAGGGCCTGTTCCTCCTATTCGTCCCGCCTCTTGACGAGCACCAATCTGCTTCATCTCAATGCGAATGCGAAAGGTCTCAGCATACACTTTGATCAACTGACGAAAATCCACACGACCATCTGCAATGTAGTAGAAGATAGCCTTCGAGCCATCGCCTTGATACTCCACATCGCCAATCTTCATCTCCAGACCTAACGACTTTGCCAACTGACGAGACTTTATCATCGTCTCTTGCTCCTTAGCGTGCGCCTCAGCCGCACGAGCCAAGTCCTCATCCGTGGCCAAACGCAATACACTACGAATCTCATATCGCTCTGTGTTGATATGATTCTTCTTGATCTGAACAGGCACCAACCGACCTGTCAACACCACTTCTCCTAAATCCGTCCCAGGATTAGCCTCAACAACCACTTTCACACCTTTCTCAAGCGGTAAGTTATTGATATTGTGGTAATAACCCTTGCGGGTATTCTTAAATTGCACCTCCACCAAGTCACCTTCATCACCGCTCGATGGCACATCGCTCATCCAATCCACCACAGGCAACATATGCTTGGGGTTGTGATTCACAGCCTTCTTCGTGATATGGCACGAACCATTGTCTATTGTAAAATCTTCTTTCATATACTTTTCAGTTTTCACTTTACCAACACAATCATCTGCAAACAAAGATCAAAAAATATTATCTTCGCATTGCCATTTTGAGCTATCTGTTGCTCTGCTTTACCCAGCTCATTCATCATTCTTTCTACGTTGCCATCGTGAATAAACGGAGCAAACTTCGTAGAAAACTGACTCTCTTTCTCCGTCTGATAGTTCATCGAAGGACACGAAAAATTGTAAATATAATTCTCACGTATCTGACGTTGAGCATACTGCAAAAATGCCTTCTGCTTCTCGCGACCCACTTTGCTATCTGCCATATCATTGCTCCATTGACGCAATTTCAACAGCGCACCATAATCCTTCTTCTGCCCTACCAACCATGCATTACGCATAAGAGCCACAAAATCATCAAAATAGCCCTCATTCTCCTCGCTCTCATTCATCGTCTTAAGTGCCGTCAGATAACTACCATTGGCCATATGCGCTACGCGCAAAGCCGCTTCAGCACTTAGCCAAGAGTACTCCTTCTGCAACCCCATCACTATCGCCTCCTCACTCATACGAGGGATCCTAACTTCCTGAACACGAGACAGTACCGTACTCAACAACTGCTCTGGATGCTCACTCACCAGCAGAAAGAGCGTCTTAGTCGGAGGCTCCTCAAGGAGCTTTAGCAACTTATTTGCACAGGTCACATTCATCTTCTCGGGCTGCCATATCAACATCACCTTGTAACCATCACCATAACTCTTCAACGACAACTTGCGGAGTATCTCACTACTCTCCTTCTCATAAATCATCCCCTGCTTCGTCTCCACACCAAGCACACGATACCAGTCATCCAAGTCAAAATAACTACTCTCCAATACCAGACTGCGAAACTTATCCACAAAATCATCGCACACATCACCACCATCACCCTTCACAATCGGAAATGCAAAATGCAAATCTGGATGCTGCAATTTCTGATACTGCAAACAGCTCGGACATACACCACACGAATCGCTCGAACTCCTATGCGGACATGCCACATATTGAGCATAAGCCAAGGCTAAAGCCAACTTACCAACACCCGAAATGCCGCTAAACAACTGAGCATGAGCCACACGACCATCCTGCACCGACTGACACAGCTGGCGCTTCACTTCTTCTTGACCTATGATTTCACAAAATCGCATAGTTACACAAATTAGCCTACAAAGGTACAAAAAAAAACGCACAACTACAAGAAAAAACACAGAAACTTCACTTTTATGCGCATTTTTACCCATACAACCACTAGCACCACCACAAACCACATCGCGACAACACACGTTCAAAATCGACTTAAAATGCATTTAATAGTTAGTGATTAGTTAGTGATTAGTTAGTGATTACTTAATCATTGGTTAGTAGTTAGCGTTGTTTTAGGCAGGTTTTGATGTTTTTTTATGCAATTTTCTTGCGTATGTGTTTTTTTTATCGTACCTTTGCACGCTTTTTCGTGAAAAAAGCATACCATTATTAATTATTAACCAGGGCATGCAACTCGTGAAGTTGTAGTCCACAATTGACAAAACAAATGGCAACAAAAATTCGTTTGGCTCGTCATGGTCACAAAGACTACGCTTACTACCACATCGTAGTAACCGACAGCCGCTCGCCACGTGATGGCAAGTACATTGAGCGCATTGGCTCTTACAACCCAAACAACAACCCTGCTAAAGTAGATCTCAAGTTCGATCGCGCTTTGTACTGGGTTAACGTAGGTGCACAACCTACTGACACTGTTCGCAACATCCTTTCTGGTGAGGGAGTTTTGCTCATGAAGCACTTGAACGGTGGTGTAGCTAAGGGCGCATTCTCTGCTGAAGAGGCTCAAAAGCGTTTCGACGCTTGGAAAGCACAAAAGGATGCTAAGAATGGTAAGATCAGCCAAGCAGAAGCTGACAAAAAGGCTGCTGCTGAAAAGGCATTGTTCGCTCAAGAGGTAGAAACCAACAAAGCTAAAGCTGCTGAGGTAGCTAAAAAGCGCCAAGAGGCTGCTGATGCACTCGCTGCTGCCGCTGTAGAGGCTGCACAAGAAGCTGCTGCCGCTGAAGCTGAAGCAACTGAAGCTGCTGAGTAATCCAACTCAAATAGCAGAAAAAAAGAGAGTTCAAAACCACGTTTTGAACTCTTCTTTTTTATACCTATATTAAACGCTGCTCCGATTATTTAGCCATTCGCTTAAACTTCAGCGTATAAGTGATAGTACGTTTACCCACCTTATCACTCTCATCATGAACTGCCAACAAGGTCAAATCCTCAGCAGTCAAAGTCTGAACCGTAAACGCATTCGCCTCATAATAACTTGCGTATGAAGTAGTTAAGGTCGTGCCAGCCAAAGTATAGTCACAAGCGTCCTTACCTACTGTCAGCTTGGCAGCATCAAAGACCCACACTTGACCTTCTCTATCCTCCAATACCCAAAGCGCACCTTCGCTGTTGCTCTTCTGTGCATCAACCAACTCCCAACTACCCACTATCGTAGCTGCACCTGTTCCACCACCACCTGTAGTATCATCAGGTTGATTGTTAGGCTTACACGAACTAATCAACATCGGCATTGCAGCTGCCAAGATTGTCATTACAAAAAATTTGATTCCTTTCATAATATTGACTATTTTTTATTTGTTTTACTTCTTCATACAAAGATTTCCCTGCAGAAACCACCCGCAAAGGTACTACATTTTTTTTATTTGAGCAAATTTTACCGCATTTTTTTGTGCTTTTGTACTGCATACGTTTTTTTTATTGCAAAAAAAGCAGTATCTTTGCACGCGTTTATTTTTCCAACAAACAAATATGCTGAACGTATCCATTGTCTTATACAACTCTGATTGGCTGCAAGTCGGTAATCTAACAGAAACATTGTTGCAGTCAAAATATGTCAACCATGTTTACTGGATTGACAATTCGCCCAAATCCTATTGCCTACCCATCTCAGATACACGCATCATATACCAGCACAACAAAAACAATATCGGATACGGAGCAGCACACAATATTGCCATTCGCCAATCTCACTATGACGACATACCTTACCACCTCGTCATCAACCCAGATATTATTTTGAATACCAATGAGTTAGAACAGATGCTACAATTCATCAGTTCACACTCAGAAGTTGGATTGTTGATGCCCAAAGTGGTGTACCCAAATGGCGAACTGCAACACCTCTGCAAATTACTACCCACCCCACTCGATGTTTTTGGCAGGCGATTTTTGCCCAAGCAATGGATGCAGCGACGCAACTACACCTACGAAATGCGCGCTTCTGGCTACGACAAACTAATGAATGTTCCCTACCTGAGCGGCTGCTTCATGCTATTCCGCACACAAGCTGCCATCAAAGTTCACCTCTTCGATGAGCGATTCTTCATGTATCCCGAAGATATGGACATCACTCGTCGTATTCATCGCGACTATCTCACGGTTTATTTCCCACATGCCACCATCATCCACAACCATGCAAAAGAATCCTATAAATCGCTGAAAATGTTGTGGATACACATCATCAACATGTGCCGTTATTTCAACAAATGGGGCTGGTTCTGCGACAAAGAACGCACGCTCTTCAATCAAACCGCTATCCACGAATACCTATAGACGAAAATAAGGGCTACCGAAAGGTAGCCCCACTATGCTGTGGTTTCTAATACGCTAATTAAAGAGCGTTAGTATGCAAAGCCAAGCTAGACTTCAAGTTAGCAGCTTTGTTGCGGTGGATGATGTTGCGCTTAGCCAACTTATCCAACATTGAGCTTACCTTTGGGAGGAGAGCCTCAGCTGCAGCCTTGTCTGTAGTTGCACGCAACACGCGAACTGCGTTGCGAGTAGTCTTTGCATAGTAGTGGTTGTGAGCCTTACGAGTAGCCGTTTGGCGAATGCGCTTCAAAGATGATTTATGATTTGCCATCTCTTAAATGTAATGTAATTAGTTGTTATACTTTTCGTTATTTTGTAGTGCCACGGGGAATCGAACCCCGCTTTAGAGAATGAAAATCTCTTGTCCTAACCGATAGACGATGGCACCCTTTTCTCCACTATGGGCGAAAATCGGCTGCAAAGGTACTACCTTTTTTTGAATTGTGCAAATATTTTTAAAGAAAAAGCACATTTTTTTCAAAAAAATTGCATATTTCGCAAGAAAGTAGTACCTTTGTAGCCCAAAAAGAACTATATCACAATGAAAATGCGGCTTTTTGCTATAATCCTTTTGGCAGCAGTAACATACGGTTATGCCTGCGCCCAAGATAATAAAAACACTTTACCTGATTTACAAAAGGCAGAGTCCATATTCTTCGACCCCAACGCGAAACAAAAAGATACTCCCTATCAGTTTTCTGCCCCATGGCGATTCGAAGTAGGCTATGCACAACTCAACCATCGCACACAAGACACCTCCGCCATCTACATGCACGGAATGCGCGTAGGTGCAACAGTGGATTTTCTACTTCCATACAATTTTAGTATTCAAACGGGTGCATTAGCAACGTTTACTTATGGCCAAAACAACCAACATTGGCCCTCTATGGACGAAGAAAGCGCACAAATCAATATCCTGAAGCACAATATCCTACAACTCCAATTGACCATTCCCGTGCGCGCGTACTATAATATAAGGTTATGGAAAGAACTCCATATGTTCTTCTTTGCAGGACCACAGTTGCAGATTGGATTGACACACTACGACATCGTAGAAAATCGCATGTCACAACTCACTACCCAATGGATTGAAGAACAAGGAATTAAAACGACCAATCATGACCAATATGTAGAGAAACAGTTGTATCGCACCAATATCCAGTTCGGATTAGGTGGTGGATTGGAGTGGGACCGCTATCGACTCCAAGCTGGCTATGACTTTGGACTCAACAATATTCTTCGAACATCCCTTTTGCCTAAGCAAAAGATGAACGAATGGGGATGGTTTTGTACCTTCTCCTACAAGTTATAATTTCCTCAAAATAGGTAATACACCCTAAGTACAAGCCGAGTGCTTATGGGATATTAGCTAACTATATTATTAACTACAGGGGTGCCTCTCACGGCTGAGATTATACCCTTTGAACCTGGGCAGGTAATGCTGCTAAGGAAGTATGAAAAAATTCTCTTTCTTTGTGTCCGCCATCTTGGCGGCAAGTGTCGTTGCACATGCGCAAACGGACACGACAACCCTCTTCCAAGAACTAGAAGAGGTCACTATCAACGCGCCAGTAGCGCAAGTCACTAACAACCACACCGCTCTCACTTGCGAGCAACTCAACCAGAGCAACACGGGGCAGAACCTTCCCTTCTTGCTCTCTTCTACGCCTGCTCTCGTGGCGACTAGCGACGACGGACTGGGCGTTGGTTACACCTATTTCCGTATCCGTGGTACCGACCACACTCGCATCAATATGACCCTCAACGATGTCCCGCTCAACGATAGCGAGAGCCAGACCGTCTTTTGGGTCAACATGACCGATATGGCCAGCAGCATGTCTTCGCTCAATGTCCAACGCGGCGTAGGTACCTCCACCAACGGTAGCGCTTCCTTTGGCGCCAGCATCAACATGTCCACCTCGGCAAAGCCGACTCAACCCGCCGAAGGCGCTCAACCTGCGCAAAGCGCACACGACCGTAGCTCCGCTACCATCTCCTTCAACGGCGGCATGTACAACACTTTCCGCGAGATGATCAATGCTCACATCGTGCTGCCCAACCAATGGCGTGCCAACACCCGATTCTCCAAGGTCAACTCCGATGGTTTTCTCTACCGCACTGCCTCCGACCTCTACTCCTACTACGGCGACCTCGGTTGGTATGGTGCTAAAACAGAGGTAGTTGGCCGATTCTTTGGCGGTAGCGAGAAGACGGGCATGGGCTGGGATGGTGTGGACTACAACACCGCCTATGGCATCGACGGCGCCGACCGTCGCTATAACCCTGCAGGCGAATATACCACGACTGCTGCTGACGGCTCCGACTCTACTGCCTACTATCCCAATCAAACCGACAATTATGCGCAACAACATGCCCAATTGGCTATCAACCACCGCTTTACTCCTCAATGGTCACTCTCTGCGACTGCCCATTATACCCACGGAGCGGGCTACTACGAGCAATACAAACGCAAGAAACTATCCTACTGGGGATTGCCTTACTCGCACAAAGCCTACGGCATGTACCGCAAGCAACTCGACAACCATTTCTTCGGCGGTGTACTTTCTGCCAAATACATCTCCGAGCCTGTAGATGTGCAGTTTGGCGGTGCAGCTAACTACTACCTAGGCGACCACTTTGGTACACTCCACTACCTCGAAGATTCGCTCATCATACCTATCAACTACGAATACTATCGCAACAACGCCCGCAAGACCGATGCGAATATCTATGCCAAAGCCAACTGGCGTATCATCAACCACGCACAGGAGAAACTCTCGCTCTATGCCGATCTCCAATACCGCTATGTGCGTTACGAACGCAATGGTATGAACGACGAAGATATGACCGACCTCCCACTGGAGGTGGACTTCCATTTCTTTAACCCCAAAGCGGGCTTGACCTACCAAAACCGTGGTCACTTACTCGCTGCTTCCTTTGCTATCGCTAACCGCGAACCCAGTCGCAACAACTACAAGGAGAATGTTGTCTATGATGCTGCGACAGGCGAATACACGGGCCTCCCCCATGCCGAACGCCTCTACGACTATGAATTGGGCTATACCTATTCCCATCCCCGTTTTGCCATTGGCGCCAACCTCTATTTCATGGACTATGACAACCAGCTTGTGCTCACAGGTGAGTACAACGATGTGGGTGCCTACAAGACCAAGAATGTCAAGGACTCTTACCGCATGGGAGCAGAGATTACAGCGGGTGTAAAAATCACGGATTGGCTGCGTTGGGACGCTAACCTTGTGGCATCACGCAACAAGATCCTCAACTACCACCAGTACATCGATCTCTACGACGACCAAGACAACTGGAATTGGATCGGGCAGGATTCTGTGGTGGGCACTACTACCATCGCTTTCTCGCCAACCCTCACCGCTTCTTCCCTCTTCACTTTTGATGTGGCAGGCTTCACAGCTACCGTGCAGACGAATGTGGTAAGCAAGCAGTATTTGGACAATACCGAGGACGAGAATGCCATGCTCCGTGCGTATTCCAACACGAACCTCAATCTCCAATACCAATTGCCCATGCAACAATGGTGCAAGAAGGATAATGCCCCCGATATCCGCCTATTGTGTCAGATCAATAATATCTTCAATGCCAAGTATGCGAATAATGGTGGCGCAGAAGCTAGCCGCTTCATGGACGGCAGCCGTTGTTGCTGGTACTATGCCCAAGCGGGAATCAATGTCCACGCTGGCTTCACGATTACATTCTAAAAGAAAATCACCTGTGTCTTTTGGCACAGGTGATGTTTATAATAAGATTGTAGCAACTACTTTATTTCAATTCCCATGATGGTGTATATCTTTCCATCGTGCATAATCAGCAACTGACCTTCACGGAGGATCTTCTGATAAGAAGATGGAGAAGTAGGACTCTCTAGTGCTGTAGGGTCTTGGTTATAGACGCAGCCGAAAGTGTCATATTCGGGACGAGAAGTGGTGTAAAGGCAATTATCTTCACGCCAAGCGCAGAGCATGACGGAGGTTTGTGTCTCGCTACTGCGTGCTTTGCTTGCTCGCGAAGCTGCGTTGTGTACAATACCATCAATAGAACCGAGACCTGCTAACCATACTTTTTGTGCATTTTCTACAGAGGCGGTTTCCTCTGGGAAGACTACCTCCAAGAACATTCTGCAAGCTCCATCTTCTGTGGTGTCTTTATCAACCACCACATGAGTGTAGGTGGTTTCTTGAGGGTAGTTGTTGATACCTGCGAAGATCTCTATGGTATCGCCTGGCTCGGCGGTGAAGTCATAGAGAACATACTCTACTCCATCGCGGAGGAAGTACACACGGTTGTCTTCGTCTTTGCCGAAGTGCAACGCACCCACTACGGACTTGGTAGTTGCAGTATCTTTGGTGGATTGGCGTGCGAGTTGGAAATAGGTTTTGCTATTTACCTGTTGTGATATGTCCTCCAACGTATAGCTGAATGTCTCTGCTTGGAGGATAGTATTGCCGTTTTCCATCTCGCGGAACTCCAGTTCCAATTGGTTCCATTGTGTAGGTGTAGGTCTGCCACCAATCTGACCGTCTTTGGCATTGTCCTTGCGAGGTCCACGATCATAATCACATAGACACTCTGCGCCAAGGCGTTCCATTTCCTCGTCGTCCATTTGGTAGAGGAGTTGGTTGTTCTTGCTTACGCAGACGAGGTGTGTGCCAATGTGACATGGAACAACGACTTCTTGAATCAATCCGAAGAAATCACCGTTGCGACGACCGCCATACATACCAATACCCTCTACATACTCCATACCATTGTCGAATGTCCATTTCTTGTATTCCTTACCATCAAGGAGTGTGACATTAGAAACATCTGTAACGACAAATGTGTCAGCAGGGTATATTGTTCCGTCGAAGTCTTTGTTGTAATCTACCACATCTGGATTATATGGCATCCAATCCATAGCATTGTGCGCATGGTAATCAATGTACAACGCTGGCAGTGAGTCACCGACTTGCAACGTGAAGTCATATAACACAAGATCTTTATTAAGTAGTTGGCTGTATATCAATATCTTATTATCTTCTTCGCGCAGGAGATAATCATTGCAAAGGATATAGGGTTTGTCATTCTCAAAGAATATGCTATCGAATGTTTGTTTGTATGTATTATTCGCAGAATTATCATCCTCTGTCTCTCCGCAATACTCATTGCAAACAGTTCGTTGCAAGCCTGACAGTATAGGGAATGCACCCTCAATAAAGTCACCTTCGTTGTACACACAACCGAGTTGTGTATAATCTATTCCAAACGGATCTTTTGTGTTGGTCCGATACATCCGTCTATCATCTACATACGCACACAAGAGATCAGTGATTATGCTACCAGCAAATTGTGTGGCATGGTTGTGCACTATTCCATCTGGTGAACCTACACCCTCCATCCAAGTTGTGATAAACTTTTCTTCGTAAATATTTCCCTCAAACTCTTCGGTAACAATCACTTCTAATGTTACTTTTGTTTGTTCATCCTCGATAGGTTCTTTATTTGTTACTACATGCTTATAGGTTTTGTGGTATTTATAGTTATCTATTCCAGCAAACACTTCCAATGTATCGCCTACTTGTGCTTTAAAATCGTACAATAGATATTCTGCATTGTCGTAGTAAAAATATACCTGACGGTTATTCTTAGTGAAACGTATCGCACCAACATAGGTCTTGGTTTGGTTGAGGTCATCGCTTGCATATCGAGTTAATTGTTGATAGCGCAGGTGGTTAATGATAGTATCTCCACCTAATTGATAAATAGTGGTTTTTGCTCCGTATAGTGGTTCTTGTGGACCTAAATAACCATGTGCAAGGATATTCCATTGGTTGCACCATGGATAAAGAGGCAAAGGATCGTTTGCGTTATACTCGCAACCGTACTTTTCATATAAAGGACCTGTATATTTTAATTCATCGCCTTGGTGGGCGCAGAGGAGCGCAAAGGTACCTCCGCCAGGCGGAGGAGTATTAATTAAAAATCCATTGGGTGAGCCAACGCCTTCTATCCATGTCATTTCTCCACGGCTATATTCCTCTTCAACGCCATCTCCATTTGTATCTTCAAGTAAAAGTTGGAATAATGTTATGGTACGAAGCTTGGTTTCAGGATCTGTTTGTACTTCATGCACAAGACATTTGTACTTACTATATGAATGAACCCCAGAGAACACTTCCAATGTATCGCCTACTTGTACTGAAAAGTCGTATGCTAAATATTCGCCTGTTGGCAAATCTACAGTATATGGGTCGTTGTCATCAAAGCCTTCATAATAGACATATACTTTCCTATCGTTGGTGAAGCGTACGGAAGTTCTTGAGGTAAATTTGCTATATGTATAATCACCGATGATAGTATCTTTACCTAGTCGATATTTCGATGTGCTTGCTGTTTCATCAAATCGCCAACCATCAAACCACATGACATTCCATGTGTCGCACCATTGGGATTTGTAGGAAGTTTCTATTTCGCATTGACATTCTACGCCCCATTTTTCGGTATTATCTATCAGTAATTGTCCATTACGACTTGCACATACGAGTCTTTCTCCAGCGCTCATTCCTGTATGTATCGTGTGTCGTAAACAATTGAAATGCCCAAAACCTTTATTAATGGCACCTATACCTTCCACAAACTCATACCCTCCTGAGAATGTCCATTTTTTATACTCTTTACCATCTAATAATTGGATGGTAGATACATCGGTTACTCTAAATAGCATTCCCAACTGCTCATCAGTATATCTTTTGGGTTTGTAAGGTAGGGTGTCCCCTACTTCCAATGTCCAATCATATAGTACGAGATCCTCTTCCATCCCAAGATATGGGGCATATAGTAACACTTGATTATTTTCTTCGCGGAAATAATTTCGACCATCACATAAAT
>JAZOVR010000058.1:0-5093 GCA_045658785.1 Paludibacteraceae bacterium | reverse complement strand
TAGTAGAATTAATGTATTATCTTTGCCATAGTTTTGTTGAGGTTTGTTGATTTTGGATGTGGTAGTTTAAAGATAATAAAATTTTCCCAAACAAACAATAGCTATTCCTTTGTTTTTCAAAAGAATAGCTATATTTTTTTTTAAACTTATCCTGCTTTAGGGCGCAAATTATATAAAAGAAAATAAGAGGGTGACCCTTTTACTTTTGGGTCACCCTCTCAATAATTATATGACTAACAATCCTCTTTAAGTAGGTAGTTAGTACTTCTACCACCTTCGTCTGCTGCAACCAATATGCCCTTATATACAAGGTCTGAGATGTCACGCAATGCAGTTGCTTGTGATGTTTTGGTTATCTTCGACCATTTAGAAGTTGTAAGCTTTCCATCAAAGCCATCCCAAAGCATATTTATTACCTTCACTTGTCTCTCGTTCATAGCCACCTCTCTGTACTGTTGCCAAAACAGTGATTTCTTAACGACTCTCTGTACTGTCGTTTCAGAGCGAAGTATAGCATTACGAAGTGTCTGTAAGAACCACTCAAGCCAAATAGTTATATCCATACCACCCGTTGTAGTTTTCTCTAAAGCTGCGTAGTAGCCCTTTCGCTCACGTAATATTTCTGCCGACATGCTGTAAAAACGATGAGGCATGCCATCAGCCTTCGCCAAAAGCATATCAGTAATAGTTCTGGTTAAACGACCATTACCATCATCAAAGGGGTGGATGGTTACAAACCAAAGATGAGCAATAGCAGCCTTCAAGATTGGGTCTATATCCTGCTGGTCATTTATCCATGCTAAAAACTCATCCATCATTGCGGGTACATCCCCCGAGGCTGGAGCCTCATAATGCACTTTCTCCCTACCCATTGCTCCGGAAACGACCTGCATAGGCTCTGCACCCACACGATATGCAGCAACAGTTATAGGATACATACCGCTACGTCCTGTTGGGAAAAGAGCTGCATGCCAGTTGAATAATCTATCATGCGTCAGAGGTTCATTGCTATTCCTTACTGCATCGAGCATAACTTGAACCACGCCTTCAGTATAGTGGTCTGGCTCTGGCAGACCTTCTGTCTCTATTCCAAGATGACGAGCAATAGAAGAACGTACACGGTCAGCATTAAGCAATTCTCCTTCAATCTCAGATGAACGCAACACATCCTCCACCATCACATCAAGCGAGGTGGTATTCTGAACGCTAAAGCCAAGGCCACTCATCAATCCAAGTACACGACCTTCGAGGTTGCGTACCTTAGAGAGAAGGGTTATCAACTTCTCATTATCCCAAGTAAACTTTGCCCAAGTGGGCTGCTGCCATATATACAAAGGCCTCATAATCCATAGAATTTAATGCAAAGATAGTGCAATGATGCGAAAAAGCAAGCTATTCGCATCAAAATATGACGAGAATAGCTCACTTAATCACTTCATGCTAACTTACAGAAATAACTAGATAAACTTTTACTTTTCTTGTTAGTAAAAGGCGTAAGGTTCTATATTTCAACTGCTTGATGTTATTACATACATGTTGCTCACCATTGTATTTCTCGAAGGGTTTGCAAAGTGCGAGGACTAATCTTCAAGACTTGACAAACGTCTTGATTGTCCATCCAATCGCTCATACGCCTACCACTGCGTTGGCGGTTAATACTATCCATTCGCTTAACGAAGTGCCCGAGGCGCGCCACAAGTTCCTCAAAGGTCTTTTTCTCAATGCTGACAATCTCCATAACTATTTCATTTTACATTAAACATTCGTATTGTTTCACGAACCCACTTTCGCTCGGCAAGCAAGTAAACTCGCTTTGCTCTCGCTTACTTGTGGCTTTCAACCGCTAAGTAAAAACAAAAAACAATACGCTCAGCAATCCCGACATTACGTGTCGTCAAGTGTCATTAGATTACATTTTGAAGCGACTCCAGATGGTTGAAAGATTATTGGTTGGTCATATGGTCACATTGTCTATTGGTCATAACAGAGCATATGACCAACCATTCCAAGCGGGTTAATTATTGAGCTAAAAAGAAGGGAATGTGTAATAATTTCCAGGCACTGGAAATTTATGTTCAAAAGAATTTTTCGAGTAAGCGAGTGCGCAGATGCTTGCATATGCACAAAGCGAGCGGAAGAAAAATCAACGAAGTTAACAAAGTTAGCAAGTTGTGTTTTGGGGCACCCGAAATGCGTTAGGCGTCCCAAAACTACCTATCGACATCCCACCCTCCAAAGTCGGGCAGAATTGATGATTTTATGATAAGAATATACCAATTGTTCTGTTAATATAATTGAAAAAAGATCCTAGCCTAAAATAGTAACGAATGTTGTAAACCTTGCAACTGAACTGAAATACACCAAATATAATTCACATCATATTTTTGCTCGTAATGTCTGAATGCGAACAATATGTATACATAAATTCAATAGTTATGCGATTTTTTTCTTCACAGAGTGAAGAAAGTCGCGCATACTCAAATTTAGTAGAAAGATTATTGAGAAATAATTTTGATATTTGACCACATCTTTTTACCTTTGTAGTGCAAAATTAAATGAAATGATAAAATTACACAACATAGCAGTTATACAAACAGGCGTATTTGCCAAGGTGGTCCCGAATCCGAATGCACTTTACCTTCAGCAAAGTGATTTTGATGGTAATGGCGAGTTACGCAACACTACTCTGCCTACAATTATCGTTACCAATCAAAAGCACTTATTGGCTGCTGGTGATTTGCTTCTGGCGTCCAAAGGTAATAATAATATGTGTGTGATTGTTCCAGAGATTGAGCAAAAATGTGTGGCTTCTCCATCATTTTTGGTGATACGCCTGCACGACAAATCTGCCATCTTGCCTGAATTCGTGGCGTGGTATCTTAATCTCCCGACTACACAAAACACTTTGGCAGTCCAGGCTCGCGGTACATCCATAATGTCTATTTCGAAGGCAACACTTGGAGATTTGGAAATACCAGTCCCTTCGGTAGAGAGGCAAAGAAGGTATATTGAACTTTCAAAACTTCAAAAACGCGAGCAACAATTATATGCAGCTATCGCTGAAAGACGCAAACAGATTTTAGAATATAAAATGATAAAAAACATATAGTAATGAGCACAAAGATTACCCAAGACGAAATCAACAAAGTTGTATGGAAAGCCTGCGACACCTTCCGAGGCGTAGTTGATCCGAGCCAGTACAAGGATTACATCCTGACAATGCTCTTCTTGAAATATGTCAGCGATGTTAATAAATCGAAGTATGCTGAGTATCTCAATAGATACGATGGCGACGAGGAACGTGCTCAGCGAGCTATGCGCCGTGAGCGTTTTCAGGTTCCAGAGACAAGCTCTTTCTACTACCTCTACGACAACCGCAATGCGGTAAACATCGGCGAGCTGATAGATATTGCCCTTGTCGATTTGGAGAATGCTAATCGCGAGAAACTCAATAGCGAGGACGGTAGTGGTATCTTCCGCAATATCAGCTTCAATAGCAGCAATCTGGGCGAGGTGAAAGATCGTAATGTGCGCCTCAAACAACTCTTAGAGGACTTTGCAGACGAGAAGTTGCAGTTTGATGAGTCGCACCTCAACAACAACGATGTCATAGGCGATGCCTATATGTTCCTTATAGAGCACTTCGCTAGCGATGCAGGCAAGAAGGCGGGGGAATTTTTTACTCCAAAGGAAGTCTCTACTCTACTCGCCAAACTAACCAAGAGCGCCCCTGGCTCACGTATCTGCGACCCTACTTGTGGTTCGGGCTCACTGCTTATTAAGGCGGGTCGTGAGGTCGACTCGGATAATTTCTCGCTCTATGGTCAGGAGCTCAATGGTAGTACTTGGGCGCTGGCTATGATGAATATGTTGCTGCACGGCTTTGATAGTGCCGTTATCCGTTGGGGCGACACACTGCGTAATCCTAAGCTTAAAGATGGCGATGCGCTGATGAAGTTCGACACCGTTGTGGCAAACCCGCCATTTTCCCTTGAAAAATGGGGCGCAGACGAGGCACCAAACGACCAATATAACCGCTTCTGGCGAGGCGTACCGCCAAAGAGCAAGGGTGACTGGGCATTTATAAGCCATATGCTTGAGGTTGCTAACGAGCACGGCAAGGTGGGCGTTGTTATTCCTCACGGTGTGCTTTTCCGAGGCGCAAGCGAGGGTAAGATCCGTCAGCAAACCGTTGAGGAGAATCTCCTTGAAGCCGTTATCGGTCTGCCTGCAAACCTTTTCTATGGCACTGGTATTCCTGCCGCTATCGCCATCTTCAATAAGGCGAAAAAAGGCGACGATGTACTCTTTGTCGATGCCAGCCACGAGTTTGAGAATGGCAAAAACCAAAACCGCCTGCGTGATGCGGATATCGAGCATATCGTTTCGACCTATCGTGCATTTGCTGACGGCAAACTTCCCACAGGCGTAGCCGAGGAGAAATATGCCTATGTAGCCACTCGCAAAGAAATTGAGGAGAACGATTACAATCTCAATATTCCTCGCTATGTCGATACCTACGAGGAGGAGGCTGAGATTGATATTGTTGCCGTTCAGCAGGAGATTGACGCCCTCGAAACCGAACTTGCCGAGGTGCAAGCCAAAATGAAGGAGTATTTGAAAGAATTGGGACTGTAAAAAAGTAAATTATGGGAACGAGATTAACAAAGAAAGCAACTGCCATATTTGAAAGCATCAAGAAGATAGATAAAAATGGCATCGAATATTGGTCATCAAGAGATTTGTGGAAAGTTCTTGAATATACTGAACACCGCCATTTCTTACCAGTCATAGAGAAAGCAAAAGTAGCTTGCACAAATAGCGGTCAAGAAATTCATAACCATTTCGAGGATATCCTCGAAATGGTAGCAATTGGTTCTGGAGCCGAGCGCGAAATGGATGCCGTTAAACTTACTCGCTACGCCTGCTATTTGACTGTTCAGAATGCTGACCCAAGCAAAACCATTGTTGCTCAGGCTCAAACATATTTTGCTATTCAAACTCGTATTGCCGAGGTTCAGCAAATGGAAGAATATAATCGCTTATCTACTGAAGAAGAGAAACGATTATTTCTTCGAGAGGAGATGGCAAAG
>JAZOVR010000057.1:0-1116 GCA_045658785.1 Paludibacteraceae bacterium | reverse complement strand
AGAGATATAGCTCGTATGCTGACAATTCTGCGTCAGAAGAACCCTAAATGTTAATTACCACTATGGAAAGAAATCTTAGAAAAGAGCGTATTGGGTTGGTTGTCAGCAACAAAATGGAGAAGACCATTGTGGTTGCCGTTGCGCGTAAGGTTAAGCACCCTATCTACGGTAAGTTCGTTAACAAGACCACTAAGTTTGTAGCTGAGTGCTTGGACGAGTCAGTACGTGAGGGCGATACAGTACGCATTATGGAGACTCGCCCATTGAGCAAGACCAAGCGTTGGAGATTAGTACAAATCATTGAAAGAGCTAAGTAGTTATGATACAGCAAGAAAGTAGACTCGTAGTAGCAGATAACAGCGGTGCGAAGGAGGTTCTTTGCATCCGCGTACTTGGCGGAACAAAGCGTCGCTACGCATCAATCGGCGATAAGATCGTTGTATCTGTAAAGAGCGCAAGCCCATCGGGTGACGTGAAGAAAGGTACCGTTTCAAAGGCGGTGGTAGTTAGAACAACCAAGGAGATCAGACGTGCCAACGGTTCGTACATTCGTTTTGACGACAACGCCGTAGTTCTTCTTAATAACCAGGGTGAGATGCGTGGTACTCGTATCTTTGGTCCAGTAGCACGTGAGTTGCGCGACCAGTATATGAAGATCATCTCATTGGCACCTGAAGTATTGTAATATTAAAACCGAAACAAGATGTCAGTTAAGTTACATATTAAGAAAGGGGACATGGTTTACGTCAACGCTGGTGATAGCAAAGGTCAGCAGGGCAAGGTCTTGTCGGTAAACGCTCAGAAGCAGCGTGCTATCGTAGAGGGCGTAAATATGTGCAAGAAGGCTACAAAGCCAAACGCACAGAACCCTCAGGGTGGAATCGTAGAGCAGGAGGCTCCGATTCACATCTCAAACTTGCAGGTTTTGGATCCAAAGAGTGGCAAGCCAACTCGAGTAGGTCGTAAGGCAGGCGAGAATGGTAAATTAGTTCGTTACGCTAAAAAGTCAGGAGAGGAGATCAAATAATGGCATACGTACCAACACTCAAAACACAGTACAAGGAGCAGATCGTTCCTGCTCTTATGAAGGAGTTTGGTTACACTAGCGTAATGCAG
>JAZOVR010000056.1:0-14909 GCA_045658785.1 Paludibacteraceae bacterium | reverse complement strand
GATAGGAAATTTGACGAGTCAGTTGTTTAGCAATGTGTATTTGAATGTGTTGGACCAATATGTAAAACGTAAGTTGAGATGCAGGCACTATGGCAGGTATGTGGATGATTTTTACGTGGTTAGCGCGGATAGGGAACAACTGTTGGTGGTTGCGGAGCGGGTAAAGCAGATGTTGGCTACTCGATTGGACTTGGCAATCAATGATGGTAAGACAAAGATAGTTACGACATGGCATGGAGTGGAGTTCTTGGGTGCGTATGTGAAGCCGTATAGGCAGTATGCCAGCCGACCCATGGTGTCGCGAATGCGTGAGAAACTCAAACATTTGCCATGGGAGAATAGGGAGAAAGTAATGGCATCGCTACAATCGTATGAGGGGTTGCTGTCACATGGAAGAAATTATAAGTTGTGGCAGAGCGTTCGATGTTCGCGGTAGAGAAGACAGACAACGCGCGGTGCGGAAATGTAAAGGTAAAAACACAATCGCCACAGATAGGGCACATTTAGGCAACAGATGTGCTACAGTGGTCGCGAAGTGGTCGCCTAGCCCGCAGTCAACTTGAAATAGATTATTAAACTTTCGGCACAACTTTCGGCACTCGAAAACTTTTTTCAAAAAAAATACACTCACGCGGGAAGCATAGTAAACACTACACTTCCCGCGTGTTGTATATATTATTTTACCCTCCGCTTTCTCAAATCTTCGGCACAAAAGTAGCATAATGCCGAAAATACGGCATTACTATAATATATAGAGGCGCATCAAAAAAGCCACAGAAAGCCCACAGAAGTCCCAGAGATCTCCTATGGTGATCGCCTAATTTGCAAGGAATTTTACACCAGATTTTACAAAATGTAGTTTGTTAAAAAACTTTCTGCTTATTTTCTTGCATATTCGCCAGAAAATTTGTACCTTTGCGCCCGATTATATCTGTATATTGCCCATATATTAAGCAATTTTGAAACAAGATTAGATATAACACACAAGATTATGGTAGATGTGGAGATTATAAATTCAACCGATTTGATTTCATCAGAAATCCTTAATGACTTGCGGCAGATAATAAATGCGGCACGTTCTCGTGTAGCATCTTGTGCAAAGTATGAGGTAACAATGATGTATTGGAATATCGGTGATCGCATCAACCGTGATGTGTTGAATTATGAGCGTGCTGAGTACGGCAAACAAATTGTGTCGCAAATTGCGACACAATTGCAAGAGGAATACGGTAGAAAGGGATTTGAACCACGGAATATCCGTCGAATGATGACATTTGCTCAGTTATTTCCAGATTTTCAAATTGTGTCGCAACTTGCGACCAAATTGTTTTGGAGTCACTTCGTAGAAGTATTCTCTTTGAAAGATTCACTTCAACGCGAGTTTTATCTTACGATGGCAGCAACTGAAAATTGGGGACGTGATATGTTACGTGCTAAAATAGATGGAATGCTTTATGAGCGTACGGCAATTGCTACCAAGCCGAAAGAACTTATAATGCAGGAGTTAGTTGATTTGCGCGAGAATGATACGTTGTCACCAGATTTAGTATTTAAGAGTCCTTATTTTTTAGAGTTTACAGGTCTTAGGGGGATGTACTCAGAAAAATCTCTAGAAGATAGCCTAGTGGCGCATTTGGAGCAATTTATTATGGAACTTGGTTCTGGATTTACATTTGTTGAGCGTCAAAAACGAATGATTATTGATGGAGAAGATTTCTATTTAGACTTGCTATTCTACCACCGCAAACTACATCGCTTAATAGCTATCGACCTTAAATTGGGAAGTTTTAAAGCTCAATATAAAGGTCAAATGGAATTGTACCTGCGTTGGTTAGAAAAATATGAGATGCAACTCGGAGAAGAAACACCTCTTGGATTGTTGCTTTGTACGGAAGGAAGTGGAGAGCAGATAGAACTTCTGCAATTGGATAAGTCAGGTATCCGTGTTGCGCAATACTTTACAGAACTTCCTTCTAAAGAAGTTTTATTACGCCAACTACAGAAATCCATAGAAGCCGCAAAAGAAAGCCGTTCTATACAAGATAATGAATAGTTACTAGAAAAACATCTTTACAACGTTGAACAAAACAATTCTACACAATATGAAACAACTTATCGCCGAAGACTTGCTCAAAATCAAAGCCGTCTTCCTTCGTCCAAACGAGCCATTCACATGGGCTAGTGGTATCAAGAGTCCTATCTATTGCGACAACCGTCTCACGCTGAGCGACACCCAAGTGCGCAACGATGTAGAGAACGGCCTCGCAGCACTCATCCGCGAGCATTATCCTCAGGCAGAGGTACTTATGGGTACTTCTACCGCAGGTATCGCTCACGCAGCTATCACTGCTACTATCCTCGACCTCCCTATGGGTTATGTACGCAGCGGAGCCAAGGATCATGGTCGTGGCAACCAGATCGAAGGCAAACTTCTCCCTGGTCAGAAAGTCGTTGTCGTAGAGGATCTTATCTCTACCGGCGGCAGCTGCATCGAGGTAGTGAATGTCCTCCGTGAAGCAGGTGCAGAGGTTCTTGGTATAGTGAGGATCTTCACCTACGGCATGAAGAAAGGTCTGGAGCGTTTGGCTGCAGCCGAAGTAAAGAATGTTAGTCTTTGCGACCTCGATACCCTTGTAGAGGTAGCTGCCGACAAAGCATATATCGCTCCTGAAGACAAAGAGCGCCTCATCAAATTCCGCAATAACCCTTCCGACGAAAGTTGGATGAAATAAACCGAATAAATGCGACACCTAATTGATTCCGTAGATTTAACCACAGCCGAGGTAGATGTGATTATCAACCGCGCTTTGGATATCATTAACAATAAGGAGATGTACGCCGAGGCTTGCCATGGCAAGAAACTCGCTACACTCTTCTACGAACCTAGCACCCGTACCCGTCTCAGCTTTACAGCTGCCATGATGGAGTTGGGTGGTAATGTACTTGGCTTCTCCGATGCCAAGACCAGTAGTGTCAGCAAAGGAGAGACAGTAGCCGACACCATCCGTGTGGTCAGCTCTTTTGCCGACATCATCGCTATGCGCCACTACAAAGAGGGTTCTCCTCGTGTAGCTAGCGAGTATAGCCGTATTCCTATCATCAATGCTGGCGATGGCGGTCATGCACACCCAACACAAACGCTAACCGACCTGCTCACTATTCGTCGTGAGTTAGGCCATTTCGACCACCTAACTATTGGTCTTTGCGGCGACCTCAAGTACGGTCGTACCGTCCACTCGCTCATCAAAGCGATGAAACGTTACGAGGGCGTACATTTCGTACTCATCTCTCCTAAAGAGCTTCGTCTGCCAGACTATATGAAGCACGAGTTGGGTGACAACTACAGCGAATACGCTACTATCGAAGAAGCAATGCCTCTTCTCGATGTTTTGTACATGACTCGCGTACAACAAGAGCGCTTCGACGACCCTGCTGAGTATGAGCGTTTGAAAGATGCCTTCATCCTCGATACCGAGAAAATGGCGCTTGCCAAGGAGAATATGGTGGTGCTACACCCACTACCTCGCGTCAACGAGATTACCGTGGATGTGGACAAAGACCCACGCGCTGCGTATTTCCGCCAAGTGGAGAATGGCAAGTATGTGCGCATGGCACTCATCTACACTTTGCTCTCATGGAAAGATGCTGAAGAATCGCACAAGGTGGACACTTTCCTCACAGACCAACTCTGTAGCAACGATCGTTGCATCGTGACTACCGAACCTGTGGAAAAGAAAGCATACACCGACAAAGAAGGAGTTGTACGCTGCTACTACTGCGACCACGCACTATAAGATAGAAATCTCCTCAAGTCCGATGTATAATAAGTATGCATTCTGACTTTTGATTTAATAAGTAATAATAAAAGACCGTAATTTTCTAGAAATTACGGTCTTTTATTATATTGCGCTTTTACATTAGTGCAAAGTCAATAACCTCTTGGATGTCTTGCACATAGTGGAACTTCAATCCCTTGAGGTATTTCTCTGGAATCTCGTCCACATCCTTGCGGTTCTTCTCGCAGAGTACGATATCGGTGATACCAGCGCGCTTAGCTGCTAGCAGTTTCTCTTTCACGCCACCGATAGGCAATACCTTACCGCGTAAGGTCATCTCGCCTGTCATGGCGATACGAGGACGCACTTTCTTGCCTGTGAATGCGCTGACAAGGGCGGTGGTCATCGTGATACCTGCACTAGGACCATCCTTTGGAATAGCGCCTTCTGGCACGTGGATATGTACAGATGTGGTGTCGAGTTTCTTGCGTGCGATACCAAATTGCTCAGCATGCGCTTTGATATAGCCAAGTGCGATAGTAGCAGATTCTTTCATCACATCGCCCAAGTTACCTGTGAGCGTGAGAGTAGGGGTCTTACTAGGCGAAAGAGAGGTCTCGATGAAGAGAATCTCACCGCCCACTTGCGTCCATGCCAAACCTGTGACAACACCAATGTATTTGTTGGTCTCCCACTCATCGCGCGAATAGCGTTGCTTGCCGAGATAAGTGACGAGGTCTTCCTCAGTAACCGTCACATTATAAGGCTCTTCGAGTGCAATCTTAGTGACCACCTTACGGCAGACAGCAGCGATACGCTTCTCCAAGCCACGCACACCCGACTCACGTGTATAGCCGTCGATGATGGCCGAGATGATCGCTTTCTTGAATTTGAGTTGAGACGTTTTGAGTCCGTGGTTATTGAGTTCCTTAGGGATAAGGTGACGCTTAGCGATCTCCTCTTTCTCTTCTTGCAAATAGCCCGTCATCTCGATAAGTTCCATACGATCAAGCAGTGGGCGAGGTATTGTGTCTAATGAGTTGGCTGTGGCAATAAACAACACCTTGCTCAGATCATAATCCACATCCAAGTAGTTGTCGTGGAAAGTGCTATTCTGCTCTGGGTCAAGCACTTCCAATAGTGCACTCGTAGGATCACCCTTGTAGTCGGCACCAATCTTGTCAATCTCATCCAACACAAAGACAGGGTTGCAAGTCTTTGCTTTGCGGATATTCTCGATGATGCGACCAGGCATTGCTCCGATGTAGGTACGACGGTGACCACGAAGCTCTGCTTCGTCGTGCAAACCACCCAAACTGATACGCGCATACTTGCGACCTAGTGCCTCCGCAATTGAGCGACCCAAACTTGTTTTACCCACACCCGGAGGGCCATAGAGGCACAGGATAGGGGCTTTCATCTTATCTGGATTATTGCTTAATGCCTTGATTTTCAGCACGCTCAGATACTCAATGATACGCTCTTTGATTTTCTCCATACCATAATGATCTTTGTCCAAGATCTCTTGTGCATGGCGAATATCGTAGTTGTCTTCGGAATATTCGTTCCAAGGCAAGTCGAGTAGGGTATCGAGGTAGTTTTGTTGGGTAGCATACTCTGGCGAATGGGAGTTCATGCGGCGCAACTTCTTGAGTTCTTTCTCGAAAGTAGCTTGCATCTTCTCGCCCCAGTTTTTTTGCTTCGATTGCTCAAGCATCGCATTCACTTGTTGTTCGTCGGAGTCGCCCAATTCCTTCTGAATGGTCTCCATCTGACGGTGCAACAGGTATTCGCGCTGTTCGCGATCCAAATCCTCTTTGGTTTTGTTTTGAATATCCTTGCGCATCTCCAGCATCTTCACCTCGTTGTTGAGGATTTCGAGTAGAGAGAGTGCACGATCTTTGATGGAATCAATCTCCAGAAGTTGCTGTTTCTCAGCGATGCGAACGCCAAAGTTTCCGCAGATATAGTTGACCAGAGTAGGGGGATTATCAATGCTACGCAGAGTCATACCTGCTTCAGCAGGCAAGTTCTCCATGCTCTTGATAATCTTCTCGGCTACGTTTTTCAGACTACTCACCAATGCCACAAATTCCTTATCATTGCGCTTTGGGAAGTGCTCCGTCAGAATCTGCACACGGGCTTTCATATAAGGTCGAACGCCCACAATCTCCTGAATATGAATACGTTCCACACCTTCAAGAATCACCATGAGATTGCCGTCAGGCATGTCAAGGGTACGCATCACGCGTCCTGCTGTGCCGACAGGGAATATATCTTCTTCGGAAGGCTCTTGCACGTCTTGTGCCTTTTGGCAGCATACAGCTAGTAGTTGGTCATTCTTGAAGGCAGTAGCTACTAATTTCTTAGATTTGGGTCGTCCCACAGTCACAGGCAATAACACGCCAGGGAACAGTACCATATTGCGGAGCGGTAGTACGCCCAGCACGTCGCCATCTTTCAGTTTAGGTTCGATTGCGTCGTCGGTTTCATCCACCAGAGGGATATATTCCACGTCTGGCTGATTTTGCGTTTCTAATAAATCATCAAAGTAGGTCATAGTCACTTCGTGAGTTTTAAAAGTTTCAAGGTTCTAAAGTTTCAATGTTTCAGTTTCAATTAATTATATAGGGTACTTCTCTATAAACGCTATTTTACATAATCTAAATTAGCATTTATTTAATATATCGAAATTATTTATAAGAAATATCAATTATTTTTGTTTTGCCCACTAATGCAGAATATTGCTGCATTCATATGGGCAAAAACAAATATAAACTTTGAATTGACAAATATTGACAATCTAATTGACGATAATTGTCTTAAAAATAAATTCAGTTAAGATTACTCCTTAATCTCTCTCAGATCAATCATCAGCTCATCCAATTGCTTTTGATCTACGAGACCAGGAGCACCTAGCATCACATCACGACCTTGGTTGTTCTTTGGGAATGCGATGCAGTCGCGTATACTGTCCAAGCCAGCGAACAAGCTCACGAAACGATCCAAACCGTATGCCAATCCGCCATGAGGTGGCGCACCGAACTTAAAGGCGTTCATCAGGAAGCCGAACTTGAGTTGTGCCTCTTCTGGTGTGAAGCCTAGGATCTCGAAGGTGCGTTGTTGAAGTGCTGCATCGTGGATACGGATACTACCGCCACCTACTTCTACACCGTTGATAACCATGTCATAAGCGTTGGCACGTACAGCGGCTGGATCGGTGTCCATCAATGGGATATCTTCTGGTTTTGGGCTTGTAAATGGATGGTGCATAGCCATCAATCGTTGCTCCTCGTCGCTCCACTCGTACATTGGGAAATCCACAATCCAGAGGCATGAGAACTTCTTAGGATCGCGGAGTCCGAGTTGTTTGCCGACCTCCAGACGAAGCTCGCAGAGTTGCTTACGGGTCTTCATCGCATCGTCGCCAGAGAGAATGAGAATCAAGTCACCTGGCTTAGCGTTCATCGCCTTAGCCACCTCTTGCAATTGCTCTTGAGTATAGAACTTATCTACGCTTGACTTCACGTTGCCATCTGCCTCTACGCGGGCATAAACCATACCTTTCGCACCAATCTGTGGGCGTTTTACGTAGTCAGTCAATGCATCCAATTGCTTGCGGGTGTATGTAGCGCAACCTGTAGCGCAGATACCGCCGATATAAGCAGCATTAGCAAATACGCTGAATTTCTCCTCTTTTTGCTCCTCAATAGCGTGGAAAATATCGTGCAGCTCCACGAACTG
Organism: Paludibacteraceae bacterium; assembly: GCA_045658785.1. Classification (GTDB taxonomy): domain Bacteria; phylum Bacteroidota; class Bacteroidia; order Bacteroidales; family Paludibacteraceae; genus Colicola. The sequence continues at coordinate 7,389 of JAZOVR010000056.1, read as the reverse complement.
CATTCCAAAGCGTGTATCTGGCTTGTCGCTACCATAATATTTCATTGCGTCAGCCCATGTCATACGTGGGAAGTCAGGCAGGTCAATATTGAGAATAGACTTGAATAGGTGCTTAGACATGCCTTCGAAAAGTTGCAATACATCCTCTTGCTCTACGAACGACATCTCGCAGTCAATCTGGGTGAACTCTGGTTGGCGGTCTGCACGCAGGTCCTCGTCGCGGAAACATTTCACGATTTGGAAGTAACGGTCAAATCCGCTGACCATCAACAGCTGCTTCAAGATTTGTGGACTTTGTGGCAACGCATAGAACTGTCCTGGATTCATACGGCTTGGCACGATAAAGTCGCGTGCGCCCTCTGGGGTTGAGTTCACAAGTACTGGTGTCTCTACCTCCAAGAAGCCCTTCTCGTCCAAGTAACGGCGCACCTCAAAGGCCATCTTGTGGCGGAGTTCGAGGTTCTTTCTTACGCAATTACGACGCAAGTCTAAGTATCTGTATTTCATACGAATATCATCGCCACCGTCGGTCTCGTCCTCGATAGTGAAAGGAGGAGTAACGGCTGCGTTGAGGATATTCATCTCGGCTACTTTAATTTCAATTTCGCCAGTAGGAATCTGTGTGTTCTTGCTCTGACGCTCAATCACTTCGCCTGTTACTTGGAGCACGAACTCACGCCCTACCCCATTGGCTTTCTCCAAGAGTGCGTCTTGCTCTGCGCTGCCGTCGGATTGGAAAGCGAGCTGCGTGATACCATAGCGGTCACGAAGGTCAATGAATGTCATACCGCCCATTTTGCGGATTCGTTGTGCCCATCCTGCCAGGGTCACTGTTTTGCCTGCATCGGCGAGGCGAAGCTCGCCACAAGTATTCGTTCTAAACATAATGTATATATTCTTTTATGACCGCTTTGCTGTCAGACCACTTGCGTTGTCGGATCATTCGTTTTACTCATTGTTGGAACGCTCACGATGTTCGCTGTTAGATTCTGGATACACGGTCTTATTTTTATTTACGATTCCATCCCCTACTCTTCTCCACACAAAAAAACGCGCAAAGTTACAACAAAAAATGTAAATACGCAAGTAAAACGAGAAATTATTTGTAAAAAAGATAGATTTGACATCTATCGCAGCCTATCATTTAGCACTCATTCAAGCTTGCTTAGTTGTGAGATGCTAAATGATAGGATGATTAAGTGCTAACTTATTGTTGCAAATGATTGCGAGTGTACTGGAGTATTTACCGCATTTCGCTACTGTAATTTCGAGGTGGGCGAGCGTAGCGAGGTCGGTGTCCTCGAAGGTACAAAAAATTACGCACATACGCAAGTAAACGAGCATATTTTTTTGAAAATAATAGATTTTATCTATCCTCCTATCCTACCAAATACCTGGTACTAGGCGCCAGCGAACGCGTTGCTGGTAATCTATATATCCAGGTAGTCCTGCCGCAAGCACCTGCTCCTCGTTTAAGATACGTCGGATAATAAGTACGGGATAAACACCAAAGATCAATAATGCCCAAGCGGAGCCCAACACTATCGGCATTGATAGGAACATAAGCAAAGTGGCTGTGTACATCGGATGACGCACAATGCCGTATAATCCAGTATCAATAAGTTGTTGATTCTCTTGCACTTCAACCGTTCTTGACAAGTAGGCATTCTCGCGCAATACTTCGGCGTATAGCACATACCCAACAAAAAAGACTACCGAGGCGACAATAGTCGCCCACAGGGGCAAACTGGACCACGCGAAGCGGTGGTCAAACCCGCAGAGGACAAAGCCGCCAATAAACATCAATCCCGACAGAGCTACCACATGCTTTTGTGTCTGCTCTTTCTCTTTGTTGTTCAGCCGTTTAGCTAATAGTTCAGGCATAGAGATTAGCAGCCAAATACCCATGCAGGTCATTGGTACAAACAGCAAGGCAAGCAGCATCCATGCCTGCCAATAGTGCCATGTTCCTGCAGGCCAAAAGAGTAGCAAACCAATCAAGGCTATGCCACACAGGAGTTTACATAATCCGCTAATAATCAATTGACTTTTTTTCATATAGTCAGCCTTGTTAGTTCGTTCATAAAAAGCGTATGCAAAGGTACAACAAAAAATGAACATACGCAAGTAACGAGCAATATTTATAAGAAAATAATAGATTCAATCTATTTGTACGACTTTAGTCCCACTATGGGAGCTTGCTCATAATAGTGAGGATTAAGGTCGTACAATAAGGCAAAGCCGATTTTCTTATAAAAAGTGCGAGTGTCTGTAGTATGTGCTGCATAGCGCGACCGTAGCTACGGGGGAATTGGCTTTAAGCGTAGTTATATGTGCGGCTTATAAAGCCAAGGCAGATGTCTGAAGTACAACAAAAAATGAACATACGCAAGCATTACGAGTATTTTTTTTTGAAAAGCCCCTACCCTGCTTTTAGTGCTTTGAGCAGTTGTGCAGCGATATAACATTGTAGTTTAACGTACTGTTTTTCGCCTTGTTGAGGATGGTCAAGTTGCTGCTCAAAGAGCGTTTGCCAATATATCAAACGCTCGGGATTATTCATTTCAGCAATAGCTTGCTTTTGCGCCACTTTGAAGAGTTCACGATTAGCTTCTACGCCTGCCGACCATTTTCCTTTATGCAGATGATAGGTGTACATCTCTTTTGGACCTAATCTCGGAGTTCCGTTTTTAGTTTTTCCATAACATTTGCGACGTGTGACCATGACTGAGTCATTGCCACGATTCATACAGATTTTTCCGCGCACCTCTTCCACGGGTGCCATGTAAGTTACTTGTGACATAAATTTTAGTTTTTAATTAAGGTTAGTATTTCTTTCAGTTTTCCGTTTTCCGTTTTCACCTTTCAGTTTTCCTCCTCGCACCGCACTATTACCGCACAATAACCGGACAATAACCGCACTATTTGTTGCGGTTACAATACCTATACATTTCCAATCTGTGCAAACTCCGTTAAGGAGATTTTAGGCTTGTCTAATTTTTATGCAAAGATACAACAAAATTTTCGAATTTCCAAATTTTTATGGGTATAATTTTTAAAAAAAACATATACATTTCAAGGCGAATGCATGTAACGGTGTGTAACAACAGTTTTTATGTCGCATTCCTATCCATTTTAATCCTCGTAATAAGGGACAGCAGGACAGCAGGGACAGCAAATTTCTATGTCTCGTCCGCGCGTATGCAGGGACGTAAGTTTAAAAATAGCTGTCCCTGCTGTCCCTCTGTCCCTCTATAATCACTAAACAGTAGCACCCAAAGGTGCGTCCTCTAAACAAAAAATGCAAAAAAGTGCATTTTTCTTGAGATACTGACAAGTTTTAGCAGTCTGCTGCAGTACCTTTGCACCCGATTTCAAAAATTACCTTTAGAACTTTTAAAACTATTAAAATTATGAACGTATTAACCACATTAGTTATCAGCATCATCAGCGCAGTGATGATCACCCTATGCATTGACATGGTAGAGAAAATGTTGAAGGAAGACCGTCCTTTGGACTGAGAGATTCCGAGGGTCTAACATCTAACAGTATAGCGGTCTAACTTCTCTCAGCGAAGCGGTCTTAATATTAAACTTTTTCAACTCAAAAATTTGTATATATGCGAAAAAAAATGTACCTTTGCAGCATAATTTTAATTCATTATATTATGCCACAAATGATCATGCTGGGCAGCGAGATGATTCGCATCAACCCTGCCAAGAAAACCATTGAGTATTCCACTTCACAAGGTCGCAGTTGGTCCACGCGATACAGTAGTAGTTCCTGCGGCGAGTTTATCGACCTCTTGCCCTATGGCAATGAACTGCTGGCAGTTACGAGCAAAGGCATATACTACTCCACCTCGCAGGGACGCAGTTGGTCGTCCAGATACAACAGTAGCTCTTGCGGTGAGTTTCAATCTTTGATGGATGGCGGTCGAGAATTGTTGGCGCAGACATCCAAAGGACTATACTACAGCACCTCCAGCGGTCGTTCGTGGTCAAAAAGGAGATAAGTTTTTATTAATTCCATAGAAGCGCCCAAGGGTATTGATTTGGGCGCAATGTTGTCAATATTGTCGTTAATAGGAAATATATTTTTGTTTTGCTCTCCAATGCAGTTTGCTGCATTCATTAGAGCAAAAACAAAATATACTCCTTGATTTTTAAATATTTTTGTAGCAAAGCGTATTTTTGTAAAAAAAATAATTGACGATAATTGACAACAAAATTGACCCCAATTGTCTTAAATAATAAAATAATTTTGGATTAATTGTTTATAATTTTTGTTATAAAATAATTGTCATTAATTGACGTCTAAATTGACAATAATTGTATTTAACAACAAACATGGAAATAACCAACCTACTAGAATTTAGTCGTCGCGCACAGTTGCGCAAGTGGTTTGAGAAGCATGCCGCTACCGACAAGGAATGTTGGATAGCTATGTACCGCGTGCGACGCCCTGCGGAGTGTGGCAATTGTCTTCCCTACATTGATGTGGTGGAGGAGGCATTATGCTTTGGTTGGATTGACTCCACGCTGAAACGTTTACCCGATGGCAGACTAGCACAACGCTTGTCGCCACGCCGCAAACGCAGCCATTGGACGGAACTCAACAAACAACGCTGTGCCGACCTCGAAGCACGCGGACTGATGACGGATATGGGACGCCAAGCCCTCGCATTGGCGAAATAACAGCACCATTGGTTTTGTGCTTGGCGCTAGCTCGCCAAGTAGTTTAAACCGAAGGTATTTACTGAAGATTCAGCGGACGAACGAAGTGAGTGCTAGCGGTGGCAATAAAATCAGAATCAGTGAAATAAGATTTAATAAGATTTCTGCCCGCAAGGGCAAGGAGCTAAAAAATAAAATACAATCACCTATGATATATTTCGACAGCGACTATATGGAAGGAGCGCATCCAGAGGTGATGCGCCGTTTAGTGGAGACCAATCTTGAACATACGGTTGGCTATGGCTGCGACCCTTATACGCAACAAGCCAAAGAAGCCATTCGCGCGGCATGCTCCGCGCCCAATGCTTTGGTGCAGTTTCTTGAGGGCGGCACGCAGACCAACGCTACAGTGATTGATGCCCTACTCCGCCGTCATGAAGGCGTGTTGGCAGCCGAGACGGCACATATCAATGTGCATGAGAGTGGCGCTATTGAGCATAGCGGACACAAGGTATTGACCTTGCCAACTAAAGACGGCAAACTAACTGCTGAGCAGGTAGATACCTATATCACGGATTTCTACCGCGATGAGACTTACGAGCATATGGTAGCACCAGGAATGTTGTATATCACTATGCCTACGGAGTATGGCACCTTGTACTCGCTCAGCGAGCTAGAGCAGCTGTCAGAGGTCTGCCACAAACACCATATTCCGCTCTATATGGATGGTGCGCGTTTGGGCTATGCGTTGGCTTCTGATGCATGCGATGTGACTTTGCCAGATATTGCGCGTCTGTGCGATGTGTTCTATATTGGTGGTACGAAGTGTGGTTTATTGTTTGGCGAAGTAGTAGTGGCTGCTAATCCCGACACCCTACCCCATTTCTTCCCATTGGTCAAACAACATGGTGCGCTTTGCGCCAAAGGTAGGATCTTGGGCGTGCAGTTCTTGACATTGTTTACCGATAATCTATACGAGCGCATTTGTCAGCATGCTGTGACGCTGGCACAGCGACTTCGTGAGGGTTTTGTCAAGAAGGGCTATCGCGTGGCAATCGACTCGCCAACGAACCAGCAGTTCTTCATTTTGCCTAACGAAGTAGTGGATAACCTACGCGAGAAGGGTGTATCCTTTGAAGACTGGGGTATTCGTGGAGAAAAAGAAACCACCGTCCGCTTCGTCACCTCCTGGGCAACCACAGAAGAGGATGTAGAGAAGTTGGTGGAGCGGTTGAAGTAGTATCCAGTATCCAGCATATCCAGCTGTTTTGATATATACGTCCCCGTACGCGCGCGGACGAGTTTTATAGTTTAGCTGTCACTGCTGGATACCCACAGAGTATTAGATTAACAAATGTATCTATCTTTCAATCACTTACAGATCTTTTGTTAATTGCCAACAAATATCAGCTGGATACGATACATATAATGTTAAGTACTCTTAAAAACACCAAATTCCTTGCAAATATCAGAAAAAAGTTGTACCTTTGCAGGGTGAAAACAAACTATATACTTTAACAAATCTAATTTTATATCATCATGAACGAAGAATACCAAGAAAAATCCTCACGTGGACTGATTAATTTGTTGTTAATCATTGCTATAGTCGTTGGCATAATTGCCATGATGTGGAAAGTAGGCATATTTGGCAATACAGCAGAAGATGTTGAAATAAATGCTACTGAAGAAGTGGTTGCTGCAACTGATGAAGATTTTTCTATCACCAAGTCTGAATGGACTACCATGCAGAAGCAAGTGAAGCAGTTGCAAAATGAGGTAAAGACCCTGCAAGCTGAAGTAAATGCCCTCAAAAAAGGGCAATCTGCTGCACCCCACTCTACAACGGAAACTCCTCTTGCCAAAAACACAGCTATTTCCTCGGAAACGACAACTACCACTACGTCACCTAAGGTTACCACCAATCCCAATGCCATTACATTGGCGAACTATGCACACGATTGGCTTGAATCAAATGCCACAGTTGCATTCAAGAACAATACAGAAAGTACTATCACTTCAATCAGTGGACGTATGATTTATTACGATATGAAAGGCAATATGCTTGATTATCAGGACTTCAAGAAATCTGTTACCATTGCTCCAAACATGGTAAAGAGCATCACCTTATCCGGCTATGGACATAGAGAAAATTATGCTTACTATAAAAGTGATGTTCGATCTGACATGGCAGACCGCAAATACAAAGTTAAATTTGAATTGAAGTCGTATAGTGTGAAGTAGTTTCATCTCTACTATAGTTTTTGTACATTTGCAGGGTGAAAGGAAAAATATCAATATGTTAGTATTTATTGACACAGAAGTAAATGTTTGTAGCCATAAAGCGCAAGATTATGGTGCTATACGAGAGGATGGTGCAGTACTTCATACACATTCTGCGGCTGATTTCAGTAAATTTCTATCTTGCGCCACTGCTCTGTGTGGACACAACATTGTCAATCATGACCTTAAATATATTCAATTAGACCATAAACCTCTTATTATTGATACGCTTCCGCTTTCTCCGCTACTATTTCCGTGTAAACCATATCATAAGTTGTTAAAGGATGAAAAGCACCATGTGGAAGAGTTAAACTATCCAGTAAATGATTCTATAAAAGCACGTGATTTGTTTTATGATGAGTTGGCAGCGTGGAAACAACTTCCTGCAATAAAACAACTAATTTACTATAAATTATTAATAGATACTCCCGAG
>JAZOVR010000055.1:0-12028 GCA_045658785.1 Paludibacteraceae bacterium | reverse complement strand
TCTTAGGTGATTTATAGGTTATTCTTAGGTGATTCAGCAGTCATAGCAGAGATTACTCAACGAAATATGATGATATATTTGCTTATTTCAAAAAAAAGTTGTAACTTTGCAACCCTAATTACTGCTTGACCAAACTAGATTTACGTTTAACCATGAAATACGAATACTATGTTTACACCATCTGACATCGCCCAACTTGAGGCGCGTGGCATCTCCGTAGAGAAAGCCGAAAAACAACTCCAAGCGTTTGCTACTGGTTTTCCAGAACTTGACATTGTTTCTGCTGCTTCGGTAGGAAATGGAGTACTTAATCCTACTGAGGAGGAGATTGACGCTTATGTAAAAGCCTGGCAAGACTATCTTGACGAAGGACATACTGTGCTGAAGTTTGTGCCTGCTAGTGGTGCTGCCAGCCGTATGTTTAAGGACCTATTTGAGTACTTGGAAACAGGTGAGAAGACCAAGTTTATTGAGAAGTTTCTTGGGGAAAAAGACCGTTTTGCTTTTGGCTATCAACTCATAGGTATGGAGGGACAAGGTGCTGTTAGTCACCTGCTTAAGGATATGAACTACGGCAATCTACCCAAAGGATTATTGCTATTTCATTCATACGAAGATGGGGCTCGTACCCCTGCGCTTGAGCATCTGGTAGAGGGAGCGATGTACGCAGCGTCGAAGGGCGAAGTGAATATACATTTCACCGTTAGCCACGAACATCTGCCTCTTTTCCAGGCACATATCGCAGAAAACCTATCGACCTATGAGGCAAAACTAGGAGTGAAGTTCCATATCTCGTATTCAGAGCAAAAACCTTCTACCGATACCCTCGCTGCTAATCCCGATGGTACGCCATTCCGCACTGCGGATGGCAAATTGCTATTCCGTCCTGGTGGACATGGTGCGCTGATTGAGAACCTCAATGAGCAATCGGCAGATGTGATTTTTATTAAGAATATCGACAACGTGGTACCAGATCGATTGAAGGGGGATACCGTTCGCTATAAGCAACTGCTTGCAGGTGTGTTGGTTACAGAACAAAAGAAGGCATTTGAGAGACTCCAAGATCCTACACTTTCTGCGGAGGAACGTGCGCGCCTTGCGCGCCCAATACGCGTGTGTGGAGTAGTGAAGAACACGGGTGAACCAGGTGGAGGTCCATTCCTAGTACGAGAGGAGGATGGTAGCATCTCTTGCCAGATCCTTGAGTCCAGCCAAATCTCCGATCCAGCACTCATGCAACAAGCTACGCATTTCAATCCTGTAGATCTCGTTTGTGCTACTCGCGATATGGATGGCAAACCATACTATTTACCTGACTTTGTAGATGAGAAGACAGGCTTTATCTCGCACAAGTCGAAAGATGGTAAGGAGCTGTTGGCCTTGGAGTTACCAGGACTATGGAATGGCGCAATGAGCCGATGGAATACCATCTTTGTGGAGGTGCCTGTATCGACTTTCAACCCTGTAAAAACAGTCAATGATTTGCTCCGTCCAGAGCATCAATAAATCCGTAATTCTTAATTCCAATTTCTCAATTCATAATTAATGAGAGCATATTTCTTTGACATGGATGGAGTGCTGTTTGACTCTATGCCTAATCATGCCATAGCATGGGAGGAAGTGATGAAGCAGCACCAATTGCCGTTCACAGCCTACGACTGCTATCTCAACGAGGGACGTACTGGCGAATCTGTAATCCGTGAGGCGATGTGGAAAGCACGTAACCGCGATGCTACGCCCGAGGAGATTGCAACTATCTACGCCGAGAAATCTGCCTATTTCACTATGTTGGAGCAGAAAGCTGGTGGTACACCCACTATTCCAGGAGTGGCTGACGTGTTACGTTATGTAGAGACATTGGGTGACCAGATATGGGTAGTGACGGGGAGTGGCATGCGCTCTCTGTTGGATAATCTAAATTTGGCTTTACCTGCTGTGTTTCAGCGGGATAGGATGATTACTGCCTTTGATGTTGTGAAGGGGAAACCAGACCCAGAACCCTATCTCAAAGCATGGGAGCGTTCGGGCTTGAAGAAAGAACAATGCTTTGTCGTAGAGAATGCTCCTCTGGGTATTCGTTCGGGTAAAACTGCGGGCTTGACTGTCTATGCTGTGAATACGGGAGTACTAACGAAAGAAGACTTGGCGCAAGCGGACCAAGTCTTCGATTCAATGAAAGAGTTATTGGATTTTCTGAAAACTAAAGAATAGACCTAAAAAGTCTATTCTTTAGTATTTTTTTTCTTGTTCCAAAGAGGGTAGGTGAGTCCTCCTGCGGAGAGGAGTAATGCTATGATTAGCAATGCCATACACCATTTGTCCGTTCGCATGGCGTGTGGACGGAATTCCATCAGGAGTTGGTGATGACCAGCAGGAATAACTGCCGCACGTAGCGTGTAATTCACGCGAGCCAAAGGCAATTCTAGTTTCTCGCCATTGGCATTCACCAAATACAAGTGCCAATCGTATGGATAGTAAATCTCGGAAAATACTGCCACCTGATTGCGTTCGTTCATGGATTCGTATGTGAGGCTATTGGGTGCATACGATGTCAATTGAATCAGAGTTGTATCAAATGCCATCAATGGTGTCACCTCTGGTTTGGTAATATCCAATGCCTTAGCGAATTTCTTATCGGCTACGGCTTGTTTATGCAAATCCAATGTCCTTAATGCCGCACATTCCTCATCTGGCGTATCTACCAAGATCACTTCATCCACAAACCAACAATTGCCCATTGCGTATGGGTTCATGACGGGTACTTGTTTGCCACCTTGCAATGGCATCACCGCATATTTCATATTGAGCATATTGAGCACAGGGAATTCCTTACCTTCGTTGGCGTCTGGCAGCATAAATCCTTGTGTGCGCATCACCGTTTGCATCAGCGGGTTCATCTCCTTGGAGATATGCTCGTCTATCAAGTCTTGATAACGGCGCAACTTGGCTGCTGAATAACCACCGATTGACTTCAATCGGTAGCTCGTACGTGCATCATTAAAGGTATTGGCCGCCAAGTTTAGCACGCGGTAATACGATTCGTCCTCCAAGATTTGTTGTTCGTATGGCTGTATTGCAAAATAAGCATCCGCATCTTTGGCTTTCATAAAATTGTCATTGCCAAAGAAACGTTTATTCACAGGTATCATATCTACTAGTACTAATGTCGCTAAAGCAGCATATAGTACGTAGTTCAGAGTTGACTGTTTCGTGTCTAGAGATTGAGATTTCCATGCGTACCAGAAAAGGATTGCGAAGCCCAAAGCGATAAAGATAAACGAGCGCCAAGCATCGGCTTTAATCATAGCCAAACGCTCATCATAGATGGCGTCTCTGAGCCAAGCAGGCACTTGGTTGACCCATTGCGCATCATAACTGCTTGTTACATCCACCATGCCCGTGAAGAGAGCAAAGATAAGGCATAAGCCAGCAGTAATACCGCCTGCAATAAACATATTCACGCGCAGTTTTTCCCATGCCATTTTTTTATCCACGATCTGCTGCAAGGCGAGGATACCTAACAATGGCATTGTGATTTCTGCTACTACCAAGATACTTTCCACCGCACGGAACTTGTTGTACATAGGGAAATAATTGAAGAACAATTCTGTGAGCCACATCATATTTCTTCCCCATGCTAACGCCACGGAGAAGAGTGTAGCCACCAATAGTGCCCATTTGTATGGTCCAGGTACAATCAGCAATCCTAATACGAACAAGAAGCAGATAATCGCTCCCATATAGACTGGTCCGCTAGTAAAGGCTTTCTCTCCTCGATAGGTAGGTACTTGCTCACAGAACTGCTCTGCCGAGCGTCTTGGCACACGATTCTTCACCATCGTCTCACATAACTGCGATTTTGCGCCCACTTTATAGCCACTAGCACCACCTTCCCAGTTCGGAATAAGGAAAGTCATCGTTTCGTCCACGCCATAGCTCCATGCAGTAGCGTAGTCTAGGCTCAGACCGCCATTGCTATTGGACGTTGGAGCGCTATCGCTGTTAGAGGTTAGCTCTGAATGTCCACCTCGCATAGTCTCTTTAAGATAGGATTGGTTCATCTCCAACCAACTGACCTTTGTACCTACAACCAGCAGCAAACTCAATGCCAATACACCAAGCGATATACCTAAATCTTTCCATGCCTTATCTTGGATATGGATATAGAGTTCGGCCAACGCCAATACACCGATAAGCATAAAAATATAATAGGTCATCTGTGGGTGGAGTGTGATGCCCAATATGCCGTAAACCATCGTGAGTGGTGCGCCGAGCCAATATTGCTTGCGGAAGATAGCATAAAAACCACCTATCACAGGAGCTAAGAAGCCCAAAGCCATAGCTTTGGTAACGTGACCTGCGGGGATAATCAAAAAGAAATAGGTGGAGAATCCGATGGCAAAACCACCTATGATACTTAGCCATGGATTGACTTTGAAGCAACGAAGCATGAGGAAGAAACCAAAGAAATAGGCAAATAGGATGCCGATAGCTTCCCAACCACCTTCCATGCCGAGGTGAGCGACTTTCGCCATCTCATTGCGCATTTCACCCGATGGCAAACTACCTGTGATTTGGTATGTAGGCATACCGCCAAACATGGAGTTGGTCCACCATGTGCGGGTGCCGTTGGCATCGTAGTACGCGCGCGCCTCTTGTGCTGCACCTTTCCAGTTGTTGACGTCACCTTGCATCAGTACCTTGCCTTCCAGCAGAGGGGCACAATAAATCATTGCTACTGCCACAAATGCCACGATTGCCACTGCGTATGGCAAAATCTTCTTCCAATCTATCTTCATACTTATATTATTTTCGTATTATTTTCGTTTTAGCAATTTTGCGTGCAAAATTACTCTTTTTTTTTGACATACGCAAATGTTGGGTAAAAAAATGCAGTATCTGGATCATTGGCTTTTGGTAGCATGAATACATTTCCTCTTCTACAAGAATCAGCACGGACAAACCATGCGCCTAGTCTTTTATATGGAATTATAGGGAGGGAGATGACAAGGGCAAAGAACCTTGACAAAAGTGCTTTTTTAGTGTTTAGAAGTAAATTGCTCGGCGATATTGAGTGCGACATTGATGCCGTCCAGTGCGGAGGATGTAATGCCGCCCGCATAACCCGCACCTTCGCCACAAGGATAGAGGTGAGGAGTAGAGATGGATTGCAGGGTCTCGGGATCACGGGGCAAACGTACAGCACTACTGCTGCGGCTTTCGACACCAAGGATAACCGCTTCGTTGGTCAAGAAACCACGATACTTGCGGTCGAAATCACGGAAGCCCTGCTGCAAGCGTTTGCCGATATGTTCGGGTAGCCATTGGTCAAGGCGACTGGATACCATGCCTGGCAGATAACTACACGCAGGAAGCGACTTGCTTGCTTTGCCCTCCACAAAATCGCGCATTCGCTGAGCAGGAGCGAGAGATGGCTCTCCACCGTGCTCAAAGGCGAGGCGTTCGAGCTCTTGCTGGAACATTAATCCAGCAAGAACTGGTGTAGGGTGTAGAGTGTATGGTGTAGAGGCGAGGTCTTCGGGGCGAATCTCCACCACCATGCCTGAGTTGGCATATGGAGAGTTACGGTGGCTGGCTGACATACCATTGACTACACAACTATTCAATGCACTGCCTGCAGGGACGATATGTCCACCAGGACACATGCAGAAGGAATATACACCACGACCTTGTACCTGTGTCACCAATGAATACGAGGCATTGCCCACCAAACGAATGAGTTCGGGCGATGGATCGTGGTACATCAGTTTGTTGATCAGTGCCTGTGGGTGCTCCGCGCGCACGCCCATCGCAAAACCTTTCGTTGCTAAGGCAACCCCATTGGCATGAAGCATGTGGTAGGTGTCGTGGGCGGAGTGACCGATGGCGAGGATGACGCCAAGGAGTGGACGCCCTAAAGGGCTATTGGACGGCGTTTCGCCTATTGGATATTGGCTATTGGCGATGAGGTCGCGGAAGAGAGATTCATCCACGCAAGTAGAGAAATGTATCTCGCCACCGTGTTCGAGGATGCACTCGCGCATGCGGCGGATGATGGTTGGCAACTTGTCGCTACCGATATGGGCATGCGCCTCGTAGAGCAAGCGGTCATCGCCACCGAAATGATGGAAGAGTTCCATGACGCGCTGCATATTGCCACGTTTCTTGCTGCGTGAGAAGAGTTTGCCGTCAGAGAAAGTACCGGCTCCGCCTTCGCCAAAGCAGTAGTTGGACTCCGCATTAAGCCCCTGATTGCGGTTGAGGATAGCGATATCCTTCTTGCGCTCAGCTACCTCTTTGCCACGCTCGTAGATGATAGGACGGATACCGTTTTCAATGAGCGTGAGTGCAGCGAATAAACCCGCAGGACCTGCACCGATGATGGCTACGCTATGTTCGGCGTTATGCACATCTTGGAAATGCGGTGGTTCGTAGAGCGGGATGGGTGCGTCTTTAGGCAACGGTGCACCTTGCTCGTCGGTGAGCACAGTAAGATGGACCTTGAGTTGCTTTTGGCGAGCGTCAATAGAACGCTTCACGACACGAAACTTTTGTTCCATGTCGTGAACTTTCTCTGGGGATAATATGAGCGTGGTTTGATTCATGAATAGATCGCTTCGCTACTAGATGTTAGATCGTTTCACTGTTAGATCGCGACTTTGTCGCTGTTAGATTCTGGGGTCTAACTTCTAACAACGTAGTGGTCTAATTTCTAACAGCACCTTTGGTGCGGTCTTACTTTTTCAGCGCTTCCATAATCTTGTTTTCGATCTCTTCGGCGAGGTCTGGGTTGTCGCGGAGAACGTTCTTAGCCGCATCGCGACCTTGTGCGAGTTTGTTGCCCTCGTAGCTATACCATGAGCCAGATTTGGTCAAGATACCTTTCTCTACACCCATATCCACGATTTCGCCTACGCGAGAGATACCCTCGTTGAACATGAGGTCGAATTCTGCTTTCTTGAAAGGAGGAGCCACCTTGTTTTTGATGACCTTCACGCGTACTTGGTTACCGATGATCTCGTCGCCATCTTTGATAGCGCTTGCCTTGCGGATGTCGAGGCGCACCGAAGCGTAGAACTTCAACGCGTTACCACCAGTAGTGGTCTCTGGGTTGCCGAACATCACGCCGATCTTCTCTCGGAGTTGGTTGATGAAGATACAGGTAGTGTTGGTCTTGTTGATGGTGGCGGTGAGTTTACGGAGCGCTTGGGACATCAATCGTGCTTGCAAACCGACACGATTGTCGCCCATGTCGCCTTCGATCTCGGCTTTTGGGGTAAGGGCTGCCACAGAGTCGATGACTACGAGGTCCACAGCTGCACTGCGGATAAGTTCGTCTGCGATGTCGAGGGCTTGTTCGCCGCAGTCAGGTTGCGCGATGAGCAGGTTATCGGTGTCCACACCAAGTTTCTCCGCATAGAAGCGGTCGAAAGCGTGCTCGGCATCGATAATAGCAGCGATACCGCCTTGCTTCTGCACCTCAGCCATAGCGTGGATGGCTAGGGTCGTTTTACCTGAAGACTCTGGACCGTAGATCTCTACCACGCGACCGCGAGGATAACCACCTACGCCAAGTGCGATATTCAAACCTACTGAACCAGAAGGAATTACAGGTACATCTTCTATTTTATCATCGCCCAATTTCATGATGGCGCCTTTACCAAAATCTTTATCGATTTTTGCCATTGCGAGTTGCAGGGCTTTCAGTTTCTCTGGGGAGGGCATTTTCTTTTCTTCAGCCATAGTTGTATAATTTTGAAGGGTTAAAAGAGTTTTAAAAGTTTTAATGGTTTTATTTTATGGGTGCAAAGGTAGTGTTTTTTTTGCATTTATGCAAATAGTAATAGTTTTTTTCTATATCTTTATGCTTCTTCCTTCCAAAATCGTGCAATCATATCAATGCAAAAAGTAATTATTGTTGCCGAAGCTAAACTGATAATTAAAGTCAAAAATACGTTCATACGTGTAAGTTTTTAGTGGTTAAACATGTAATTTTTTGAAATCGGGTGCAAAATTACTGCTTCAAACTGCTAAAACTTGTCAGTATGTGAAGAAAAATGCAAAAAAAATCACTTTTTGATGATTTTTTTGAGTACACGCAACGATGTGTGTCAGATTAAATCAGTATTATAATGGGTTGTCTGCCACCTCGCGGATGATGTCGCGGAGTTTAGATGGAGTGAGGACCTGGTATAACGGCCTCAATCTCTGGGGCGGTCATGACGCCCACTGCAATTTGGTGTTTCATGCGTGTATGTTATTTGATTAATTCTTCAATGATACCAGGTATCTCTCTGTTTTGGAATATACCTGCAAATTTCTCAGCACCAGCGCCATAGGCAAAAATAGGAACTACTGTTCCGCTATGACCTTTCGTGCTGAAACTGAGTTGCATACCCTCTGGTTGATTGACAGGGTGACTTTTGTATGAGACGCTTGTTCCACCTGTTTCGTGGTCAGCAGTCACAACAAGCAGGGTGTTAGGATGTTTGTTTACATAAGCCACCAAGGCTTTCAATGTACGGTCAAACTCCTGCATCTCTTCTATCATTCCTTCTGCATCGTTGTTATGTCCGTAGCCATCGATGATCGCGCTTTCCACCATTAGGAAGAATCCATGAGGTGCATTCTTCTCTAATTGCTCTAGCGTTTTGATGCATGCTTTCTCAAGGTATCTGTCTGGCTCTGCGAAACGTATGCTATCGTTAGTTTCGTTGGTAGCGGCTAATTGGGCAGCAAGACATACTTCTGCTCCGTCAGCAGCACTTGCGGTGCTAGTGGTTGGTTTATTGCGGCGATGAACATCGCTCATTTGTAGGATGCCTACAAACTTCTCAGACTGGCTATTGAGCACGGATGTCCAATCCAAATATACGTCATAACCTTTATCGATGAGCACGGCAGTCATATCCACAGAGTCTGGGCGATTGATAAAAGCAGTCAGTCCAGCACCAATGGCGATATCCACGCCACTTTCTGTGAATTGTTTGGCGATAGTATAACTATCTTTGCGAGAGGTCACTCCAGCATAGAATGCTCCTGGTGTAGCTTCGGTGAGGGTGGTATTGACAACAATACCTGTTTTCTTGCCCATCTCTTGCGCTTTCTTGAGGATACTCGTGAGTTGTACGCTATCTGGTCCAACGCCTAAGAAACCATTGCATGTGCGTGTTCCTGTAGCAAGTGCAGTACCACCTGCTGGTGAATCGGTCACATAGTTGTTGGCAGAGCAGGTCTCGTTGAGTCCGATAACTGGCGCCATCTCAAAGCCTGTTTGTTCATCTACTGTTAGTAATAGGGAGGATACGGCTCCAAAACCCATACCGTCGCCGATGAGATAAATGACATTGGTAGGTTTATCGCATGTGGATGTGCAACTGCTCAGTAGCATGGCTAGTGCCATAGTGCTTAGGAGAATTTTTTTCATAATATGGAGTGTGTTAGATGTATTACTTTTCTATTTCGCCTTTCCATGAGTTGAAGCCCGTGTTGAGTTCTATGACTTGGTATCCGTGTTTGGCGAGTTGCATGGCGGCATTTTTGCTTCTTCTGCCTGAACGGCAGTAGAGAGCGATGGTTTTATCTTTTGGAAGCCGTTGCTCTGCTTTCTGCATAAAGTCGGCTTGTGTCACATCTATAAGCAGCGCACCAGGGATATGCCCTTGCGCATATTCGTTGGCTGTTCTGACATCAAGGCGCACAACGGTGGTGTCTTCAATGACCTTTGCAAAAGTCTCCGCATTCACCGAGCGGAAGTCTGCTGCCTTGCAGCCCAAAAAACTCATCAAGCAGAGTAGGAAAGGGAAGGGTTTCATGATGTGACGATGGTTATGCGTTTTTACTTGAGTAGGATATATGCAAGACTAGCGGCGCTGATAATGATCCAAAGCAGGATACCTTGCAGCAAGGGGCGGATACCAACGGATTTGATGACATCAACGGAGAGGGAAGCACCAATGAAGAACATCGTGATGATAAGTCCCTTACGTGCGATGCCAGCGATGAACTGACCTACTTGAGGATAATCTACCAAAAGGTAGGTGTTGATGAGCATTGCCACAATAAAGAGCAATATAAACCATGGGATACTGATTTTCTTGCCTTCGCTGCGGAATATTACCGAAGTAACCAATGCTAATGGGATAATCCACAAGGCACGAGTGAGTTTGATGGTCGTTGCCACTTGCAGGGCTTCTTCGCCATAAGCCGCTCCTGCGCCCACTACCGAACTAGTATCATGGATAGCAATAGCCGCCCATGTGCCGAACTCTTGTTGGCTTAGTCCCAACCAATGACCCATAATAGGAAAAAGGAAAAGACCAATAGCGTTAAGGATAAACACCGTAGCTAATGCCATGGACATATCGGTGTCCTTGGCTTTGATGATAGGTCCTACCGCAGCGATAGCACTTCCGCCACAAATGGCTGTGCCCGAGCTGATGAGGTAGGATGTGTTTCGATTGAGTTTTAGTATCTTACAGCCAATAAACATACCGCTGAGCAAAGTGCCAACGACGGATATAATCGTAAAGAGCATGCCCTCCTTACCCGAAGCTATAGAGGCTTGGAGGTTCATTCCAAAGCCCAAACCGATGACGGAGTATTGGAGGAGTTTCTTGGATACTTTCTTATTGAAAGTGGGGTAGGCTTGTCCGCAGAGTAGCGCAAACACTAGTCCTATGAAAAGCACTACAGGAGGAGTTACCCATGCCGAGAGAAAACGGAGTGCAGGGATATAATCGCAAAGCAAGCACAGCGTGATAATGGATAGTAGAGCGATATATATATGTCGGTTGTATCTGTGAAGCACCATGTTAATTTTGAATTTTGAATTATGAATTTTGAACTTCCGTTGGTGTATGTACTAGAAAATCCAAATACCCTGCAAAGGTACTGCTTTTTTGTGAGATTTGCAAGAGGTGTGTTAAATTTGTGGGCAATAACTAGTGAGAGGAAGGATAAGGGTGATGTAATCTCCTACGCGCTGAGCGCGAGAAATCTTATAAAATCCAATTTGCTACGCTACAAACCTCGCTTTTACTAAGTTCTCCGAAATAAATTGCAACCGCTCCGCATTTTGGGGAAATCCCAAAACGCGACCGCTGAATCTTAAGTAAATGCAAAGTCTGCACTTGAAGAAACAACTCTATATTAATATAGTGATGCCGTATCTTCGGCATAATAGTGTTTTTGTGCCGAAGATTAGAGAAAGTAGTGGCTGATTTGCTAGATATAGCAAGCGGGATGGATTGAGTATCAATCACTTCCCGCTTGTTGTGTTTTTTTAGAAAAAAGTTTTCGCGTGTCGACAGTTATGCCGAAGAAATTACCTGCCTTTTGTATACCCTTAGTATACCTTTGGTATAGAAAAAAGCGACTTGCAGGTTTCGGGACCACCATAGGAGATCTGTGGGAGATCTCTGGGCTTTCGGTGGCTATTAGGTTTCTCTCAAGTTGCCCGCGGGCTTGGCGACCATTTCGCGACCACCGTATCATATCTATGGGCTAGTTGTGCCTTATCTGTAGCGATTGTGTGTCAAATTGTTTATGCCTCTATATATTATAGTATTGCCGTCTTTTCGGCATTTTGGTAGTTTTGTGCCGAAAAATCGCTTGCGATTCGTTCGAGCCCATTGGACGAGATAAGACGATTGTAAATTTGTAGGGTAAAATGATATATACAACACGCGGGAAGTGTAGTGTTTTCTATGTTTCCCGCGAGGGTGAGATATATGCAAGTATTTTGTGTGGGAATATCATTTTTGTGGCTAAAAAGATTGATTTTAGCCACAAGATATGCGTCTTATTGCCATCTTTAAGCCGCATTAGAGTATTTTAAGGTTGCAATGATTGTGTTAAAAATTCTTTTGATTAGATTGAGACACAATAACTATACGAGAATCACTATCTTTTCTTACATAAAGAGTAATATATATTTTCTAAAGAGTCTAATGGATTTTGCCCCCTACTTTTTAATCTAATCATATCTATTATATCTTTGTCTGATAAACATATTATTAATCTCCCC
>JAZOVR010000054.1:0-2964 GCA_045658785.1 Paludibacteraceae bacterium | reverse complement strand
TCCATAGTCGTTCCCGGTGATTCTACGATTATTGCGATATATATCAATACGAGAAACAAAAAAGGATTCAGCAAAGTGAATACTGTTGTAACCTTGAATACGTCTGTAGAACTTTATAAGCTAAGTGCCATATTAACAATTGATGATTGATTTATGAAAACAGCTCTTCTACGAATACCAATAACTGTAAGCGCGTTAGTTTGCTTAATTCTCTGTTCATGCACCTCAAACGATGACATCTATATGTCCAGAAGAGAGATTCTGAGGATGAACCCCGAGCTACAGCGCGTATTGGATCATTGCAGCGCTGACGAGGAGAAGCTACGTGCTGCCGAGTTCCTTATCGATAACCTTCCCTATCACTATGGAGTGGTATATACCGATATGGCACCTCAGAATCTTGCTTACGAGTTGTTCGGTTCGGGTAAGTATACACAATTTGAGTCGCGCGATTCTGTGGTGCGTCGTTACGGTTACTGGGGGGTAAAGAATCCCAACTACCGCAACGATGTTTTCATTGACCCAGATTTCCTTATCGACAATATCGACTGGGCCTTTAAAGTATGGAGAGAGCAACCTTGGGGTAAGAACGTCAGTTTCGAACAGTTTTGTGAATACGTTCTTCCCTATCGTGTGGGCAATGAAGAACTGTATTCTTGGCGTGAAAAGATTTATAACCAATTTCAACCCATCATCAATGCACTACCCAATGACTCCAACAAACTGCGGCCTGAATATGTTGTGACCGTCTTAATGGATTCGATCCTAAGAGACCCTGTGTATTTTACAGAAGAGATATCATCGCAAGTCCATGTCGGTCCGCGTATCGTAGACACACGAGGTGGAAGCTGCCTGGATATGTCAGATATGATGCTTTACATCTGCCGGGCACTTGGAATACCATGTGGTATTGACTATATGCCTATGCGTGGGAATAATAATGCACCACATTTTATCAACTTTATCGAAGGTGTAGATGGATATAGTTATTATTTCTCCATATTATACAGGATGGGGCGTGTTTTTCATTGCGAACTAATACGTGATGTGTATGGTAAGATGTATCGTAAGACATTCAGCATAAATAAGGAACTAGTAAAGAAGGCTGATATGCCTATCTCTGAACTCCATCCATCATTTCGCTATCCATGCTTTAAGGATGTAACCCGTACTTATGCAAGAAACAGATGCTGGGATTTAAGGATACCACGCAACAAGCTATTTCTTGATGAGGACGAAGGCAATCAACTGCTTTATCTCTGTATGTCGAACCGCCATCAGTGGCAACCCGTAGACTTTGCATGGCTTGTCAGCGATACCATTGTCTTTAAGGAGTGCCATGGTGAGGTTACGTATAGCATAGGCCGTTTTAATCCCAATCAAAATGAACTTACAATTATTTCTGATCCTTTTTGGGTCGAAAAAGACAGTTGCAAATTAACCTTTTATACACCCTCGAAGGATACGGAAGATGTTATACTGCTTAATAAATTCAGTATGGTTACTGAGTTCTTTATTTGGCGTATGAAAGATGGCGTTTTTGAGGGGAGCAATGACAGGAACTTTTCTAAAATAGATACATTATACCAGATTCCAGTAGCCCCTGAAAGGTTATATACTCATGTGTTGATAAATAATCCAAACACCTATCAATACCTACGTTATCGAGGTGCAGATGGAAGTTATTGCGATGTATCCGAAGTTGCATTCTATTCGGCACAAGAACCTAAAAGTCCTTTGAAAGGTGAAATAATAGGGCCAGAGAGTGGACAAGAAGGGTCACACTCTTATTTTAACGTATATGATGAAAACACATGCACATCATATAACCATCCTACTCCCGATGGCGGATGGGCAGGTATTGCTCTCAGCAAGCCAACAACAATAGGCGCTGTCGTCTATACCCCTCGTAACCGAGACAACTTTGTGCGACCTGGAGACACTTATGAATTGTTTGCCTTCGAGCAAGGTGAATGGAATTCACTTGGTATACAGGTATCTACATCGGACTCTCTGCTTTATCACGGTGTTCCCCAAAATGCATTGCTATTGTTAAGGAACCATTCACGAGGTGTTGCAGAACGTTTATTTGAGTACAAGGATGGGAAACAACATTATAAATAATCCACTGGAAACACGACATGAAACTTTGGACAATCATCTATAAGGTTATATGCATAACAGCCGCATTGCTCCTCTGCGGAGTTGTGCTCAAGTATGCCTTGTGGGTGTTTGTTTGCGACAAGTTTCGCATTCCTACCTCCTCCATGTATCCTACATTGCAGGAGGGCGATCAGGTGTTAGTCAACAAGTGCCTGATGGGAGCACGCATCTATACCGACTTTCATTTTGCCCCCGATGGTATAGAGTTACAGAGTTTCCGTACCAAGGGATTGCGCTCGCCCCAGTACAATGACATTGCCGTGTTCAATCTGCCGCATCATCAGGGCAAACTAAACTTTGTCATCAACCATGTCTATTGCAAACGCATCGTTGCACTGCCTGGCGATAGCCTGAGCATCAGCAATGGTTTCTACCGCAACAATAATTTTGAAGGCACATTGGGCATAGAGTCCGAGCAGTGCCGCCTGTCTGAGACACCGGATTCACTGCTCTATCCCATCGGATTTATCACCCAACCGTTTGGTGTACCTCTGGTATGGACTATTAAGGAGATGGGGCCTATGTATATACCTCGTGCTGGCGACCTTGTTACCATCACGCCTAAGGAGGCTGCCCTCTATCGGTTGCCACTCGAGTGGGAACTGGGTAAGGTCATTACCTTTGATTGGCAACAGGGTACGGTATATGCTGATGGGGCACCTCTTACCCGACATCGTTTCTTGCACGACTACTACTTTATGGCCGGCGACAATGTCATCAACTCCAACGACTCGCGTTATTGGGGACTGGTACCTGAAGAGTATATCGTGGGTATAGTGGATTACATCTATAGAAAGGAGG
>JAZOVR010000053.1:0-5080 GCA_045658785.1 Paludibacteraceae bacterium | reverse complement strand
CACGTAATTTATGATATGCGGTCAAATGTGTAACAGCTTTTTCATACACGCTATCTTGGTAATATATTTCACCTAGCATACGATGTAGTTCATCGTTATATTCATTTTCAGGAAAATCAGTAAGTAATTTTTCTGCTCTTTCTAGTACGTTGTTGTATTGTGATGTAGCATAGTAGATTTGGACTACATAGTATGGCGCAATTTGTTGATAACCACCAATTTGCTCCAAAGATAAAAACTCTACTAATGCCTTGGAGTATTCTTTCTGATTGTAATAACTACATCCTATATAGTAAGTTGCTTGAATAGAATAAGGATTATTTTTATTCTTCAGTTGTTGTAAATATATCAATGCTTGCTCGTTATTTCCCAATTGGAAATAGGCATAACCAATATAGAAATAATACAAGGGTGTCAGTTGTCGTGATATTTGTTTGACCTTTACACGCTGAAAAAAATCAATAGCTTGCTCAAATTTTTCCTCTTCGGTAAGTAATATACCTTGCATTGTATACACCTCATCCAAATAAGGCGTGTAGGGAAACTCCTTTAAATGGGTTTCTAAAATGTGTTGCGCAAATGAAGAACGTTGATTGAAAGCTTTTTCAACCTGCAAAAAATCTTGCTCTACATTTTGTGTAAAGATTGGAGTAATCCCTATTAAAATCAATATTATACTTACAACTGTTCTATTCATATGTTTATCTTCTACGATTACGTTTTTTGCGTTGCAACTCGCGTTGGCGTTTACGGTTGATGGCTTGAATAACAAATACAACCACGATAAGTGCGAGTACTACGAGAATGAAAATCACCAATCCCATACTCAGGTTATCGCCTTTCACGCGTGACCACATAGCCAACATCTCTTCGGTCTGTTCACCGCAGTCGTGCATTAAAGCGCAACGCTCAATGACTGTTTGGTCAGGATAGAATACGTGATTAGCATGCACTGCTTCTGCACCTTCACCAAAGAAATAGGTGAGATTGGATGTCGTCTCTATCTCCTCGTCGTTGGCCCACGCAAGAATAGTAGAGTCTGCCACCACGCTCACATAGCCTATCTCCTCCATGTTCAAGATGGCATTCTCAGGCATACACATATAGTTGATAAAGTAGCTCGCGGCCTTGGTGTTTTTCGCATATACAGGAATACACCAGCCGTCGAACCACACATTGCTACCTTCTTGTGGCACGAAATATTCAAGGTTTACACCCACTTCAGCAGCTTCATCAATTGCCCATTGTGCATCGCCTGACCAGCTGAGGTTGAGCCACGCTTTGCCTTTGGTCATTTCTTCTTTGCCGAAGTCCACTTCCCAGCCAGCGATGTTGTTCTTCATACTGGTCAAGAATTCTTCCACGCGTTGGATACGCTCTTCGGTCACATTAGCAACCAACTCGTCACGGGTGACTTCGCCACGAGCAATCTCGTCGCGGAACGCATACAACACGACAACCGAGTAAATATCGCGGAACGCATCTTTCATAAATACCTTGCCAGCAAACTTAGGGTTTTGCAAACCGCCCAAAGAGAGAATCTCCTCCTTATTCACCAATGCTGTATTATACAAGATACCTGTTGTACCCCACATATAACCCACAGTGTAGTCTGCCACGCACACGCTGCTGTCTGTTGCCATTTGTTGGAACTTATCCACCGCAAAAGGTGATACCAGTTTCGTGTAGTCAGGCGTATTACCAAAATCCTTGTTGATAGGTTGCAGCAACTTATTGCGCAACATACGCTCAATGATGTACTCCGAAGGACAAATCACATCGTAGTCCTCGTGACCCACCTCAATCTCGGTAAGCATCGACTCGTTGATATCAAAGGTCTGATACAACACCTCCACTTGTTCGCCCGTTTGCTCATAGTACCACGCGGGGAAACCATTTAGCACATTCATGTCGATATAGTCTGCCCAGTTATACACCTTCAGCGTATGCTCGCGGTCAGCAGCAAAAGCATTAGATACCAATACACAAGGTAGCACCAAAGCGGCTACAGCAAAAAAGAACTTTTTCATTTCGTTTTGTTTTGTTGTTTATGGGTTCGTATATTCATTATTATCAGCAAGACTAAGATAGTCAAGAATATCAATGAGAACAATGGACGCAACTCAGGTGTCAAACCGCCCTTACGCGCATCGGCATAGATAAAGGTTGATAGGGTCTCCAAGCCGCTACTACCCTTCGTGAAGTAGGTTACTCCGAAGTCGTCGATACTCAATGTCAAACTCAAGATAAATCCACTAATCATTCCTGGCCACAACTCTGGCATCATCACTTTGCGCAATGCTTGGAAAGGAGTAGCGCCTAAGTCCAACGCCGCTTCGTAGATATTCGGATTCATCTTCGTCAATCGTGGCATTACGCTCAGCACTACATATGGCGTACAAAACACTACATGCGCGGCAATCACAGTACCCAATCCGCGACTAATCCCCAAGAATACGAATAGCAAGAACAAACTGATACCCGTCAGAATATCGGGGTTAATCATCGGGATACTATTCATAAAGGTGAGTATCTTCCTGTCGCGATTGCGCATATGGTAGATACCTATCGCAGCCAATGTACCCAATACGGTAGAGATCAATGCAGACGACAATGCTATCACCACCGTAAAGAATATCGCACGGTACAAGTTTGGATCTACTTTCACCTGTGCCACCGCATCGTAACCAGTAAACAAGTTCTCATACAAACCAAAGGTGAATCCTGTCCAGTTGCCAAATACCTTGCTTTGGGTAAATGAGAATATGATAATGAGCAGGATAGGGGCATACAATACCACCAATAGCAACCACAAATACGCTTGTGCTGCTATGCGCGATCCCAATCCTCGCTGCTCAATCTTCGATTTCTTATAATTTTCAAACATGTCTCTAAACACTAAACTCTAAACACTCAACGATTTATATCTTCCTTATCTCCTCCAAAGAAACTGGTCAAACCGATGATTATCAGCATGATCAACGACAATGCTGCGCCGTAGTTCCACATCGCTATACCGCCTTCTCCGAAGCAGCGTTGAATGAGCGAACCGAACAAAGTCACCTTGTTATGGGTCAGCAACTCCGCAATAGCGAAAGTCGAAACAGTTGGCATAAACACCATCACAATACCCGAATAGATACCTGGCACCGACAACGGCAACGTCACTTTCAAGAACACCTGATGACGCTTTGCGCCCAAGTCGTGCGCAGCCTCTACCAAACTGGTATCCATCTTTTGCAGGGTATTGTAGATAGGATAAATCATAAATGGTAGGAAGTCATACACCATACCAAACAGCAACGCTCCTTCGCCCAATGGCAAACCGAACATTCGGAACAACTCCACCGTCGCAATCGTGCGCAACAAGAAGTTAATCCACATCGGCAGAATAAACAACATCGCCATCACCTGCGGTGTCTTAAAGTCTGCCATCGCCATAATATACGCTGCGGGATAACCCAATAGCAGACAAATGATGGTAGTAATCAGCGCAATAGCCAATGAATAGATAAAGGTGTTTATCGCCTCCGACTTGGTGAAGAAACTCACAAAGTTCTGTATCGTAAAGCTACCATCAGCATCCGTAAAGGCATACACGCCAATCAGCACCAATGGCAGAATCACCAAGCACAGCATAAACAGCGCATAAGGCCATGCCCATGTACTACGCGACTGAAACACCATTCTTAATTTACTATTTTTCATGCCTATAACCTATAGCGGCTTTGCCGCGTCCTATAGCCCTTCAGGGCGTCCTTTAACCTCTTTCTTATACAATCGAATATAACTTGGCGCCACGCGAATTCCCACTCTATCGCCATCATCCCACACATCATTGGTATCCACAAAGATATCGTCGCCATCGTCCGTGCGAACGGTCAAATGATAGTGATCGCCCTTGTATAAAATGAAATATACCTCGCCGCACAACACACCATCTTCCTCGTCGTCCTGCAGATTCACGCGGTTGAAGTCCACTTCCACTTCCACCTCTTCGCCTACTTCAAATCGCTCTGCCACACGCTCTGGGATATCCCATTCCTCGTCAAAGAAGCGCACACGATTATCCTCCAGAACTTCGCCATCGAAGGTATTGCACAAACGCTCTTTTTTCATTACCTGAATATCTTCTGGCTTTACCAGCAGTCCCACTTTCGTGCCTAGTTCAAAGGCGTGATAATCTTGGATCATCAACTCGTACCCTTCTTCAGTCAGCACGGTCATCTCGTAATGTACCCCCTTGAAGATACAACTATGCACTTCGCCATGCAACTGCCAGTTATCCTCTTTGCCTTCTTGCAAAGCGCCGATATAAATATCCTCAGGTCTCACCACCACATCCACTTCAGTATCTTCACCAAAACCTTTGTCCACGCACTCAAAGTCATGCTCACAGAAGTTCACCATCTTATCTTTCACCATAGTGGCATCCAAGATATTACTCTCTCCGATGAAATCGGCTACAAAGCAGTTTTGTGGCTCATTATATACATCGGTTGGTGTACCTATCTGTTGGATCTTACCTTCGCTCATCACTACCACGCGGTCGCTCAATGTCAATGCCTCTTCTTGGTCGTGAGTCACATAGATAAAGGTGATACCCAACTTCTTGTGCATCGCACGAAGCTCCATCTGCATGTCTTTGCGCATCTTTAGGTCCAGCGCAGCCAATGGCTCATCCAGCAGCAATACCTCTGGCTCATTGATGATGGCACGCGCAATCGCCACACGCTGTTGCTGACCGCCACTCAAACTATCCACATCACGGTACTCGTAGTCCGTCATACCCACAGTCTTCAGCGCCTGCTTCACCTTCTTTTCAATGACTTTCTTGTCCACTTTCTTCAGTTTCAATCCGAAAGCCACATTGTCAAATACATTCAAGTGTGGGAACAACGCGTATTTTTGGAATACCGTATTCACATCGCGCAAGTGTGGAGGCATCGTGGTCACATCTTCGCCGTTCAGCAAGATATCACCCTCTGTTGCCACTTGAAAACCTGCTATACAACGCAGCAAGGTAGTCTTTCCGCAACCCGATGGACCCAAGATAGTTACGAACTCGCCTTTCTTGATT
>JAZOVR010000052.1:0-5023 GCA_045658785.1 Paludibacteraceae bacterium | reverse complement strand
AAGCCAATTACCCCATCTCTATGCTATCCCTGCTAGATATTTTCTTCTAAATTAGCGGGGCTGACCACCTATGAATTTATTGCTTATGATATTGTTACTCTCTCGGAGAGTTGCTGTTTGATTTCTGATAAAAATGCCATTGCTTCCATCGGCGAGTGTTGCTCAATAGGATATGCCAAAATACGTTTTAACACCTCTTCCACGCTTGCTTCGGACTTTACATTTTTATCTTGGTTCTTGGTTCCTTGCTCCTTTGTCTTTACGAGCGGTACACTCTTTTTCCAATTCGCAAAATCCGTCTGTAACTGCTCTATGGTTACTTTCTCGCCAAATACCGTTTCGGGCAAAATAACTGCCACAGTTTTATCTTCTTGCTCGGCAACGGTTGCTCCTTCGGGAGTGTGACGCTCTAAACTAGTCATAGGGAATCCCACAAATACCACACTATCTTCTGTATTTTTCAACAATCGATGAGTGGGTTTGAACTGGCTCACATAGCGATGACACAACCAGGCGCTCCACTCGTAAGCGCGATAGAACGTGCCTTCGGGAATCAAGTGAATGGTGCGATAATCCACCATCTCCGAGCGCGATTGCTCTTTAGCAAAAACCTCTTTTAGTTGCATTGGATAGAAGTTTATCGAAGTGCCTTATTATATCTACGCCCCGCGACAAGATTTGTCAAGCGGACTGGGTAGCCTACTTCCGTAGGCGTCCGCTCTACAAATCTCGCCGAACGTATTCATTGCTTGTTTTATTTTTTGCCCGTATAAGCAATAAATTCTACTGGCACACTGGACGAACGGATTGCCCATAGTAACGGTAGTAGTTGCTGCTCCTGTACACGCTGTCTGAGTAGAAGTACACGAGCCACGCGCTGTACGGGTAGTCCGTGTCGAGCGAACTCGACCAGAAGTCGCCGTCGCTGCCTGCATTGTCGAGCGAACTGTCGTAGCGGTAGCCCGCTGCGGG
Source organism: Paludibacteraceae bacterium (assembly GCA_045658785.1). Lineage (GTDB taxonomy): Bacteria > Bacteroidota > Bacteroidia > Bacteroidales > Paludibacteraceae > Colicola. The sequence continues at coordinate 4,051 of JAZOVR010000052.1, read as the reverse complement.
GAGGAATATGGACTTATTCGTATAGCCTGACTTCTTCGAGGTCACTTTATAACCATATACACCATTCTGAGTAGTCCATGTCCAAGTACATTGCTCACGCAATTCGGTTAATTCGGCATCTGTAGGCATGCGCCAACTGCCACCCCAATTTGCATGAGCAGCATCATCGCTCAAGTCAAGAGTGGTTTTATTATCGACAGTACCATAAATGCTGTTGGTGTTGTACTTGGTTTGCGTGTCATAACTGCCATTGCACCATTTATAAGTACTCCAGTCGTAGTTGCTCTTTGGTTGCGTTTCGCCCCAAGCGAAATAGTCACCGTACTCCTCTGGTTTACTTGCGCCTACGTTGCAGGTTGCCCACTTAACGGACAAGCCGAGGTCCACGTACTCGTGGTTGCCTGTATTAGGATTTGGGTCTGGGATATTTGGGTCGGAATCATCCACTTCCATTTTCTCCATGGTCTTGATAAAGTCAACTGCTGCTGCTTTCATTGGGGCAAAGGCATCACCCATAGACTTACTACAGTCAAGTACCAATACTACTGCGATACGTTTACTAATTTCCTCTGAAGCAGAACCATCCTCTACATCTTTGTAATATTCCTTACCATCATAAGATACTAATATCGCACATTTATATTGTAATTCTTCGCCATCCTTAACAAACTTCATGTTATTTAATGGAACATGCACCTTATCTGTTTCTTCATCTACAATACCCTTGGCAGGAGCATCAAAGTACGCATAACCATTAGCTATTGAGTCTATGGTTAAAGTATAACCTGTAGTACGGCTACCCTCCATCTTGGTATAAATAACATCTGTATATCCCCCTTCAGCAGTAAATTCAAAACGGAAATACTTGTAATAACCATTAATATACTTACCAGGAATTGTTTGTAGTACAACATTCTTTGCAGATGCAAGCATAGATTTAGCTATATTATTAAAGGTAGGTTGTAATTCACTCGCATTTTTTGCGTTATAATATGCTCCTGAACCTAATACTACCTTTTGCATCTTTTCACGGAAACTAGCACCAACATCCTCACCAAATGCCATAGCATAAGAGTTCATTCCAACTCGCTGCATAAGGTCATAGCGTGCTGTATCATACACATAGGGTTGTGGGACGAAGCGTCCCTCCTCTGTATCCCATTTATCGCTAGATCCGTTATCGGTACCATCGGAGAAGTTCAACATAAATATTTTATCAAACTCTGGCAAACCTGCTGCATCAAACATTTTATTTCCTAAAGATACAGAATAAGCAAATGGAGTGGCATCCTTATCATTGGTTTGTTCACTGATAAATGCTTTCACGGCTTCCATATCACTCGTGATAGCCATTTGGCGAACAGATTGGTTAAACGCCACTACACCTACATACAATTGCTTGCTAGGATCGACCTCGCCACCTGTAATATCATCGCCGCTACCCGCATTCTCATCTAATACAAACTTGATGCTATCTATTAAACTCACATAGCGAGAGTACACTACTTGACCGTCATAAATCAAATTCATCTTGCGCACATTAGTTTGTGCAAACATTGTCATTGCCATTACCAATGACAATAGAGAAAGGAAAAGTTTTTTCATAAAGTTATGAAGTTTTAAGAGTTTTAAAGGTTTTAAAAGTTTTAAGGGGGTTAGTTATTCACAATTTTGTGTGCTACATAGCCTTGGGTGGTTTCTAAGAACAAGACAAATACACCCGATTGAGGGAGCGTTACACTCGCTTCTGTTGTCATGCTACATTGCTGATTGACAAGCACTTTGCCTGTCATATCCACCAAATAGAGGCGATTGATTGCATATTCGCACTCCACCGTAAGTTGGTTGCCATTTTTGAAAAGGCGTGTAGCAGTTGACTCGATATTCTCTACTGCGGTACTTACGGAACCATCTTCACCGAAAGCGATGTATTCTACATCGTTCAAAGGAAGACGGAATGTTCCTTCCGACGTGGTCAACACCAACACATCTGCTTCAAACGTAATGTGCTGAATACTAACTAATGACACCGATTGTGTCGTGCCACTAGTCTTGTGCACTTGCAGCGATTCGGGCTGCTGTGCAGACACTCCTGCTGATACCAATAGGAGCAACAGGGCGAAGTAAATAGTAATCTTTTGCATAAGCATTTTATTTTAAGTTATCAAATTATTTGGATTTACAACAGCAAAAAGGCCTGTTTTGCGCATGCAAAACAAACCGATTATGAATAGATTGAGGACACGCGAAATGCCCGCAAACCCAGTGTTTCTAGAGAGAGAAAAACTTAAAGCAGGCAGTTGTTTGCTGCCTATACACCTTAATATTATATAGTATATTACTCATCGGTATCATTGCGACTGCAAAGGTAATAATTTATTTTGAATTGAGCAAGAAAAAACGCTTTTTGAAGCGATTTTTAGTTTAGAGGCTGAGCAGATAGTATAAAACTTTAGGAAACGAGTCAACTGTTTTAGGCATTTAGTCAACCTTTTTAGGAATGAGGTTAACTATTTTAGGAAACGAGTCAAAAAAGTACGTTTTTTAAGATTATATATCAGTAATCGAGTCAACCTTTTTCAGGTTTAGTCACAGGTTTAGTCACAGGGAGTTGATGCGCTCCTGTCTCGGTCGTCTCTCGGTCGTCGGTCGGTGAGCTGAGGCAAGGTATAAGAGAGGGAAAAGAGATGGCAATCTTAAGAAAAAGCACATTATACAACAATCGCACCCAAAAGAGGATGCGATTGGATATTTTGAATTATCTTGAAGATGCTTTTTATTCTCCGCAAAATTCCTCTACGCAGCGCTTGTAAGCAGCTACTGGATCTTCAGCAGCGGTGATGGGGCGACCTACAACGATAAAGTCAGAGCCAATCTCGCGCGCTTTCTCTGGAGTGGTGATACGCACTTGGTCACCTACTACGCCGTCCGCAAAGCGGATACCAGGGGTAACGGTATAGAAGTCAGTACCGCATGCCTCTTTCACCATACCTGCTTCGAGTGGAGAGCAAACCACGCCATCTAATCCAGCGGCTTGTGCGTTCTTCGCATAATGTACTACGACATCGCCAATATTGCCTTGGATGAGGAGATCGTTGTGCATACGCTCCTCGCTGGTAGAGGTGAGTTGGGTAACTGCTAAAAGGATAGGACGAGTGCCGTCTTCGCGAGTGAGGCCTTCAACAGCGGCTTTCATCATCTCGATAGTGCCTGCTGCGTGGAGGTTACACATATCTACATCTAGGCGAGAGAGCACGGACATGGCTTTCTTGACGGTGTTAGGTATATCGTGGAGCTTGAGATCGAGGAAGATCTTGTGTCCGCGGCGTTTGAGTTCGTGCACGATAGCAGGACCTTCTGCGTAGTAGAGTTCCATACCAATCTTTACGTAAGGCTTTACGTCGCCCATTTTGTCCAAGAAGCGATAGGTCTCTTCTGCTGAAGCGAAATCGCATGCAATGATTACATCTTTATTCATGGTTTACTATTCCAATTATATCTGTTAGTTTTTCTATTTTCAGTTCGTCCATTAGGGCTGGTAGGCGGTCGATGATTTCTTTTGCTACCATTGGGTTGGTGAGGTTGGCAGCGCCAATCTCTACGGCTGTTGCGCCAGCCATCATCATTTCGATCACATCCTCTGCGCTGCTTACGCCACCGCAACCGATGATGGGAAGCGAAGTGGCGCGTGCTACTTGGTTGACCATGCGGAGGGCGAGAGGGAAGATGCCTGAGCCCGAATAACCACCATAGCGATTGGCAATAACAGGACGGCGGCGACGGATGTCGATGCGCATACCGAGCACGGTATTGATCAAACATAATCCGTCTGCTCCTGCTGCTTCGCAAGCTTTGGCGATGGCTACGATGTCGGTTACATTAGGCGACAGCTTCATATATACGGGCTTGGTAGTCACGGCCTTAACCGCTGCTGTGACTTCGGCTGCTGCTTCTGGGCTAGTACCAAATGCCATACCGCCATTGTGGACGTTAGGGCAAGAGATATTCACCTCGAGGATGTCGATAGGCTCTTTGTCTAGGAGGGCGCAGG
>JAZOVR010000051.1:0-2440 GCA_045658785.1 Paludibacteraceae bacterium | reverse complement strand
AGTAAGAACTATAAATATGATGCCTCGTATTGATTCTTCTGCTACTGACAAATACCTGTAAATAGTTTCATTAACCCTATTTAAGCTGCTAACTATGGTAAACTCATTTAATCATACTAACTAAATCACTCAAAACATCCATTCATCCTACGTTATCCTTTGTCTTATTTTTTACCAAAACTTTGCAGCAGTCAAAGCAAACGAAGATTATATTTTCCAGTTCTTACCAATACCATGTTTACAAATTTCCCACTGCAAAGGTAAGAGTATTTTTGCATTCGAAAATTATGACAAAAACTAAATGTCCAAATTATGCCGATTATTTGATTTATGTCAAATAATGGTTGAAAAGATGCTCTCGGGAATGAGTTTCTTTCTTCGTTCCGTAAAAAGAGAATACCTTTGTACTTCCAAAGAAGCTATTTGTTTTTTAGGTTATATATTTAAGGAAAAAAGAACAGATTTAACGCTATGGAATGGTTAGTAAATCTCTTCACGGGTAGTGGCGTAGCCCACTCTGTGTTCATTTTGGCTCTTGTTATCGCAGGAGGCCTTTGTCTTAACAAAATCAGGTTTGGCAGCGTATCGCTAGGTGTCACTTGGATACTCTTTGTGGGTATTATGGCTGGACATTTCGGCTTCTTACTGGATGGTACTACGGCGCACTTTGTCAAGGAGTTTGGACTTATCCTATTCATCTACTCCATAGGTTTGGAGGTAGGTCCGGGATTTTTCTCTTCGTTCCGTAAAGGAGGTATTACACTCAACATGCTGGCTGTAGGCTCCGTGTTTCTGGCCTGCTGCACGACCTATGTCATCCACCTCATTACAGGTACCAGTCTTGTCGATATGGTGGGTGTGCTCAGTGGTGCGGTGACTAACACTCCTGGTATGGGTGCTGCCCAGCAGACCTTCTTCGATATGACAGGACAGACTAATACTTCGATTGCTCAAGGTTATGCCGTAACCTATCCTCTTGGAGTCGTAGGCGTCATTATTACCATCATCCTGCTCAAGCACATTTTCCGCGTCAACTTCGATAATGAGCGACGCATTATGTTGGAACGTAACAAGGAAAATGCCGAGCAACTTGATGCCGTTACCCTTGAAGTCCATAATAACTCCGTATGTGGACACTCCATCCGTGAGATTCAGGAGCTCTTTGGACGTAAGTGCGTGGTGACTCGCGTACTTCATAAAAGCACTCACGATATCGAGCTAGCCGAGTCGAATACGACATTAGGCATGGGTGACAAGCTTTTCCTCGTAGCAACTCCCCTCGAAGTGGAGGCCCTCACACTTCTCATAGGCCCTCGTATTGATATGAATATGGCCGAGTGGGATGCTATTGAAGCCAACAACCTCACTTCCGAGCGCTTCGTGATTACTAATCCTCGTATCAACGGTAAACGTTTGGGCGACCTCAAACTGCGTCAGACCTTCAATGTCACCATCTCACGCATCTCGCGTGCTGGCGTTGACCTCATGGCCGATCCTCACCTGTTACTCCAGTTAGGCGACCGCGTAGTGGTGGTAGGCAAACCTGATTGTATACAGAAGATTGGTAAACTCATGGGCAACTCTGTAAAGCGACTTGAAGAGCCAAACCTTACCTCAATCTTCCTCGGAATCGCTTTGGGTGTAGTATTAGGTTCACTTCCTATCTTCATTCCCAATGTACCCGTACCAGTGAAACTAGGTTTGGCTGGTGGACCGCTTATTGTCTCCATCCTTATCAGCAAGTTCGGTCCACAGATGAAGTTGGTTACTTATACCACGTCGTCGGCTAATAAGATGATACGTCAGATTGGTATTACCCTTTTCCTCGCAGTAGTGGGCATAGGAGCTGGCGATGGTTTTATTGATACGATAATCAATGGAGGTTACTGGTGGGTACTATACGGCTTCCTCATTACTGTAATTCCATGTTTTATCATTGGTTTCATCGCTCGTAAGGTGTGCAAGTTGAGTTACTTTACTATTGCCGGACTTATCTCGGGCACCATGACCAACCCTCCTGCACTTGCTTATAGCAATGAGATATGCGGTAATAATCAAGCCTCTGTAGCCTATTCTACCGTATATCCGCTCACTATGTTCCTCCGCGTGGTAACAGCGCAGATACTCATACTTATGGCTTTATAAACACCTTGCTTTACACGCATGTAGACAAGTCGACCGAAAATAGGAAACATTACATTTATAGTTCCTCTAATGATTCTGTTAAGAGGTCGTCCTTGGGCGACCTCTTAACTTTTTAGTGTAATGCTATAAGAAAAGCTATGCCATGGTTGTTCTTTTACGACTGCGTATCACAAGTATCATATGTAGATACTGCAACGTAATAACAATAGTCTGCTTGATGTTTTCAAAATTACATCTTCTGGCTACTACATAACACTAATACCTATTGTATGTGATCTAATGTCATTCAACAAAT
>JAZOVR010000050.1:0-10033 GCA_045658785.1 Paludibacteraceae bacterium | reverse complement strand
CTTGCAACTTTTTTAACAAATTAATGTGTTTTTAACTCAGCAACCTCCTCCATTGTTAGATCTACATATATAGCCCATACACGAATTCACACGTCCTCTATAGATGGGGTCATTAATCTGCAAACGATTAGCCTCTATATAGCATTCTGCTGCCACAGCTATTTGTTGGTAGTTGTCTTCAAGATTTCGCCCCATATAGTAATACGCTTTGCCGAATGTATTACTCATCAACAATCTGCCTAATGGGTTATCTAAACTGCGAATAGTTCTACCTAATGCAGCCGTATCATCGTATATCACATGCTCCGTCTGGTCCAAACTATCCGCCGTAGTAATGACCTCCTTCGCTTCCTGCCAACCGCAGGAAGTAAGGATATGCAAAATCCCCAATATGCAGATTATTATCCGCATACTGGGGATTTGTGTTTGTATTGCATCAATGTGCCTTTGCATGTGCAAAGTATTATGTCGTTTTTTTTTACGCTTTAGCTATCACGCAATTCACGCTATAGCCATCCATTTCAAGGGCGGTGCCATCGGAGAGGTTGTCCACCAATTCGAGTGAAGTAGCCAATACTTGCGAAGCGATATACTCGTTGCAATTCTTCACCGCAGCAGCAATCTCTTCGCGATTCTCCAATTGCACGGCAATGCGGTCGGTAATCTCCAAACCAGAAGACTTACGCAGGTTCTGAATACGATTGATTAATTCGCGTGCAATACCCTCTTCAATCAAGGCAGGGGTCAACTCGATATCCAATGCAATGGTAATCACACCATTATTGGCTACCAACCAACCTGGCATATCTTCGGTAATGATATCCACATCTTCTGCGGCTAACGCATAGCCGCAGAGTTCAAAGGTTCCAGAGGTTTCAAAGGTGGCAATCTCCTCTTGACTCATTTGAGCGATAGCTGCAGCCAATTGCTTCATCATACCACCTACTTTCTTACCCAACACCTTGAAGTTTGGTTTGATCTTCTTAACAAGCTTAATCTCCGAATCCTCAGCACGTACAATCACCATCTCCTTGACATTCACCTCGCTCTTGATCAAATCCTCTACGCGAAGCAATGCCTCCAATGTCTCTTGATCTGGTGCAGGGATAACGGCTTTTTGCAATGGTTGACGCACGTTCTTCTCAGCACGCTTGCGCAGACTCAAGATCATAGAAGTGGCCTGTTGTGCGAGCGACATACTGCGCTCCAACTCTAGGTTGATCATCGCCTCATCAGCTACTGGCCATGTGCTCAAATGCACGGTTTCATCGGTCAAATCGCGATACAAACGGTCGCCATAGAATGGTGCGTTAGGCGCCATCAACTGTGCCACCGTCTTGAGGCAGGTGTAGAGGGTGTAGTATGCTGCTTGTTTGTCAGCATCCATCTCGCCACCCCAGAAACGCTTACGGTTCAAGCGAACATACCAGTTGCTCAAGTCATCTTGCACAAAGTCCGACACCGCACGACCCGCCTTCGTTGGCTCGTATGCCTCATATGCTGCAGTCACCTCTTTAACGAGCGAATTGAGCTTGCTCAATACCCATTTATCAATCTCGGAGAGAGTCGCCTCATCGCCTAATCGCCTCATCGCCTCATCGCCTCCCCAATTGTCCACGTTGGCATATAGTGCAAAGAAGCCATAGGTGTTATACAATGTTCCAAAGAACTTACGGCGAATCTCATCCACACCTTCTGGGTCGAACTTCAGGTTCTCCCATGGGCTGGAGTTGGTCAACATATACCAGCGCACTGCGTCTGCTCCGTATTTATCCAACGCACCGAATGGATCCACAGCATTGCCCAATCGTTTAGACATCTTGTTGCCGTTCTTATCCAATACCAATCCGTTGCTAATCACATTCTTATAAGCTACGCTACCCTCAATCATCGTATGGATTGCGTGCAAGGTAAAGAACCATCCACGTGTTTGATCTACACCCTCAGAGATAAAGTCCGCTGTACGTGGAGCATCTTGATTCTCAAATGGATAGTGGTTTTGAGCGTATGGCATAGCACCAGAGTCAAACCATACGTCTATCAAGTCTAACTCGCGTTTCATTGGCTTGCCGCTTGGTGAGCAGAGCACGATATAATCCACATATGGACGGTGCAAATCAATCACACTTGGGTCGTAGTTCTCTTTTGAATAATCGCCCACCACGTGCTTTGGCCATGGATTCTCAGTCATAAAGCCCGCCTTAATAGACTTCTCAATTTCCTCCATCAACTCGGCGATGCTACCAATGCAAATCTCCTCTTGTCCGTCCTCGGTACGCCAAATTGGCAACGGAGTACCCCAATAGCGCGAGCGGGAGAGGTTCCAGTCGTTCAAGTTCTCCAACCACTTTCCAAAGCGACCAGTACCTGTGCTCTCTGGTTGCCAATTGATGGTCTCATTGAGTGCCATCATCTCCTCGCGTGCTTGGGTCGAGCGAATAAACCATGAGTCAAGTGGGTAGTACAATACAGGTTTGTCGGTACGCCAGCAGTGTGGGTAGTTGTGCACATGTTTCTCAATACGGAACGCCTTATTCTCGCTTTTCAGCCAGATACAGATACTCACATCCAAAGTCTCGTCTTTGTCCGTCAAGTTCGCGTCATAGGCATTCTTCACATAACGTCCAGCCCATGGCTCATATGCCGCCACATCCACTTGATTCTTCACAAAATCCTCGTCTAAATCGGCAATATTGAAGAATTTACCCGTCATATCCACCATAGGACGTTGCTCACCTTTCTTGGTAATAAACACCATACCTGGTACGCCTGCCTTCTTCGCCACAAACGCATCGTCTGCACCAAAAGTAGGAGCGATATGCACGATACCTGTACCATCTTCGGTGGTCACATAGTCGCCCAAGATGATCTTAAACGCACCCTCTCCAGGATTAGCCCATGGGATCAATTGCTCGTATTGAACACCCTCAAGGTCGGTACCTTTACCGCGCCAAAGCACCTCAGGCGCCTCTCCTAATTCCTTGGCATAAGCTGCCAAACGTGCCTCCGCGAGCAAGTAACATGCCTCAATCTTGGTATATGGATTTTCACCCTTCACGATCACATAGTCAATCTTTGGACCTACGCACAACGCAGTATTACTTGGCAATGTCCAAGGCGTAGTCGTCCACGCGAGAGCATAGAGCGGAGTTTCCTCGCCTAATAGCCTCATCGCCTTATCGCCTAATAGCCTAAACTGCGCCGTACACGTTGTGTCCTTCACATCGCGATAGCAACCAGGCTGGTTCAACTCGTGCGACGACAAACCCGTACCCGCAGCTGGCGAATAAGGCTGAATGGTATAGCCTTTGTACAAATATCCCTTCTTGTACAACTCCTTCAGCAACCACCATAAGGTTTCAATAAACTTATTATCATAGGTGATATACGGATTCTCCAAATCCACCCAATAGCCCATTTGTTTGGTCAAGTTTGTCCACTCTTGGGTGTATTTCATCACCTCACGACGGCACGCAGCGTTGTACTCATCCACGCTAATCTTCTTGCCGATATCCTCTTTGGTGATACCTAGCAATTTCTCCACACCCAACTCTACAGGTAAACCGTGAGTATCCCAACCTGCTTTGCGCTTCACTTGATAACCTTGCATGGTTTTGAAGCGGCAGAATGTATCTTTGATTGTACGAGCCATCACGTGGTGAATACCCGGCATACCATTTGCTGAAGGAGGCCCCTCAAAGAATAAGAACGAAGGATTACCTTCGCGTGTTTCGATACTCTTGTGAAACAAGTCTTCCTTCTCCCATTGCTCAAGGATCTCCTTGCTCACCGATGCCAAATTCAGTTGTTTGTACTCGTTAAAGTGTTTCATTATTGCGGTTATTTTTAAATTCTTCTTGTATGAGTTCTGACGGTTACGAGCTGTCCAAAGAGATTAAAGCACTTTTTTGAGGATAGGCATGATTACACGTTCCATTACAGCATACCCTTGTGCATTGGGATGAACGCCATCTTTAGAATACTTGAGTGGCAAGCCATTCTCCTCGTCCTTCAATGCGGAGTGGTAATCTACATACGGGATCTTATTTTCTTTGGCATACTCTTTAATCATCTCATTTAGACGAATAATATCGTCTGCAGGCTTCATCTCTGGACGCCACTTGAATCTTTTTGCGGGCAAGGTAGAACATACCACAGGCTTAATCTTGTTGGCACGCGCTAATTCGCACATAGATTTGATATTCTGCAAGATATGTTCAAGAGAAATATAGCCATTGTTTTGTGCAATATCATTGGTGCCACAACAAATCACCACCACTTTAGGCTGAAGGCTAATCACATCCTCTTGAAAACGCACGAGCATCTGCGAAGACACCTGACCACTTATACCACGCCCCACAAAATTATTGTCCGTAAAAAAAGCTGGCACAGTATCCGCCCAACAATCAGTAATCGAGTTGCCCATAAACACAACCTTTGGACGCACTGTCAACGATTCGTTCTTACTCTCATAACGCTCAAATTGAGCCCAGTCTTTGGTTTCTGCAAAAGTCACTATCGCTACAAAGAGCAAAGGAAATAATGCTATTTTTTTCATTGTGTTAAATATTTTGCAAATTTGGGGACAAAGGTACAACTTTTTTTTTATTTATGCAAGGAAATAAAACGAAAAGTTAACAAAAGGAGGTCACCTGTTGACAAAGAAAGCCATGAATAGAACAAATTCACGAATGTGTTTTATTTTTTTGTGTATTTCAAAAAAAAATTGTACCTTTGCCGCGGATTTTATATGCACTTTACAAACTTTGTGCTGAAACATGTAGGCATATGTCCCTATTCAAAAACGAAAAACTAATTAATAAAATACGATGAAAAAGACATTTTTGTTAGCTATTTCTATCTTGATGCTAGCATTTCAGAGCAGTTTTGCTGCAAGTCCCAAAGAAGAGTTTCGTGCTACTTGGTTAGCCACAGTATTTAGTATCGACTGGCCCAAAACGTCAGCGACTACAACCTCCAATCGTGCAGCACAGCAAAAAGAGCTGACCGATATTTTTGACAAAATGAAGGCGGGTAACATGAATGCTGTGTGTTTGCAAGTGCGTGGTCGCTCGGATGCGTTCTACAAATCTAGTTATGAGCCTTGGGCTGCGGAGTTGGCAGGTAGTCGTGGAAAAGACCCTGGATATGATCCATTGGCTTTTGCTATTGAGGAGGCTCACAAGCGCGGTATGGAGCTCCACGTATGGGTGAACCCATTTCGCGTGACGAGTTCGGGTACTATCTCCACAAGCGATAAAGTGTGGCAGAATGCAGGTCAGTGGATAATCAAATACAATAACGGAACTTTCACTGGTCAGATTATTGATCCCGGTTATCCTGAGGCACGTGAGTACGTGTTGGATGTATTGATGGAGATTGTGGAGAACTACGATGTGGATGGAATCTTGATGGATGATTATTTCTATCCTTATGGAGGAACTACCACTGAGGACTCTAAGTCTAAATCTCTGCATAAACCATCTTCAGGCATTGTAGATCAAGATGGTGATGGCTCGACTGACGATGACTGGCGTCGTCAGAATGTAGATAAGACGATGCAAGCGCTCTATAACCGCATACAAGCTACTAAGCCATGGGTTCGCTTTGGTATGGGAACTTTTGGTATTTGGACGATGAAGAGCAAGGTGGCATCTGCTTATGGAATCTCGTTGCCAAGTGGCATCACAGGTTTGGATGACTACGAGGAGCAAGCTTGTAACCCAGTGGAATGGGTAAAAAATGGTTATGTAGATTATATCAATCCGCAGTTGTATTGGCCAACCACTTCAACAGGTCAGAGCTATAGCAAACTAGTGAAATGGTGGGGACAAGATGTGTGTGAACACTTCTCTAACATGTTACCAGGAAATCAGAAAGTGCACTTCTTCTCTAGTCAATCATGCAGTAGCAACACTGCATCTTCGGAGATTATCAAGCAGATAGATTACAACCGTCAATACCTATCATCTGGCTATACTGGTTCAGTATTCTACAACACTACTGCATATCTCAAGATGTATAGTGCGTTGACTTCTCGTTTTGATTATAAGGCCCTACCACCAGCGATGGATTGGAAAGTGACTACTACGTTGGGAGCTCCTGAAAACTTGACTTTGTCGGGTACTACCTTGATGTGGTCTCACCCTAGTGCCACACGTTTCACCGTCTATGTTTATCCTAAGGGTACGTCTTTGGAAACAGCCAAGACCAATCCTGCCTACCTAAAGGGGATTGTCTATGATAACAGTTACAGCGTTAGTGGGATCGACTTGAATAGTTACAATGTAGCGGTGTATAGCTATGACCGTTTTGGTGTAGAGCATGCAGCTGCAGTTTATGGTGAGGGTTCGACCGATCCAGGCACCAATCCTAATCCAGATACTGGAAAAATCATATGGGAGCTAAATGGCGGCGAGGTGAAAACAGTAACCGTGACCGTACCAAATATTTCGGATTTAGAGGCACAATTCAAGAATGATTACAATACCTATTTTGGATCATCTATAGACGTGTCACGTGAGCTTACGGGTTTCTTGTATATCGGTTGTCCAGCTGGTGGTGGTAGCAATCTTGTGTATAATCTAATGAATGCGTCCAACTATGATTGGGCATGGTTGCGCGACTATATCATAGAGAAGTCTGCAAGCAATACAACGATTCAAGCGGCTTTGCAATCAGGCACTGATGCATATTGGCGATATAGTTTGGTTGCATTCTTTAGTGCGAGTGCTGGTACTAATTCGGATTATACAGTGGACTTCTCAATTGCAGGTCAGTCTTCCGTATGGGGGCCAGTATATCAGACAGCACATGGTGCCGTGTCTTTGCCAACCTATGTCACTAGCACATATACTTTGCCTACTCCTACTCACCCACAAGGCTACACTTTCTTAGGTTGGTACGATAACCCAGAATTTACAGGTAGCCCTATTACTTCTATCCCAGCAGGCTGGACAGGAACGCTGTATGCTAAGTGGCAAACGGGGACTACCGACCCTGTGGATCCAACCAAGGAGGTGATTTTCTGGGAACTTAATGGCGGACATGTACCAGCCACAGTGCCTACCAACCTGGAACTTTGGGAGATATTCAAGCCATATTATAATACGTATTATGGTCTTGAACGTTCACATATGACCATCGATAAGGTGGCTACTTTCGCCAATGAAAAGATGGAAGATATCATGACCAACGTTACCTCAGAATTCAAGTGGTTGGGCGATTATATCCTTTCTATTGCCCCTGGTATCTCAGGCGAAAGTGCATGGCGCTGGCATGTGCACGCATTCTTTAATTGCAATGATGGTACAGTACAAGGCAATCAATTAGTGGCTACAGCAAACTTCTCTGTTGCGGGTCAACCCTCTGAGTGGGGGAAAGCCTACCAGCAAGTGCATAGTGCCGAACTGCCTAAGTATGTAACAAGTACATACATATTACCCAATGCGTTGAAAGAGGGGTTTACATTCGAAGGATGGTACAACAATGCGGAGTTTACAGGCTCCGCACTTAGTTCCATACCTGCTGGTTGGCAAGGAACGTTATATGCTAAGTGGGCCGAAGCGAGTACCGAGAATCCGCAAGTGATTTTTTGGTATTTGAACGGAGGAACAGTGAATGTAGAGTTGCCTAAGTATGTGACAGAGAATTACACCTTACCTATACCTACGCGCGCGGGATATGTGTTCGGAGGTTGGTTTGATAATGCCTATTTTACAGGTACTGCTATCACTATCATACCTGCTGGTTGGCAAGGAACATTGTATGCCAAATGGACTGAAGAGACCCCTGAGGAGGTGATTTATTGGGTGTTGAATGGTGGAGCGGTGAGTGGTACGTTGCCATCTTTCGTCACCAGCACCTACACTCTCCCCACTCCAACGCGCGAAGGATATGTATTCGCAGGATGGTATGATAATCCCAACTTTACAGGCACAGCACTTACTTCTATCCCTGCGGGATGGGAAGGAACTCTGTATGCTAAATGGACAGTTGAAGAGAACACTGACGATATCAAATGGGAATTGAATGGCGGTAGTTACAAGAATGGAACGCTGCCCACGTCTGTTTCTAAGCGTTACACATTGCCTAAATCATGGGAATTGAATCCTCCATATACAGGTTGCTCTTTTGAAGGTTGGTATGATAATGCTAGTTTCTCTGGAAGCAGTATGACTCGTATCAGCTCTGGATGGAAAGGAACTCTATATGCGAAATGGGATTGCTCGGATAGTGATGCAGAAGTGATTTTCTGGTATTTGAATGGTGGAAAGGTAGAAGCAGGATCTGTGACTATTCCATCTCAGGAAACTTTATGGGAGAATTTCAAAGCGGATTATAATAAATATTTCGGAACTAATCTAGATGCCACATTGTCAGGCGCAAGCAATTTCTTGTATTCAGGCAGTTATTATTGGAAGAAGGAAGTAGGTACACTGATGACCGATGCGGATGCAGGCTGGAAATGGTTAGGCGACTATATTATCACTTTGGCTGGTGCTCCGGCGAACAATGACCTATGGTGGCGTACACAATTGCACGCGTTCTTCAACGCTTTATCTAATTATACATTAGGCGATTATACCGCAGCCAACTATTCTACAGCGGGTAAACCATCCGCATGGGGACCAGCATATAGTGCAGCTCAGCCAGTAGAATTACCTAAGTATGTCGTGGAAACATACATACTGCCTACGCCCGTGCGCGACGGATATACTTTCCGCGGTTGGTTTGACAATGCTAACTTCGAGGGATATGTACTGACCAGTATTCCTGCTGGTTGGGAAGGTTCTTTGTATGCAAAATGGACAGAGAATGCGCCTGCAGTAGAGATTTATTGGGTTCTCAATGGAGGTTACACTAAAACTACGTTACCAACTTATGTGACAGATACATACATTCTACCACCATTGTTCCGTGATGGATATACTTTTGCGGGATGGTATGATAACGCAGAGTTTGCGGGTGACTATCTAGAAGAAATTCCTGGAGGTTGGAAGGGTACTTTGTACGCAAAATGGACAAAGAACGAAGGTGGTCAAGATCCCGTAGAACCTACAACGATCACTTGGGAATTGAATGGTGGACAGGAGAATCCATACAACTGGTCCAGTAAACAAGATATGTGGCTCAGTTTCCAAGATGACTACCGTGAGTTCTATGGTGTGGAGATTCGCAACTATGCAATAGATAGCTGTGCAAAGTGGACATACGATGCAAGTGGCGATGGTAAAGCAATCACAGAAATGCTCACCTACGAAGATAAGTGGATTTGGCTGCGCGAATACATGGAGAAAGTGGCATACAATGCCAATTTCAACAATGGTCAGTTGGGTACACCAGTGCTCTTGCGCTTTAGTTTACACGCGTTCTTAAACAACTCACCTGCTAATGATAACACCTATAGTGGTAACCCAGATTATACCCTCAACGGACAGCTCAGCTATTGGTATCTGGATTGGGGATATACATGGAAAGGTCATCTGCCAACTACCTTGGCCTCAACCTATGTATTACCTAAGCCATACAAAGAGGGACGCGAATTCTTGGGTTGGTCCACTGATTCAGAGGGTGCGGGTTATATCTACGAGTTACCTGCAAACTTCATCGGTACAGTCTATGCTATTTGGGATGTTATGGACGATGTTACTACGTCTGTGGATGCTGTTTCTACAACTCAACGAGGTCAGATGTATGACCTGCTGGGACGTCCTGTGGATGAAAATTACAAGGGTGTGGTGGTCATAAAAGGTCAAAAATACCTATTAAAGTAAGAAAAATCACCAAATATTTGGTCAATTAAAAAAAAAGCAGTACCTTTGCACGCTTTTTCGGCGCATTGCCGTAAGCACGTAAATAAAATTATTAACTAAATTAAATTAACTAACTGTATGTTAAATCATTACGAAGCCGCTTTCGTGTTGACTCCCGTTTTGTCTGAACCACAGATGAAGGAAGCGGTTGACAAATTCGAGAAACTTCTCGTGGAGAATGGCGGTACCATTCTTAACCGTGAGGAGTGGGGTTTGAA
>JAZOVR010000049.1:0-1980 GCA_045658785.1 Paludibacteraceae bacterium | reverse complement strand
TTGGAATAAAGATATGTTAAACTATAATTAAAACGAATGATTATGAAGAAATTTTTCTTATTTTGCATGATTGCCCTCGTGGCTATGTGTGGCTTGAACAGCTGTTCGGAAGATTGTGATCACGATATGATTGAGTACGATCATAGTGCAGACCTTGTGGGTACTTGGACTTGCCTTCAGGAAGGCTTTGCCAATGCTTTGGTTATCAAGGCCGATGGTTCTATGGTATCTACAGGTGTGTTAGGTGAAGACTATTGGGAGGACTTGAAAGGCACTATTACGGTGGAAAATGGCAAGGCTACCCTTAATTACGAAGATGGTGTAACTATCGAGGGTCATATTGACATTATCCCAGGCATGGCATTCTCTATCTTACAAGATAATGGAGCACGTGTTACTTTCAAGTATTGCGCAAACGACCTTGCTGATGAGATTGTAGGTATGTGGGTATGTAATGATGGTCCGATTGATGGAGAATCGGATATGATGATTCAAACATTCTATGAGAATGGCAAATGTACCTTGACAGGTTTTCTCCCACTGGAAGGCGATTCTGAACAGGTTTTAAATGAGGCTGCTGATTATAAGGTTATTGGTGACTTGTTATTCATTGCAATTCCTGCTGAAAAAGTTGGTGGCGAAAAGCCTATATGCGTAGTTGACAAACTTACATATACTCCTGAT
Organism: Paludibacteraceae bacterium; assembly: GCA_045658785.1. Taxonomy (GTDB): domain Bacteria; phylum Bacteroidota; class Bacteroidia; order Bacteroidales; family Paludibacteraceae; genus Colicola. The sequence goes on along the minus strand of JAZOVR010000049.1, from coordinate 1,296 downwards.
GGAACTGCTTATGGTGATATTTTGACTCTTAAAACTTATCCAGGAACAGATAGTGAAATAGCAATGTCTTTCCTCCACGTAAAGCAACACCTCGACCTCGCAGGCAAGGCATACGACTACAACAATACTTATGTAAGCAACGTAAAGGGCTTGGACGAAGATATGACGATGATGGGTTACACCTTCAACATCGGCAAGATGGAAGGTAAGAACCTCGACAAGATGCTCAAGACACTTCTCTTTGCCGTTGAGTTCCCAAATGCCAATACCCTCAAGTATCAGTACCACTACAACGGTCAGAACATTGCTTTCGAGGCTCGTATCGTGGTGGATGGCAACAAGGTAACCATCAAGATGAGCGAAATGCACCCATATTATCGTGATGTGGATATGTACATGTTCCAAGACCAGGACAATACACAGTTGCACATGTATATGCCTACTTCTTCGTTCATCAACTACTTTGGCAATATGGACGTCGCTGCGTTGGCCTTCGCTGGCGAAATCGACGTGACCGATGAAGCAGCCGTAGAGGCTATCTTCGACCGTATGGATGAGAGAGTGGAAAGCATCAATGTGAGCTTCACCTTCAAGGCTGCAAAGTAATCCATCTTTGTACCTAATAGGGAAAATAGGATGAATATGTGATGGGATGAATACATTAATGGTGCAAATATATTTTATGTTTAATCCGTTTCCCTTATTTTAGGGGGCACTAATGCAAGATATTATGGAAAAGGAAGAAGAAAAGAAAAATGTAGTTCTAAACGATCAAGAACTGAAGGAGGTTGCTGGAGGTAAACACTTTTCGGGAAAACCATGCTGGAGAATTATGGAAAAGATACCATGTGAGCAAGAGATCGGTTGTTTCTGGACATGGGACGGTAAATGTATTAAAAACTAATGAAGAAGTGTGAGGGGGCTACCTTTAGGGGCCCCCCTTACATGTATATACCCAAAAGGACTACCCTTCATCGGCGGTGAAATACTATTCACCGCCGATTTTGTTGATATACATTGCATTAGGTTGTTGCGTTGTGAAACGACTTTTTGTGCAAAATAAGATATAATATGCTAAATTCTTTGGAGGTCTAAAAAATCGGACATATATTTGCATTGCGTAAAAATAATCAACTCACTGCGTAAAATGTAATATTATGTATAAAAGAGCTGAATATCAGAAAATTAAATCAAGGCTTGAAGAAGAAAGAACGTTTATTCAGGTTGTAATGGGTGCTCGCCAGATTGGCAAATCAACAGTTGTCAAGCAGGTACTCAAAGATCTATCACTGCCTT
>JAZOVR010000048.1:0-25015 GCA_045658785.1 Paludibacteraceae bacterium | reverse complement strand
ACCTTTTTATATTGAATATTTATCATGTTCTATAACAAATAATCTTCATTAAGCTTTTATTAAATTCATGAATTCTTCTCTTGTTTCTGGTCGATTAAATGCTCCTGTAAAGTCACTAGTAGTGGTCACGGTATGAGTTTTTTGTACTCCTCTCATCTGCATACACAAATGTTCTGCCTCTATAACTACCATAACACCTAGAGGGTTTAACGTATTTTGTATACATTCTTTAATTTGCGTTGTCATTCGTTCTTGTACTTGCAATCGACGTGCAAACACATCCACGACACGCGCTATCTTACTCAGTCCAGTAATCGTTCCATTAGGAATATACGCCACGTGTGCTTTGCCAAAAAATGGCAACATGTGGTGTTCACAGAGTGAGTAAAAAGGAATATCTTTTACTACAACCATTTGACGATAGTCTTCATTGAATAATGCGGCACGTAATATATCTTCTGCATTTTGGTGATAACCTTGGGTAAGAAACTGCATAGCCTCACCTACGCGAGTCGGTGTCTTTTTCAAACCTTCACGTGCAGAATCTTCCCCAATCAATCGAAGCAGTTCTTCTACATGATGGGCAATCTGTTGAGTTTTGTCATCCGAAGGTATAAATGGAGGTGTCATATTTCTCAATTTACAACAATTACTTTATCTGGTACAACATATGCACTACTTTGAAGATCAGGAAATTGTGCAACCAATTCGTTCTTATAGAGCATTGCATCTTCACGTGTCAAGAAGTCACCCACGCGCACTTTCCAAAATGGAGGTTCAGATATCGTGTAAACCGTTTTACTCAATACTTTTTCCAATTCTTGTTGCAATATAAGTGACTCATTCTTAGCTATTTGTTGTTGGTTAGATGAGTATACCTGTACCCTAAAACCATCCACTTCCACTTTGCCGCGTTGTATCCCCAATTGTTTATCTATCATCAACTTCCTTACCATAGAGTCTTGATACACAGTGGCATTTTCCATCACATCTGTCAGCAGTACAGCCTGCAAGGTATCTTCAACCACAACACTATCACCCACAAACACAGAGTCCACGCCCACTTCTTGTGCTAAACAAGATAAGCCTGTACAAAACAATAATACAACCACAAAACCTCTCATATGCATTGATTTTCAGTTTAATACCTAAACGAACTGCCTCCCACAAACTCGCGCAAGAACGATGTTGGTGGAATTTCACGCTCTGGAATTGATTCAAAATAACTCAAATATTTCAGCAAGCGATGTGCTGTCGTGTATTCATCACAATATTTTGGTACCTCATCCAATATCGGCTCTGCGTGACGTTTCAGCACGGCTAATTCAAACAACAAGGCCGAATTAAACATTACATCCGCTTCCTCTTGGAATGGTGAAATCCATCGATCTTCGCCACGCTGTACACTGTCCAAACGAGCAATCGTTTCCATCGCAGAATATCCACGATAACGATAATCGCGAACAATACGACGAATCAAACGTACATCGCTTGTTGGAATCCAATTGTGATTATCCAAATTCACTGTGGTTAAGGAACTTACGTAAATCTTAAACGTCATCTCGCGTGGAATTTCTGGAATCAATTTGGGGTTCAAAGCATGTAGTCCTTCCAAGATCACCACCGTATCTTTCTCCAAGCGCAAAGTGTCGCCTCGATATTCTCGTTTTCCTGTTTCAAAGTTATAGAATGGCAACTTAACGGTCTGACCATCAAGCAGATCTGCTAATTGCTTGCGGAACAATGGCAGGTCTATGGTTTCCAAGTGCTCAAAATCCCATTCGCCATTTTCATCGCGCGGAGTATCCTCGCGATTCACAAAATAATTGTCCATCGAAATCACCACAGGGCGTATTCCGTTCACCATCAGTTGAATAGTCAAACGCTTTGAGAATGTCGTCTTACCAGACGAACTAGGTCCTGAGATCAAAACAAATCTCGGTACGCCACTCTCGCGATGCGCTATTTGGTCCGCAATCTGGGCAACTTTCTTCTCGTGCAACGCCTCCGATAGTTTAATCATCTCAAAGCTCTTTTGGTTTTTGCAAGCCTTGTTAAATTCACCTACATTGCTGATATGCAACAACTTATTCCAACCTATATACTCCTTGAATATCCCAAAACGCTTATCTTGCACACAACGTTCCTCCAATTGGTTCGGATTGCGACGACAAGGAATGCGCAATAAAATATTACCATGATATTGCTCCACATCGAATAGGTGAATATATCCCGTCGAAGGCATCAGCGCGCCAGTGTAATAGTCGATATAATCTCCCATTCGATAGTATCTACAATATGGATTCCCAAGTGTTTCAAACAAAGTTGTCTCTCCATCTTTGCGATCACCAAATAGGCGGATCACCTCTTTGGTCTGTTTTTCTTCGGTAATAATAGGTCGATTTTCTGCAATAATCTGCTGCATGCGATTTTTTAACTTCGCAATCAATTCAGGTGTTATTACCTTGGCAACCTCACGCGATTCACGAATGGTGCAATAGAATCCCTTGCTGATAGGATGCTCAATACGCAAGTCACAATCTTCCCAAAGTTCACGTACAGCGCATGCCATTACCATGCTTAAGGTACGTATATAACAACGCCTGCCACTCTCACTACTAGCGTCAATAAACTCAATATCCTTGGGTTTATATATCAAAAAGTTTAATGACTGTACCTTGTAATTAACTCGTGCTGCAATTACAGGGAATGGTAACGTCAAATTAAGTTGTTCATACAATGCTTGTAAGGATGTTCCACAAGGTATTTGAACAAATTTTCGATTGTTTTTGCAATAAATTGTGACGAGATTTTGCATCGTTGCGATGGTTCTAAAAAACGATTAGTCTTAAAAATTATCCTACTTGGCTACCATTTTTTACTGGTGCAGTCACTGTTGTCACCACCAGTTTGCCATCTGCATCTACAGCCGAAAGAATCATACCTTGCGATTCTTGTCCCATCATCTTGCGAGGAGGGAAGTTGGCAATAAACAGCACTTGCTTGCCCACAAGAACAGATGGGTCTGGGTAGCTTTGTGCGATACCCGAAAGAATCGTGCGACCACCCATGCCGTCGTCCAAGCGGAACTGGAGGAGTCGGTCGGACTTCTTCACTGGTTGGCAGTCAAGGACCGTAGCCACGCGGATATCCATCTTGGCGAACTCGTCGATATTGGTGTTCTCCTTGATGTCAGCAGGACGCCAATTTTTGAGTGCCTCTTGCTTCTCTACCTCTTCGTTGGCAGCTTTGATGTTAGCAAGGCGATCCAATTGTGCTTGGATAGTAGTGTCCTCAATCTTCTCGAAAAGAAGAGATACCTCGCCCAATTCTTGACCCTCATGGAGCAGATTGATATTGCCGAGTTCCTCCCATTGGAGTTCAGTCATCGAGAGCATTTGGCGGAGTTTAGCAGAAGAGAATGGCAAGAATGGCTCAAACGCAATGCTCAGGTTAGCAGCGATTTGGAGAGCAAGGTGCAGGATAGTAGCAGTACGCTCCATATCGGTCTTAGCTACCTTCCAAGGCTCGGTGTCTGCGAGGTATTTGTTACCAATGCGGGCGAGGTTCATTGCCTCTTTTTGTGCATCGCGGAAGCGGAAGTCACCCAGCAGTTTCTCTACCTCAGCCTTCACATTTTGGAACTCAGCAATGGTGGCTTGGTCGTATTCGTTGAAGGTACCCGCAGCAGGCACTTTGCCGTCGAAATATTTCTTGGTGAGTACCAATGCACGGTTGACGAAGTTGCCGTAGATAGCTACGAGCTCGTTGTTATTACGCGCTTGGAAGTCTGCCCAAGTGAAGTCGTTGTCTTTGGTCTCAGGCGCATTAGCCGTCAGCACATAGCGCAGCACATCCTGCTTGCCTGGGAAATCCACGAGATACTCATTGAGCCACACTGCCCAGTTGCGCGAAGTGGAAATTTTATCGCCTTCGAGATTGAGGAACTCGTTGGATGGTACATTATCTGGCACGATATAGCTGCCCTCTGCCTTCAGCATGGTTGGGAAAACGATGCAGTGGAAGACAATATTGTCCTTGCCAATGAAGTGAATGAGACGAGTAGAAGGGTCTTTCCACCAAGTCTCCCAAGAGCCAAACTGCTCAGGTTTAGCGTCGCAGAGCTCTTTGGTGTTGGAGATATAGCCAATAGGCGCATCGAACCATACATACAGCACTTTGCCTTCGGCACCCTCCACAGGCACAGGGATACCCCAATCGAGGTCACGGGTCACGGCGCGTGGGCGAAGACCTCCATCGAGCCATGATTTGCATTGACCATAGACATTAGGACGCCATTCTTTGTGTTCCTGGAGAATCCACTCCTCGAGCCATTGTTGGTATTGATCAAGTGGGAGGTACCAGTGCTTTGTCTCCTTCTTGGTGAGTGGGTTGCCGTTGATGGCGTTGTATGGGTTGATGAGTTCGTCTGGCGAAAGGGTAGCGCCGCACTTCTCGCATTGGTCGCCGTAAGCACCAGCAGCGTGGCAGCGTGGACATTCACCGCGGATATTGCGGTCGGTGAGGAACTCCTGTGTCTCTGGGTCGTAGAACTGCTCGGAGGTCTGCTCAACAAACTTGCCGTCGTCGTAGAGTTTGCGGAAGAAGTCCGATGCCAGTTGGTGATGAATCTTGCTGGTGGTACGGGAATACACATCAAACGAGATGCCGAAACCCTCGAAGGAGTCCTTGATGATGTTGTGGTAGCGATCCACCACTTCTTGGGTGGTGATGCCCTCTTTGCGTGCGCGGATAGTAACAGGTACACCGTGCTCGTCGCTACCGCCTACGAAAAGGACATTCTCGCCTTTAAGGCGAAGGTAGCGGACATAGATGTCGGCTGGTACGTACACGCCCGCCAAGTGTCCGATATGTACGGGACCGTTGGCATAAGGAAGGGCAGTGGTTACAAGTGTTCGTTGAAAAGATGTCATATTATTTGTATTGATTTATTTTGCTCGTATTTCTATTTAGTTTCAGGCCGAATGCCCAATATTAATTCAACTTCTTTTTTCAATTCTTCTAGTGTTATCGTTCTTATGGTATCACCTTTAGCGACTGAAATGATACCAGTTTCTTCAGATACCACAATAGCTATTGCATCTGTTTTCTCAGTTAATCCTAATGCAGCACGATGACGGAGTCCATAGCGCTTAGGTAGATCATTGCGCTTAGATACGGGTAAGATACAGGCCGCAGACCAAGCACGACCATAACGAATAATCAGAGCTCCATCGTGAAGCGGCGTATTCTTAAAGAATATATTTTCGATTAGTCGAGCAGATAGAGTCGCATCTAAAATCTCACCTGTATCCGCAAAATCCTTCAATTCTTGCTGATTAGTTAAAACTATTAATGCACCCGTTTTGGAAGCTGACATATGTACACATGCAGAAGTTATTGCTTCTATTTGTTTTTGAACATTTTGTTCCTGTTTGACCTTAGACCAGCGTTCTTTAAAATGCTCTATATTAAATCGTGAACCTATACGATAAAAGAAATTCCGTATTTCTTCTTGAAAAATCACGATTAAAGCAATAGCTCCAACACTAACGAAGCGATCAAACAAAGCACTTGTAAGTTCTAAACGAAAGACATAACTAACTAATAGCCAAGTAAAAATAAAAGCCAATATGCCCCAAAACAAGTTACTTGCCCCCGAACGACGCAAAATGCGATAGATAGCAAAAAGAATGAAAGCAACTAGCAATATGTCTATGATATCTTTAATTCCTAATAACATATCAGTACCTAATTTTTGTGAGTTAATGAATAAATCGCAATCGCTTGTTTTGCAGCAACGACATCATGCACCCGTAAAATATGCGCTCCACGTTCTAATGCCAAAGTATTAGCAGCTATTGTCGCTGGCAACACCTCCGATGGTTGTATTTCTAATGGCTTATACAACATCGATTTTCGAGATATTCCTACTAAAACTGGAACACGTAAAACCGATATAGTATCCAATTGACGAAGAATGGCATAGTTCTGTTGTTCAGTTTTAGCAAAACCAAATCCTGGATCTATTATCACATCTGACACTCCTATTCTATGTAAATTATCTAGCCGTCTTTGAAAAAAATCTAACATATCAGCCATTGTATAATCATAATCCACACCATGTTTTGGTGGTTCTTGCGCAAAAGTTAAAACATAAGGTACCCTATGTTGGGCTATTATTTTCCACATTCTACCTTCTTTATCTCCCCCCGACACATCATTTATTATATCTATTCCTAATTCTAACGATTTTTCTGCGATTTCTACGCGAAAAGTATCTACCGATAGTATTGCATTTGGAAACTGACTGCGAACGACCTTTAATAGTGGATACAAACGATCCCACTCCTCTTTTGCATCCACAGGAATAGAATTTGGGCGGGTAGAACAAGCACCCATATCAATAATATCTGCCCCCTGAGCAAGTAGTTCTCCTACTTGAGCAAGCACCCGATCTTCATCCCAACCTCCACATGAAGTATAAAAACTATCTGGTGTGAGATTTACAATCGCCATGACTTTGGGTGACGATAAATCAAGCAAACGATTATGTACTTTTATACTCATTTCCATTCGAACTGCAAAGTTACAAAAAATCTGCCGATTATACGAAATTTTTACAAAAAAAGAATGAAAAACACCACGTTTTTTATGAAAAAAGGTCTTTCCAATGTTTTTTTTACTCAAAAATTAGTCTATTTCACTTTTTTTTCGTAATTTTGCAGGCTGAAAATATTTTACTCTGCAAAATACATTAAAATTATGAATATTAAATCCATTTTATTGAAAACCATTGTTTTATTGGTAGCGGTGTTTGCTACAACTGCTTGCCAAACAAGAGAACTTAACACCAAGACTTCATTTCAAACAGGATTAAAAAATTTCGATCCTAAAACTATTAGCTTTCAAGCCTACGAAGGCACATTATCTCCTATTCCAGCAGGAATGATTCTCATCGAAGGAGGCTCATTTACCATAGGGCAAGAAGATGAGTTTATCACAGCACCACACAATAACGAACGTAGAACGCTTACCGTTAGTTCGTTTTATATGGATAAGTATGAGGTGACAAATATTGCGTGGCGCGAATATTTAGAATGGAATAAATATGTATTTGGCACTACCAAACCAGAACTGATTAATGCCATTCTGCCAGATACAACCGTTTGGAGAGATGAATTAGCTTATAATGATCCATACATTGAACATTATTTCTCACACCCTGCATATAGTTTCTATCCTGTCGTTGGTGTCTCATGGGAACAAGCTATGGCGTACTGTCAGTGGCGTACTGACCGTGTGAATGAAAATATCTTGGTCACACAAAAGTTTATTGAATTGCCACCATATCACAAGTTGGGGGCTAATTCATATATGACAGAAGAGGAAATTGATAACTTCTTGTTGAATAATCCAGCTCATCCAGAATATGCAGCATACACAAAACAACCTGTACAAGTTTCTGCTGCTGTTGCACAAAAGTATGGATATCAAGGTACTGGAGTAGAAGAGACAGTTACAATGTACCAATTACCATACGAGTGGATTAGGGATCACTTCGTCTTCAATACAGAAAAATATTACAAGGATTCACGCTACAATCCTACTGTTGGGTCGAGCGCACGCATAAGCGCGCACGGTGTTGCACGCAAAGTTAATAGTACGGATGGTATCTTGCTGCTTGGTTATCGTCTTCCTACTGAGGCAGAGTGGGAGTATGCAGCTTTTGCACCTGTAGCTGGAGAAGAAGGAATACCTGAAGAAGGAAAAATATATCCTTGGTCTGGTTTCCACCCTCGCGATCTTAGTACGTACAACAAGGGAAGAATGCGCGCTAACTTTGTGCGTGGTAAAGGGGATATGATGGGTGTCGCAGGAGATCATAATGACGAATATGTGCTTACTGCACCTGTTGATGCTTATATGCCTAATGACTTTGGATTATATAACATGGCTGGGAACGTAAACGAATGGGTATTAGATGTTTATCGAGAAACTACTTTTGAAGAAGTGGCAGAATACAACCCATATCGCGGTAATATTTATTCTTACACTAAGTTGGATGCGAATGGTATGCCTATTATGACTGCCTATGGCTCTCTCGAGGTGGAACATAAAGGGAAAGATGATAAACGCAATTTCAAGGATGGTGATGCAGGTTCTTTATTCGACACAGACTATCCTTTGGACACTGTAGGACTAACTCCAGAGCAATTAGAAAATATTAAGTACGACCCTACTGATATCTTAGCTCCTCGAGTAAATGACCACTCGCGCGTGTATAAAGGTGGATCATGGAACGATCGTATCTATTGGCTCAATCCTTCAACACGCCGTTATATGGATCAAAGCGAATCATCTTGCACCGTTGGCTTCCGCTGTGCAATGAGTATATTAGGCAAAAACTAACATTTAAATCTATCTAATATGAATATTCCATCTAATCTGCACTACACCAAAGAACACGAATGGATTCGTGTAGAAGGTAACGAAGCATATGTTGGTATTACTGACTATGCACAATCTGAACTCGGAGAGATTGTTTTTGTGGACATCAACACAGAAGGCGAAACATTAGCTCAAGGCGAAGTATTTGGATCCGTAGAAGCTGTAAAAACAGTAAGCGACTTGAATATGCCTGTACAAGGTGAAGTACTAGAAATCAACGAAACTATCAACGACCAACCTGAATTGGTTAACAATGATCCTTATGGAGAAGGTTGGATGATTAAAATATCTGTTGTTAATCCAGACGAACTCAATAATCTTTTAGATGCTGCAGGCTACCAAGCTCTTATAGGATAAATCAATATGTCATAAAATAAGAACGACTACCCTTTGTGGTAGTCGTTCTTATTTTATGACGTAATCATTTGTGACCATTAAGAAATTTTGAAAAGTTCTATATGTTTATCTAGAGAGACTAAATCCCGAATAAACAACTTCTATATCCATCGGATTATCGGTATTACTTGCTGAGCGAATATACGTCGCTGAAATGGTTTGCAACTGCTTCACAGATATCACAGTACCAGTAGCAGAGTTGGAGATTACCGATACAGGTACCAATGCAAATTTTAATTCATCGACCATCTTTGCGCTACGAAGTTGAGAAGTAAGTACTGACGACAAATCATATGTATAACTATATGCCACCTTTCCTTCATTTGATGATACCAATAATGTGCTTATGATTGCTACAGAGTCGGTCGGTGACTGATTCTTAGAGAAGAACTCTTCCATACAATCTTCACGTATCAACATCATGTGACCCGCAGGAGCATCCCAACTATCTCTAGGACGACCAGTTATTGTATCCGAATACAATACATCTACTGTCAAATTGGCTCTATTTACATATACACGATACAAATCTGCATCAACCAATTGCTCATCTATTCTACTAAAAATAGAATCCATACGAACAGACAAACGTGTATAAATATTTGCTGGAGATACTATATAATTGATGTTATTTTCTTTAGTAACAGCGCTCAAAATCTGATTTCGTTTGGGATAATCATAGCGATTAACTTGTCGTACTTCTTCGTTAGCGTAAAACGATTTGGTATCATGTAAAACGGTATCTCCCACTTGAATGCTATAGAACACTGTCATACTTATATCATTCACATATAAGACAGTGCTTCCACCAAAATCTGTGTGGATGTACAAGCCTTTGAACTGTTCATTAAACAAACTTTGACTAGGGAATTTTTTGATTTTAAAAAATCGTTCTGCAAATGCATCCGACAGCTTGACACGAATTGTCGGTACATATGCATCCAATTCAGATGAATAAGACGAATCCGTATAAACTTTGGGTACTACAATTTTAGAGGACGTCGCAATATTGGTCGAATCTTCTAAACTACAATGTTCGGTAACGTCTAAATCACTATAATACTGCTGGTTTTCCTGCAACCCAAGACGATCTATCTCGTGTACCGCTATTCCCAATGGGCTATTTCCATCACCATACCAATTCTTATAATGCAAGTACAAACATACTGAATCCACCTGTAACTCAGTAGCTATACTATCACCTGCTATCACCAATGTATCTCGATACATAAAACCTTCTGGACATGCCAATTGTGTCAAAATATCGGCTCGTATAACTCCAAAATTAGTTTCACATTCGCCCAATAGAAATGAATCTGGGGTCAAACTAATAGCAGGACACGCACTCAAATAGGACGATACACTAAATGTATCTGATTTCACAGTGATTTCATCATCTTTAGAGAGAATCGATGACCCTACATCAGCACTATCCGTTTCCTTACATGAAGGAAACAGCAACAGACCTACCAAAAATGCGAAAAAGAACTTCCTATTATTCTTCATCTTCTTTGTCCAATAAACTATTGTAGAAGTTCAAATACGCCTCCTTGTCTTCTCCTGCATATGGCATTATAGGTTTACCACTATTTTGAGCATAGTTCAACAATCGTTGATTAACTGTCTCAGAAGACAATACTATCGCGTCTGCATAATCAATTGCCAAACGCATTAAGTCTTCATAACCAACTGGCAAACCTGCTATTCCACGAATATCGCTATTCAAAATACCACCACCTAGAATCTTGTTCGAGAACTTTGAACTAAAAGGAGTTTGATATTCATCATTATCCAGAGAAACTATCACCTTACTCTTCTCAAAAAATGGTGTATCTGCATACAACTTCTTTATGAATAAAGGTGTGAGTGCCGACATCCAGCCTGAGCAATAAACAATGGTAGGAGTCCAACGCAATTTTTTTACAGTTTCTAGCACACCACGAGCAAAAAAGATACTGCGCTCATCATTATCCTTATACTCCTCACCATCTACACCAACAATGCCTTTACGACGATAAAAATAATCATCATTATCTATAAAATAAATCTGAATACGAGCACTTTGAATACTCGCCACCTTGATTAGTAAGGGATGATCTACTTCTGAAATAATGATATTCAATCCCGAAAGACGAATCACCTCGTGCAATTGATTCCTTCGCTCATTAATCTCGCCAAACTTAGGCATGAAGGTGCGTGTTTCATAGCCACTCGACTGAAACCACTCAGGCAACTTCCTATTCAACATACGAATAGGAGTCTCTTGATCTAAATAAGGGTAGATCTGCTGTGAAACAAATAAGATACGATTGGGCTCTTTCATGTTACGTTGTTTTTATCAGGATACTATTTCCCGCTACAAAGGTACAAAAAAAAATCGATATTACATAATTTTTTACCAAAAAACTTTCATTTTTACCATATTTGTTGTACCTTTGCACACTTTTTTGATATTTTTATTACAAATCATGCAAGTAATTACTACTCAACGAGACTTAACAATGCAAATGGAAGCATGCCTTCGCCAAAACAAAACGATAGGCTTGGTTCCAACTATGGGAGCGTTACACGAGGGACATGCTACCCTAGTGCGTAGAGCTGTGATGGAAAATGATGTCTGTGTCGTAAGCATCTTTGTCAATCCTACGCAATTCAATAATCCAGAAGACCTACTGAAATACCCTCGTACACTAAATAAAGATGTACAACTACTAACCGAGTTAGGAACTCACTTCGTCTTTGCACCAACTCCAGAGGAAATGTACACTCCAGAAGAAATAAAACAACCATTTTCTTTCGATTTCAACGGACTAGATGAGGTTATGGAAGGAAAAATGCGACCTGGACATTTCAACGGAGTTGTACAAATTGTAAGCAGACTTTTTGACCTCGTTCGACCCACAAGAGCTTATTTTGGCGAGAAGGATTTTCAGCAGCTTGCTATCATTCACCACATGGTCGAGCGTTCTTCTTTATCAGAGCGTTATGCAGGCTTGAAGATTGTGGATTGCCCTATCGTTCGTGAGAATAGCGGACTAGCCATGAGCAGTCGCAACGAACGACTATCTGAGCAGGAGAAACAGACCGCTATAACTATTTCCAAAACCCTCTTTGCTTCCTTGCAATGGGCTAAAACGGCTAGCGTAAAAGAAGTTCAACAGCGAGTAATTGACACCATCAACGCTGTGGATGGACTAGAGGTGGAGTATTACGAGATCGTAGATAAGTACACCCTTCAACCCACAGACTGCTGGGACAATGCTGTCGGTTGTGTCACCGTCTACTGCGGTCCTGTGCGACTGATTGACAACATACGCTATTGATTAGTTATTCGTTAGTTATTCAGCAGTGGTTAAGCAAGTCATAATAGACAAAGGCATTCCTTTTCTCGAAGGTGTTTTCCCTCCTGAGATAGAGGTGCTGCATCTTTCTCCAGAGGACATTACTCCCGAGGCGGTTCGCTATGCGGACGCATTGTTCGTACGCACGCGTACGCGAATAAACAAGGAGTTGCTTCACGGCTCAAATATTCGATTTGTCGCTACAGCTACCATTGGTTTTGACCATATTGACCAAGACTATTGCCGCGAAGCAGGCATACATTGGGTCTCTTGCCCTGGCTGCAATGCCCAAGCAGTCTGCGACTATGTAGAAGAAGCCATCGCCACCTATAGCGCAGCGTCCGATAGCCCACAAAGTGGGCGTCCTATACTAGGCATTGTCGGCTATGGTCATGTTGGCAAACTCGTCGCTCAAATGGCTGAAAGAAAAGGGTATAAAGTTCTCCTTTCCGACCCTCCATTAGGCATAGGCATGTCCCTTGAGGAATTAGCCCCCCAGTGCGATGTACTTACATTCCACACCCCACTTACCCGTGAAGGAGAATATCCAACCTACCACCTTTGTGATGTGAATATTCTTCGTCTTTGCAAACCGGGTACCCTCATCATCAACGCCGCTCGTGGCGGTGTCATTGACGAACAAGCCCTTCTATCCACACTAAACACTAAACATTCAACACTAAACTATAAAACCGCCATCGACTGCTGGGAGAACGAACCAAACCTAAATCAGGAGCTGCTCAAGCATGTTGATCTGGCGTCATTTCATATTGCGGGTTACTCTATCCAAGGCAAAATGAACGCTAGTGAGATGTGTTTGCGTGCTTTTTGCGAATTTTTCTCGCTCCCAATTTTGTCAATCAACAAAAAAGTAGTACCTTTGCAGGGTGATTCGGAACCAGGCTGGCTAAAACGCATTTCAGACCAACTCAAAGCCGCCCCCGAACACTTTGAACAATTACGTAAACAATATAGATTAAGATAATGGCAAGTTTTCAAAAACTAACCCCTCGAGCTACAGACTACTCGAAGTGGTACAACGAACTAGTAGTAAAAGCAGACCTCGCTGAGCAATCAGCAGTCCGTGGATGTATGGTCATCAAACCTTATGGCTATGCCATTTGGGAGACTATTCAAGCCGAATTGGATCGTCGTTTCAAGGAGAATGGCGTAAAGAACGCTTATTTCCCACTCCTCATCCCTAAATCATTCCTCAGCCGTGAGGCAGAGCACGTGGAGGGTTTTGCCAAGGAGTGCGCTGTGGTTACTCACCACCGCCTCATGAACGACCCAGAAGGCAAGGGCGTGGTAGTTGATCCTAAGGCTCGCCTTGAGGAGGAGCTTATCATCCGTCCTACTTCTGAGACCATTATCTGGTCCACCTACAAGAACTGGATCTCCTCTTACCGCGACCTACCTATCCTCTGCAACCAATGGTGCAACGTCATGCGTTGGGAGATGCGTACCCGCCTCTTCTTGCGTACTGCTGAGTTCCTCTGGCAAGAGGGTCATACCGCTCACGCTACCGAGGAAGAGGCAGAGAACTACGCTGCTACCATGCTCGATGTATATGCAGACTTCGCTGAGAAAGTGATGGCTATCCCTGTTGTCAAGGGTGTGAAATCTCCAAACGAGCGTTTTGCAGGTGCACTCAATACCTACTCTATCGAGGCAATGATGCAAGATGGTAAGGCGCTTCAAGCAGGTACGAGCCACTTCTTGGGTCAAAACTTCGCGAAGTCTTTTGATGTGACTTTCCTCAACAAAGAGAATAAATTTGAGTATGTTTGGGCTACTTCTTGGGGTGTTTCTACTCGCCTCATGGGTGCGCTTATCATGACTCACTCCGATGATAACGGCCTTGTTCTTCCTCCAAACCTTGCTCCAACTCAAGTGGTTATCGTGCCTATCTTTAAGAAGCAAGAGCAATTGGATGAATTGATGGCAAAACTCAACCCATTGGCAGACGAGTTAAAGAAACTCGGCATCCGCGTACAAGTGGACGCCAGCGATAAGGCTACTCCTGGCTTCAAGTTTGCTGAGTACGAGCTCAAGGGTGTACCTTTGCGCCTCGCTATGGGTGGTCGTGATTTGGAGAATGGTACCGTAGAGCTCGCTCGCCGTGATACCTTGACCAAAGAGACGGTTGCATTTGATGGCATCGTAGAGACTATCCAAAACTTGCTCAAGGAGATTCAAGACAACATCTACCAAAAGGCGCTCAACTTCCGTATTGAGAACACCCGCGAGGTGGATACTTGGGAGGATTTCAAAGAGGAGATCAAGAAACCTGGCTTCTTGCTTTGCCACTGGGATGGTACTCCTGAGACAGAGGAGAAGATTAAGGCAGAGACCAAAGCCACTATTCGCTGTATTCCTTTGGAGGGCGACAAAACTCCTGGTAAGTGTATCTATACTGGCAAACCAAGTGCACAACGTGTAATCTTTGCGATTGCATACTAATTTCCAAGACACATAACACCAAAAGACACTCACGATTGTGAGTGTCTTTTGATATAATAAGAGGTAATTATTGGTTTATAGCCAGTTGTAATTTCTTTTACTCTGCAACCACACAATCTGCCTGACTCTTGTTGAGTTTGTGGTATGTTACAACTACAGTCTCTTCGTTAAGACCATATTCCTCTATGATGTCTTTTTGGATTTCATCAATCCTAGCATCTAGTTCGTTAGAGGTAATCCATTCTACAGTTGTGATGGTTCTCTCCCAGCCGAGAAGAGTGAATTTAGTCGTAATCTCATAGCAGTAGTTAGTGTCGCCACAAGAAGTAAAAATGCCTGCCATAAGAATGACACATGCAATAATAATTTTTTTCATAAATGCAATTGTTTTATTAGTTATTTGTATATTTTTTTCATCAAAGTTATGATTCAGTTTATATTCCACATACTTTTTTACATAAAGTTGTGCAATATTTATGCCTTTACATATATTAATTTGCAAATAAAGATAAATCGTTAGTTTTTTCGTGAAAAATATTAGTTTTATTTGTGTATTTGCAATTTTTGTTGTACCTTTGCACCAACTTTCGGATGAGCTGCTGAAGTTTCTTCTTGCAAGCCCATTCCGACGACGGGATGTGGCGCAGCCCGGTAGCGCAACGGTCTGGGGGACCGGAGGTCGCAAGTTCAAATCTTGTCATCCCGACTAGCATCGAAGGAAAAGGAAATGTTTTTCATTTCCTTTTTTTATGCTCAGTAGTCTTACCAAATTTATTTGAGTGAGATTAGTGAGTATAAAAAAGATGGATACTTCCATCCAATTTCTGAAGATGCTTGTAGTCAACCCTTCCGCCGTGCAAGATTTACGCAGAACATCTTGTGTCATCCCGACAAAATTAAGAAATAACCACTTCAAACTAAGGTGGTTATTTTCTTTTTGCTCTACATTCTGCTCTATATTCTTGCAAGATTAAAAAATATTCACTACCTTTGCACCGAGTTATGGCACTTCTTGGAAAATATGAGCAATCGCATTGGGCAATCAAAGTAATTCAATGGTTAGGATGTATCTTCTTGTTGAGTATGTTCGCTGCAGGGAGTATGTTCGTTTTTGAACAGCCACTATCGGTTACTTCACTCAAGTGGATACAACTGTTTCAGTCGGCTGCGATGTTCTTGCTGCCACCATTGTGTATGGCATATTTGTGGGCTAAAGCACCTATGAAATGGTTGAAAGTAGATAATTTTCAGAGTTTCAAGGTTTCATCAATGGCTATATTGCTTATGCTTGTGGCGTTACCTGCAATCAATCTTCTCGCTGATATCAATCAACAAATGGCATTGCCCACCTTTCTCGAACCATTGGAAGCGTGGATGAAAACACAGGAGGAAACAGCCAAACAATTAACTGAACAATTCTTATCCGTAACAACATATAGTGGATTGATAATCAATATATTACTTATGGCATTGCTGCCCGCTGTAGCAGAGGAACTCACATTTAGAGGAGTATTGCAAAAACTATTTCAAGGCTCCAATGTTTCAGATTTTCATACCGTTAAGGTACCTCATATCGCGATATGGGTGACGGCGATATTGTTTTCAGCTATCCATATGCAGTTTTATGGTTTCCTTCCTCGTATGTTGATGGGTGCGTTGTTCGGTTATATGTTGGTATGGACAGGTAGTTTGTGGGTGCCTATCCTGATGCACTTCACCAACAACGCCATGGCGGTAATTCTCTATTTTGTAGCTACGCGCGCAGGATGGGATATGGAGAAAGTAGATGCTATAGGCACAGGCGACACCCTTTGGTTGGGTATCGTCAGTATAGTGCTTACGATAGGTGGAATTTATGCTTTTCGTCGTTCTACGACGATGAGCAATGCTTCTTCGCGAATATCTAGTGGCAATTGAATATTGCGCAACTGAATACTTCTAACCCAACCTGGCACATCGCTTGCTTTGAGGGTCTCAAACACTTCACGAATCATTTGATATTGCTCTTGGCTATAGTCTTCTGCGGCTATGCCTACTAGTGCATCTAGTTCCTCATCATCGTAATAGATGATTTCAGCATTGGTTTGAAGAAGTGTTTCTCTCTCGCAAACCAAGTGCTCGCCGCAGCAACCATCGTCTTCGCTTCGCTGTTCAGTAGCGACATCAGTCGCTTGTTCAGTATTGTTCAGAAGTTCAGTATTGTTGTTTTTCTCCTTACGCGCGCGCACCTCAAATATTATAAGTATCGCAATACCTAAAAGGACAAATAATATCAATGGAATCATAGTTGTTTTATATTTAGGACGCTTCGCTGTTAGAATTCTTGAATCTACCAGCCCGCAGGGCGGTCTAACAGTGCTTTGCACGGTCTAATATCTCTCAGCGTGAAGCGCGGTCTTATTCTACATCTTCTTCTACAACTAGGTTATTAATGATGAAGTTCTGACGCTCGGTGGTATTCTTACCCATATAGAAATTCAACAAATCCTTCACTGCATCCTCCTTGCGTAACGTCACTTGGTCCAATCGTATCTCCTTGCCAATGAATCCTTTAAACTCATCAGGACTAATCTCACCCAAACCTTTGAATCGAGTAATCTCGGGATTAGGTTTCAGCTCCTCGATAGCTTGCAGACGTTCTTCTTCTGAGTAGCAGTAACGAACTTCTTTCTTGTTTTTTACACGGAAAAGTGGCGTTTGAAGAATATAGACGTGTCCTTTCTTTACAAGGTCAGGGAAGAACTGAAGGAAGAATGTGAGCATCAGCAATCGAATGTGCATACCGTCCACATCGGCATCGGTAGCGATGATGACTTTGTTGTAGCGCAATTCATCTAATCCGTCCTCAATATTCAATGCTGATTGCAAGCAGTTGAACTCTTCGTTCTCATACACCACAGACTTTGTCAATCCAAAGGAGTTCAGCGGTTTACCGCGCAATGAGAACACGGCTTGTGTGCGTACATCGCGGCTTTTGGTGATAGAACCCGAAGCCGACAGACCCTCCGTGATAAAAATACTACTCTCTTGGCGCAAATCATCATCTGCATCTTTAGCCGATTTGGTTGGCTTGGCATCGTTGTAATGCACTTGACAGTCACGCAGTTTCGGATTGTTCATCAAGTTCTTCTTCGCACGCTCACGAGCTGCTTTGGTTACACCAGCAATAGCTTTGCGCTCTTTCTCCGACTCTTGAATCTTTTGCAACATCACCTCCACTACCTCTGGATGTTTGTGCAGGTAATTGTCCAATTGTTGCTTGATGAAGTCACCAACGAATTTATTCACCGATAATCCGCCTTCAGGCGACATATCTTTCGAACCTAGTTTCACCTTTGTTTGGCTCTCGAATACAGGCTCAGAAACGTTGATCGCAATCGCACCTACCACACCATTACGGATGTCGCTATATTCCTGGTTTTTGCTAAAGAACTCTTTGATTGTGCGAGCTATCGCTTCACGAAATGCTACTTGGTGCGTACCACCTTGAATAGTGTGCTGACCATTGACAAAGGAATGATATTCTTCGCCACTCTGATTCGTGTGGGTGAGCGCAATCTCAATGTCTTCCCCCTGCAAATGGATGATAGGATAAAGCGGTTCTACCGTCATATTATCCGTCAAGAGGTCAAACAAGCCATGCTTCGAACTATACTTCTTCCCATTGTAAACCAGTGTCAGACCCGTATTCAAGTACGCATAGTTGCGCATCATTGTCTCGATAAACTCATCGCGGAAATGGTAGTTCTCAAACAGTCCACGGCTGTTATCTGGTACAAACTCGATACATGTACCACGTTTCTCGGCTCCTGAATAATCTTGTACTTCTGTATCTGAGACCAAATGACCTTGCTTAAACTCTGCACGGCGTGTCTTGCCATCGCGGAAACTCTGCACCACGAACTTCCAACTCAATGCGTTCACAGCCTTCGTACCAACACCATTCAAACCTACGGATTTCTTAAACGCCTTTGTGTCGTACTTACCACCCGTATTCAGCAGCGATACTGCCTCTACCATCTTGCCCAATGGAATACCACGACCGTAGTCGCGTACTCGCACTATCTCACCCGTATATCCCTCTTCATCGGTATATGGACGCACACTCACCTCGATCACTTTGCCTTCGTCCATGCGGAACTCATCAATAGAATTGTCTATTGTCTCTTTGATAAGCACATAGATTCCATCATCGTCATGCTTTCCGTCGCCCAGTTTACCGATATACATACCCGGACGACGGCGAATATGCTCGCGGTCATCAAGGTGAATGATATTACCTTCGTCGTAAGTAGCTGTTGGTTTGATATCTTCTGCCATAATAGTTTTCTTTTCAGCCTGCAAAGGTACGACAAAAAATGCACATACGCAAGTTAAGCGAGCCTTTTTTGGAAAAATTATAGATTCTATTTATTGAAGCAGTTTCTCTGCTACTCGTTGGAAGCTTGCTTTCATAAGAGGATGCAGAGGGGCTGATTCACAAGGCGAGGCCGTATTTTTCAAAAAGAAGACGAGCGAACTGGAGTATGGGCTGCATTGAGCGAACGTAGCTACGAGATGAAGAAGCTCCTGAATGGAGCTTTGATAGTGAGCGCCTGACATAACTCCTATGGCAGGACTCAAGCGAACGGGAGAACAAAAAGGCTTTAATGGGAAGGGGCTTGTGTAGGGATTAAAGCCAAGGCAGATGTTCGAAGGTACAGAAAATTTTGCAAATTTGCAAGGAAAACTTGTTTTTATTCTTTCAGAAGGTCGCCCCCGCATTTGCTTCCGTTGCTTCATTGTCTATCGCATACGCATCTTTTAGCCACAACCAAGTAGTATTGCTCTCTTTGCCTAGGTAGCGAACCTTTGCCTTCACGACTTGTGTTGTAGCGGGTATGGCAATGGTATTGGTATAGATTTTCCATTCTCCATCGTCTAGGCAATAGAGTATCTCGCCTCCTTGCATTACTTTATTCATCTCCACTTTTGACATTCGACCTTCAACTTTCAACTGTTTAATACCTGGTTGCTGGATATGGAAATTCCTTCCGCTTGCTGCCAACTGAGGCAGGAACTCCTCATACACCAGATGGTTATACTCGCTCAATGTCAAGCTGCTGCGGTTGTTCCATGCGCGTTCTGCCAAACCGTAAATCTTAGGATAAATCTGCCACTCCACTTGACTAAACGAACGGATGACCTCGCCCCAAAGTTGGGCGTTCATACCAATGATATTTGGGTGCTGGGCGGGTTGCCAGTCAAACGAGCGGTATTCATCGGTATATCCACCCCAACTAAGTCCTTTTTCTTCGTGGTGGTTGCAATACGCAAAGTCAAAATACAAGTGGCTAGCAGTAGCGATAACTACTTGATAACCAGCATCTGCTAGCTGCATCGGTTTGCTCTCGCTATTGAGCCAAGCATAGCAGATAGCACCACTCTCAGGCTGGCAAAAATGGTCAATCTCTTCCCAACCCATTGGTTGCAGGTTGTAGCGTTTCAGTATCTCCAAAACGGCATCAATAAACGCTTGATGTTCCTCTTTCGTCAGCGCACCCTTTGGCACTTCATCACCTCCGATATTGAAGATCGTCAGCGGATGACCTGCCTCCTCGTGCATCTTAACAATCTCTGTCACCACATGATCAATAAACTCCACCGCATAAGGCTTGCTCACATCAATCACATTATCGGTATAGTTTTGTGCAGACTTATACACTCGCGCATCAAAAGCGCTGTCTGTCAATAGCTTACCCATCGCTTTCTTGGCTGCACGCATATGCCCTGGCATGTCAATCTCAGGAATCACACGAATATGACGCTCGCCTGCATACTTCAATAGTTCGATATACTTCTCGCGAGTGATATAGCCATTGGCAGTCGTAGGAGCATTGGGGTCCCAACCGCCGCAGTACATAGGTAGCAGACACTCGCTCTCGTCGGTGGTGTAACCTCGCTTAGAACCAATATCAGTCAGTTGTGGCAGACCGGGTATCTCCAATCGCCATGCCTCGTCATCGGAGAGGTGGAAGTGCAGCACATTGAGTTTGTGGTATGCCATCATGTCCAGAATGCGGTAGATAGAGTCCACAGGGTAGTAGTTACGCACCACATCCAGCATGATACCACGATGTGGTAGGTCGGGATAGTCCGTCACTCTGCCGCATGGGATGGTGTCACCCCATTGCTTCAATGTCTGCTTGGCGTAGAACACACCTGCCTCGTCGCTGGCTTCAATGCGAATCGTATCTGGGCTGATAATCATCGTATATCCCTCTTTGACCATATTGGCATCGGTGCGAGAGATGATCTCTGCCTTCGCCACTTCGCACACACCATCCGCATACGTCATCTGCTTAGGCTTTGGCAACAGAGGTTGCACCTCCTTCGCCTCATCGCCTAATCGCCCTATCGCCTTATCGCCTAATACTCGCTCCACATAATCAAACACATACGCTCCGTCTGCATAAGGTGTTTTCTCCCATGTGACGATGCCTCGTTTCATCTGCTCGGGACGGGTGTATGGGGCGTAGGTGCAAGGAATGGAGATGGGTTTAGGGTTAATTTTGAATTTTGAATTTTGAATTAAGAAGAAGCCTTCGGGACAGATATTTTCACGGATGGCGCTGCCTTTGTAGTGCATGGTGAAGGTTCGGCTCTCGCCTGGCGCAAGAGGAGCAAACGTCTGGGTTGGTTCGATGCTGTGCCAACTAGCCTGAATCTCGGTCTCACGCAATGCCTCGCCTTCTGTGTAGATAGGATGCAGCGACATGAGATTGAAATAGAGTATCCAATCCTCGTGGGTGAGTTCCTGCTCACTTGTATTCGTGAGTGTCAGATATGCTTCGCAAATGCCAGGTTCCACATCGTTCTGCCCAAACTCCCAATGCAAAGAGAGTGGCGCAGTAGTAGAGTTACATGCTGTGAAAATGGCAACGAGTGCAAATAGAAGAATATAAATACGATTTTTCATGGTGTATGTGTTTTGTAATTTTTTGCTAAAGTTGTCTTCAGTAGCTACGAGGTTCCCCCTTGTATCCCCCTTACCTGCCACCTGTCCGCATAGGAACTTCATAGGGACTTCATAGGAACTTCATAGGAACTTCGCCGTATCTTTACCGAAAGATCACCGAGAGAACTAGGACACATCGCCCGATCTTTATTTCTGCTTACTCAATTCGTGTCGAATATAATCCCACAATCTTTCGGGCACTGCTGGTTTTCCATTTGCTTGTGGCATGCGTTGATGTTTGCTGGCTTCTCGTTTTGCGGCGAGATGTTTAGCCGTCCATTCGGCTTTTTGTGCCTCATCACGCATGATAGCCGAAGCCTCTTTGCATAGGGAGGTAAACGCCTTCACGGTTGGGCGTTCTGCCATTTCTTTTTTCTGTTTCTTGGTGTATTGTGGTTTCCTGCAATATGCAGCATACCCAGTCCGTCCTGGGATTGGGCGCAACCAATGTTCGGCATCAATACTGCCACCGATGCTTTCTAAAAACGATGCTACATGTACAATCATAGTTTATTTATTTAGTTTAGATAGTTTGGATTTCCGCTCAAAGGCGAGGATGAATAATCAGCGCAAAGGTACATAATTTTTCTCACATTTCCAAATTTCCCAACACTTTTTTATTATTCCCGAATCGATTCGGGGGTATTCTCTCCTCTAAACCCTAAACAGTAGCGCAACGTTCACTAAACAAGACTTACCCTTACAACTTTTAAAACTTCTAAAACTTTTTCCACTCAAAATTTGCAATTCCACAAATTTTGTTGTACCTTTGCACCCGTAATTAGCCCACGCCTTGGGATTATGTCTTTCGGGTGGGGTGGTTGCAGACATAATAAGGCGTCAAAACGGGGTCCCCGATAAAACTCGTTTTATGGGGTATCCAACGCGCTTTGTGCTTGGCTTCTCAGAATCTCGCAAATTCAAAGAATCATTCCAAGACATTGCAGCATTTTGATGTCCTCGGGATATGTATATCTATATCATCCATCCACGCCTATGGGGTGTGCATGTGTGTGTACATATCGGCGTGGGCTTCGGTGTTGCTTGTTCAGAATGATAGGCAATGCGAGAGCCTTGAGAAGCGGAACAGCAACAGTGCAGTCCCGCTTTTTTGTATCAAGTTGTATTTTGCTAAACAAGAGAAATACCATGACCTAGAGGTCAATTACGCCATGTATAAACCGAAAGAATAATTAGACTAAAATAAATACATCTTATGAAAAAACTTTTCTCTATTGTGCTTCTCATGGCGTGTAGTATCGCGTTGATGGCACAAGAAATGCCTGATAATCTTTGGCAAGCAGATGTGCCTGCTCAAGGCGGTTGCGAGTATGTAGCCAACGAGGTGATTGTGAAGTTCAAAGCCACTTCACCTGTCCAGATTCAACGCCACCAAACGACCCGCCGCTTTGTGTCAGCCAGCGTCAACGAGGTGGATAGGGTGCTGGACAGTCTAGGCATTATGGCAGTCGATGATCTGATGCCATTGACGGGTGCACAAGTGTCAAACCAGCCCAAGCGTGTACGTGGCGAGCAATTGAAGCCCGACCAGAATCTATCTAAACTCTGCAATATCGTCTTTGATACCGCCAAGATTCCGACGGTGGACGAAGCGATTATCATGTTGGAGCGCTTGCCCGAAGTAGAGTATGCTGAGCCCAACTATATTGTGCGTATTATGGCGACCCAGTCGGAAGATACGGTGTATAACCACAACGATTTGAATACCTACACCCACGAGCCGCTCTATTCCCACCAGCAGCATGCCATCAAAGCTATCAACCTACCTTGGCTCTGGGAGCAACCCAAGAGCAAAAAGCGCCCTGTGATTGCTATCATTGACACGGGTGTGGATATTGAGCACCCTGATTTGAAAGACAATATCTGGTGCAACGAAGCCGAAATCAATGGTATTGGCGGTCAAGACGATGACCACAATGGTTACTTTGAAGATATTCACGGTTACGACTTTGTCAACAACACGGGAGTGATAGGTGACCGTAACGGCCATGGTACGCACTGTGCGGGTATTGCGGCAGCGGTAGGTAATAATGGCATTGGTATCACGGGTGCCAATCCCGATGCACTGATTATGCCCATTCAAGTGATGGATAAAACAGGTAGTGGTAGTGTAGCAGCAGTCATCAAGGGCATTGACTATGCCAATGCCAATGGTGCGGATATTTTGAGCATGAGTATTGGCGGCAAATGCTATTCTGCTGCTGAAGAAGAAGCATTGCTCAAGGCCTTCTACAATGGCAAATACTTGGTGGCAGCAGCGGGCAATGAGTCCTCTGATGTCTATTGGGTGGACGAAGCATGTACCCGGAAGCACGCTTTCCCAGGTGCTTTCAAATTTGTATTGGGCGTCATGGCTACGGACGACAAAGGAAATAAAGCAGGTTTTAGCAATTTTGACTCCGATGGACCTTATTTTACCGAATACGATAATGCAGGTCCTACCTTCTTTGGTGATTATTACAACTACGATATTGCAGCACCAGGCTGTGGCATTTTGAGTACCTTCTTGGGAGGTACTTATACCACCATGAGTGGTACGTCCATGTCCACCCCATTGGTAGCAGGTGCGTTGTCACGGTTGCTGCAATGCCGCACATTCTATAGCCAAGAGAGTTGCCAAGGAGTGCTGATTCAGACGCGCGATACCAACCATTTCAATAATATTGATATTCAGGCAGCTATGCTGATGGATGAGTTTGCAGTAGATCCTGTATTGGTTGTGTCTAACTATCATATCGTAGATACCATCAACGGAGGTAACGGAGATGGCAATATCAATCCTGGAGAAACCCTTGAAATTTACCCCACGATCCGTTGCGTATATGGCGTAGCACGAGATATTTCGGTTCGTATCAACCACGGCTTGAATGTGGATACGACGACTCTGCAACTGCTGAACCGCCATGTGTCGGTGGGCTACAACCTATCCCCAGGAGCGGTGGTACAATGCAAAGAACCCATTATAGCAAAGGTGGCGGAAACTTGTCAAGATGGTTATACGATTCAACTCTATCCTAGCATTTATTCAGATTCAATGCCAACTGTGGATATGGCAAGTGCGTATGCGCATAAATTGGTGTTAGAGATCGATGAAAGGGCCAATCTAATGGGGTTGATGGATAGTACTATGACGCTATATCCTGACAAGAAGTATGTGGTGAGTGGCTATTTTGGTACAGGTGATAATGCTGTATTAACGATCAAACCAGGTGTAACGATTTACCTAACAGCAGGATCACACATTTCCTTCAACAAAGGAAAGGTGTATGCCAAAGGAACTCCAGATAGCTTAATCACATTTACAATGTCACCAGGACAATCTAATAAATTTGCTAAAATATCAGGT
>JAZOVR010000047.1:0-5619 GCA_045658785.1 Paludibacteraceae bacterium | reverse complement strand
TAATGTTTCTAAATCTTCTTTATCTACTACGATAGTTTCTATGTGTTCTACTGATTTAGGAATCCAGTTGAGTGCCAAATCATTATAGGTGTATTCTGGAGATGGAATCAACACGGTATCTTTTCCTGAAATCAAGAATGGTTTTTGTGTCTGAGGATCAATAATAACCTGATTGTTTTCATCCAAACAGTTGAAGACACCTTTGAATTGGAATGGTATCTCATTGGTGAACGTCAGTGCTAAAGTGGCAGTAGCCTTCTCCAATGTATCAATGATAGTCACATCCGCTAAAAGTGTATCTAAATTCACCATGCTCAAGTCAATGCCGGTAATAGTGTCTGAATAATCTAACAACACACCTTCGTTGAAGATAAAAGGTAAGTTGCAAACCGCGTCAACTTCGATAGATGTGTTGTCGGTGATACGGATTTGAGGAGTCTCGGCTTGATCAAAGTCAATCTGGAACTTGTAACCCAATTTCTCAGGATGTACCTTGAAGAGATTGTCTATACGTCCGCGTTGCTCATCTTTGTCAAAGAGTTGGTGCATAGTTTTTGATGTTCCGATCTCGCTGTCAAGTGACAAGTACTCATTCTTGTGGAAAGTTTTGTACAGATGTTGATCCCCGTCAAAAGTCGCATATACGGGTTGATCATTTTCGTTTTTTACATATAAGTAATCACCTATCAATTTCAGCGCACCTGCGATTTGGGTTGTGATTTGCAAATCAATACTTGGATCTGCAAATGGCAATTTTGCGGCTTGCAAATCTTTCCATGCAGCCCATTCATCAGCTATCACT
Source organism: Paludibacteraceae bacterium (assembly GCA_045658785.1). Lineage (GTDB taxonomy): Bacteria > Bacteroidota > Bacteroidia > Bacteroidales > Paludibacteraceae > Colicola. The sequence continues at coordinate 4,817 of JAZOVR010000047.1, read as the reverse complement.
ATCTCATTTTCATCTGACATGTCGCTGCTTGGTTCAAACATGCCCCAGATAGCATGATAGTCAATGAATTGCACGCCTAAATTGTATTGGAATCCAGCATCTGTAGGAATTTTTACAACTCCTGCTGTTTGTGGAATAGTGATGTACATCGTAATGGTGAATTTGCAAGAATCAACTACGTTGTTCCAATATCCTCTGAAATCTTTAGGATGACGGTTCTTCATTAGGTTGATAGAGAATTCATCTACGTTGACAGGAATGTTTTGATTGTATCCATATCCGTTACCTTTTTGATATACTGTGACTACATTACCTGCTGGGCGATAGAAGTTAGTGTCCAACTTTATTTCTACTTTATCTATCCACTCCCATGCTAGAGGCAAACCTCCTGTGGTTGTGATGTTGCTTACGAAACTTGCATTCTTAATTAATGCACTATCGAGACGTTGATAGTCTTCATCATCATTGATACCATTAAGCTTGAGGGTCAATGGAAATTCCAGTGGTATTTGCTGACCATTGCCAGTTATCTGTCCGTTCTCAACGAATGGTAAAGCCTCCAACTTCTCGTAAACATTCATTGTCAGACTCGTACTGCTAATGTACTGGCTCAAGTCTAAGTGGTGGAATTTACGATCAATACTAAAAGTGTCCTTAAAAGTCAAAATACCGTTCTCTACGAAGATGCCCCATTTGCCGTTACCTACGAAGTCGGTAATGTTTGCGCGCATAGAACCGATTGGAGTCGCGAGATTAGCATCTACTTCGATAGATGTGTCGAGGTTGTCAACATCAACATCGGCCTCACAACCTTGTGTGCCTAAGGTAAGTGCCATGGCACTCATCCAAAGAAAGATAGAATAAATACGTTTCATATTATTGTTTTTTTATAAATTTACATTTTAGCGCGCAAAGGTACAACTTTTTTTTGACATATGCAAGCAAACTATGGCTTTTATTGAGTTTTTAATTTTGATAAGGTGGTGTTTTGTTTTTTTTGCTGATTATTTTGATAGGTCTTAGTCTATATATAATGTACGCGCGTGAGTGATAGTTTTGTGTAATATTTAACAAGGGTGTTAATTGATTAGGGTGTGCTTTGATAAGTGGATTTGTTTTTAGAATTAATAGATAAAATGATTGAAAATCAAGAAAAATCAAAAAAAAATGCAAAAATGTTTGCTCAGTTCAAAAAAAAGTAGTAACTTTGCACGATTTTTCGTGTATAGTGGAGTGGACTATGGGGTGAGATTATACGTATAGCGGTGGAAATGAGAGGATTATGGGGTTGTGAAAGGGGAATAATCTGTAGAAATAAACTAAAATACTAAATAAAATGTCAAAAATTTGTCAAATTACCGGCAAGAAAGCCATGGTAGGATGCAATGTTTCACACTCAAAGCGCCACACAAAGCGCACATTTGATGTGAACTTGTTCCACAAGAAGTTCTACTGGGTAGAACAAGATGCATGGATCATGCTGAACGTGAGTGCAGCTGGTCTGAGAACAATTAACAAAATCGGACTTGATGCTGCTCTCAAGCAAGCAAGTGCGAAAGGGTACATCAAAATTTACGAATGCTAAGGAGGAATCGTTATGGCAAAGAAATCTAAAGAAGCACGAGTACAAGTTATTCTCGAGTGCACAGAGCACAAGGCCAGCGGTATGCCAGGAACTTCGCGTTACATCACAACGAAGAACCGCAAAAACACTCCTGATCGTTTGGAGTTGAAGAAGTACAATCCGATCCTCAAAAAGTACACCGTACACAAAGAGATCAAGTAATTAACCCCCTAATTAAGAAAGGCTTAGAACTATGGCAAAGAAAGCGGTCGCTACATTGCACACTGGTAACGCAGGTCGTAACCACACTAAGTGCATCAAGATGGTGAAGAGCCCTAAAACGGGTGCTTACATCTTCCAAGAAGAGATTGTTGAAAACGAGAAAGTTGCTGCTTACTTCAAGTAAGAATCGCAATAAAAATCTGAAAAAAAGCATACTAAATTTGGTAGTATGCTTTTTTTTTTGTAACTTTGCAAACGATTAGGGATGAGAATATGGGTGGATTAGTGTGTAAGATATTGTGTGAAAGTATGTTAGGAATTATTATTAACCCCAAGTCTGGTAAGCGTGCATTTCGTATGCAGCGCCTCTATCTTTGGAAACTGCTCAAGGCGCGTCGTCAGCCTTTTATATACCGAGTGACCAAGTATGCTAACCATGCCATTGAATTGGCACGAGAACTCGTGGAGGAGAAGGGATGTACACAAATCCTCGTACTTGGTGGAGATGGTACGCTCAGCGAGGTGATTAATGGTATTATGCGTGCGGAGCTCACACCTGAGCAACGCGCAAAAATACAATTCGGACTGATGCCACGTGGTACTGGTAACGATTTTGCGCGCCACTGGGGGTTGAGCAAGGATTTTAAGCGTTCGTTGGATATCTTTTTCCAAGGCTATAGCAAGCCTATTGATGTAGGATGTGTTACTTATTGGAGAAACAATATTCCTCATCATCGCTATTTCATTAATTCGCTAGGATTTGGTATAGAACCTATGGCTTGTCGCTATGCAGAGAGCCTGAAGTATTATATTGGTAGTCACCATGTTAACTATCTCTTTGCGCTAATCTGGTCTTTGACTAAATATAAGAATCCCCACTTGCGTTTGGATGTAAATGGTAAGACTGTGGTAGAGGGAAAAATGTTTGTCACTAGCATTGCTAATGGCTCCTATGTGGGCGGTGGCATGAAACTAAATCCAGATGCAGATCCTTGCGATGGTGTGTTGCATGCCATGTTTATCACTCTACCAAGCTTCAAACAAATCATGCAAGCCGTGCCACGTTTGTTCAATGGTAAGTTGCACGAATTGCCATTTGTACACCCTGTCATATCAGATAACCTACTCATGCATACCAAGCAGCATCAGTCTTTTGAAGCAGACGGTATAGTAATGGACGTTAGTGGTCCATGTCAAGTCAATTGTATGAAAGGTGCTCTGCAGATGATCGTGCCAAAGGAGTCTGTATAGCGATTGCCTGCAGCACCGCACTATTACCGCACTATTACCGTACAATAACCGCACTATTCGTGGCGGATACAGAGTCCCGCAAGAAGATTTACAATGCTTGTGCAAATGCTTCAGCTTCGGATAGTTGGTTGATTTTTCCGACATCCATCATACGATAATTCTCGGGGATAAATGCCTTGAGAATTTCTTTTTCGGCAATACTCAAGTAGAGATCAATTAGAGAAAATTTCTCCCCTTTTTCTGCGACTACCTTATCCATTGCCTCAAAAATGCGTGGGTTAAGTACTTGCATGCCTGAGAAAGCTAAGCTTCGGGGATTAGCTATCGGATATTGGTTGTTGGATATTGGTCCTCGGACTTCTCCCGTAGCAATGTTGGTCCAACCGCAGAGGCAATTATTGTCATCAAAGAGCAAATAGCGTTGTGTGTCACGTTCGCTCACTACTACCACGCCCATCTCGTCGGGATTATAGGCGTTGAGAAGGGTAGGAATGTCGATGTTGGATAGAATATCAACGTTGCAAACTAATATTCCTTCGCCTGAACTTCTAAACTCCTGAACTCCTGATCTTAACAACGCTTCTGCTTTGCGCAAACCACCGCCAGTCTCCAACAGCATATCGCGCTCATCACTTACAGTGATACGACAACCGAAGTTGTCGTTATCGTGTAAGTAGTTGATAATCATGTCAGGAAAATGGTGCACGTTGATTACAATATCCGTAATGTCCGCGGCTTTCAACTTTTCTATTTGCCATTGTAGCAGTGTCTTTCCTGCCAATGGCACAAGTGCTTTGGGTAATGTGTCTGTTAGCGGTTTGAGACGTGTGCCTAAACCAGCTGCAAAAATCATTGCTTTCATGCAGGCTATTCCGTGGGTTCTGAAGGTACTTCCTCTGTAGATTGGTCGTGTTCCTCAACGATCCTGTCGCGTTTGAGGTCCTCGTAGAAAGCAGCACGTGCTGCTTGTTGGTATGGCTCAACAAATAGCACACCAATACCTAAGGTGAGGATACAAAGTATGATCCAACCGATGAAGGTGAGGTCGAGCACAAAGAGTTCCCACTTGTATCCGCGTGTCATCTCGCGACTTAGTTTCATTGCTTCGCGCACGGATAGTTCAGGGTAGTCTAATAGCAAATATGGTACCATGCTATAGGCGTATGCCAAGATGATGGCACCGATACCCAAGGTAACAATACCAATCAAAACGGTGAGAAGCATGATCAATAATCCTGCCAAGAAAAAGCGACCAAACTGCTTACTGACAATTTGCCATGTAGCACTCCACCAACTCTCGTTTTCGCTGCGCAGGGCACGAAGTAGAACATTGTAGAAGGCGTATTGGATAGGCAAGATGAGAAAGGTAGCCAATGACGACATATTGGTTAGGGCTGCGAATTTAGGGTAAAGAGTACCTAAGGCAGAAGGTATACTAAAGAGCAACGCTAAACCGAGAATTACAACTTGCATGATGGCTGCTTCACCCCAGCGGTCATGAAGCACCTCGCGCGCTTGTGCGCGATATTGAGAAGGAGTTTTCATGATGATAATATTTGATTATTACATTTTGCTTGCAAAATTACTATATTTTTTTGAAATCTGCAAATATTATACAAAAAAAGACACCCTAACGGATGTCTTTTGTGTCCTCCCAGGGACTCGAACCCTGGACCCACTGATTAAGAGTCAGTTGCTCTACCAACTGAGCTAGGAAGACTTGCTCCTTTTCGAAAGCGAGTGCAAAGGTACTGCTTTTTTTTGAATTGACCAAATATTT
>JAZOVR010000046.1:0-28382 GCA_045658785.1 Paludibacteraceae bacterium | reverse complement strand
AGCGAAAATTAGTGAAAAGTCACCAAAAAAATCTGTAACAATGGTATTTGATCGTAATTTGTACTTGCAGAAACTTATTTCTGCGGACGGAAATGGAATGATAAAAATTATCACTGGCATTCGTCGTTGTGGTAAATCGTTCCTATTATTTGAGTTATTTAAGAACTATCTATTGGAGCAAGGTATTCAAGTAGATCATATCATTCAAATCAATTTGGAAGATCGAAGAAACAAACGACTTCGCAACCCTGATACTCTGTTGGAGTACATTGATAGTCAACTCAAAGACCAGAACAAATACTATATCTTTCTAGACGAGATACAATTAGTTCCTGAATTTGAAGATGTACTCAATTCCTACTTGCATATTCCTAATGCCGAAGTTTATGTAACAGGATCTAATGCAAAATTTTTATCCAAAGATGTTATTACAGAGTTTCGTGGACGAGGATGGGAAATACGAGTGCGCCCACTAAGTTTTGCAGAATACTATGAGGGCATTGGTGGTGATAAACGTGATGCACTGCAAGATTACTATGCCTATGGTGGACTGCCTGCTGTAACATTGCTGCCATCAGCAGAAGAGAAGATATCCTATCTGAAAGAAATGTATCATACCATATACTTTCGCGATATTGTGGATCGTAATCGCTTGCAAAATGAAGAGGGACTGGAACTAACTCTGCAAGTGTTAGCATCATCTATGGGAGCAACAATCAATCCATCCAAGATTGCTAACACCTTCAAATCTGCTGCTAACATCAAAATGTCAGCCAATACCATATCTAAATATCTAGAGCACCTCAAAGATTCCTTTATGGTTAGCGAAGCTATGCGTTATAATATCAAGGGGCGCAAATACATAGGTGCAGATAGTAAATATTATTTTGAGGATCCAGGTATTCGCAATGCGATTCTAGGTTTCCGACAAATGGAGAACAGCCATATGATGGAAAATGTTCTATACAACGAACTTTGTTCACGTGGTTATTCTGTAGATGTTGGTTTAGTTGAGATATGGGAAAAAGGCGCAGATGGTAAAAATAAGCATAAGAAATTAGAAGTGGATTATGTTATCAATCGTGGTTCACAACGTATTTACATTCAGTCTGCATATATGATGTCCGATGCGGATAAAGTGGCTCAAGAACAACGTCCATTGATAAATATAAAGGACAGTTTCCGAAAGGTAATCATATCTGGTGATTACGGCGGAAAGTTTTACAACAATGAAGGTGTGCTAAGAATAGGGGTGTTTGACTTTTTGTTTGATACACATTGTCTGGATGAGTAAATCTACTCACCTTTTTCCACAATCTTCGGCACACGAAACTTTTCTAACTAATACAACAACATATCCACCATGCGTTTGAAATTATTCCTTTGCGTTTTGTGCATCTGTAGTTTGGCAATGGCTGAACAGATTATCCGTGTGTCGCAGATTGGCTATCTGCCAGAAGCGAAGAAGTTTGCTATCATCATGACGGGCGATAGTGGGCGTTGGGAATACACCCGCTACGATTTTTCCGATTTAAAGGAGGAAGGTTGGCATCAATTGAAAATTGGCGAGGCAGTGTCGGATAGTTTTCTCATTAGCAAACATGTGTATGACGGTCTAGCCGATTTCCCGCTCAACTATATGCGTCAGCAGCGCTGCGGATGGAATCCATTTACGGGCGATAGCTGTCACCAGAAAGATGGGTATATCATTTACCACCCCACTAAGACGGGACAACATATTGATGTGCGTGGTGGTTGGCACGATGCAAGTGACTGTCTGCAATACGCCACAACCACAGCCAATGCCATTTATCAGATGATGTTAGCTTACGAGCAATATCCCGAGTTGTTTGGTGATATGTACCAAACCAACGGTACGCCAGGAGCAAATGGTATTCCTGATATCGTGGATGAGATTCGCTGGGGATTGGATTGGTTAGATCGTATGAATCCTGAACCCGGGGAGTTCTATAATCAATTGGCAGACGACCGTGACCATATAGGCATGCGTTTTCCAAAAGATGACCAAGCCGATTACGGCTGGGGCGTGAACAATGGTCGTCCTGTCTATTTCGTTACGGGTGAGCCGCAGGTGCAAGGCAAGGGAATGAATATCTCTACGGGCACTTCTTCAATCGTAGGTAAGTACGCATCTTGTTTTGCTTTGGGTAGCAAGATCTTGGCGCCATACTACCCTGAATTGGCCGCGCAAATTGGTAAGAAAGCGCAAGATGCATACCAGTTGGGCATTCGCAAACCTGGTTTTAGTCAAACAGCTTCTGTTCGCTCGCCTTATATCTACGAGGAGACCAACTGGGTGGATGATATGGAGTTAGGAGCATACGAACTATACCGCCAGACGAATGATAAATCCTATCTTAAAGCAGCAGTAGCTTATGGTCATCAAGAGCCTACTACGCCTTGGATGGGAAGCGATACAGCTCGCCATTACCAATGGTATCCATTTATGAATATCGGTCACTATCGTTTGGCTAGCGAGGCAAAGAACCGTTCGCGTGAGGAGTTTGTTGCCTATTTAAAAAAGGGTATTGATATGGTCTATCAGCGTGCTCTCCATGGCGAACCTGTGCAACAAGCCTTCTTATATGGCGTGCCATCTATCTGGTGCTCGAATAACCTCACTACGGCTATGCTGACCCAATGTATCTTGTATCGCCAATTAACCAATGATTCTACTTATATCGACATGGAATCGTCGTTGCGCGATTGGTTGCTAGGCTGCAATCCATGGGGTGTATGCATGATAGTGGAACTGCCTGGAGCTAAGCGTTATCCTACTCAGCCTCACTCGTTTATGATTAGCGAGGGAATAGGCAATACAACCGGTGGGCTGGTGGACGGCCCCGTGTATCAAGGCATCTTCAATAGCCTGCGTGGTGTGAACATGGAAGGTGGTATCAATTATATGCGCTATCAGCCCAATGTGATGGTCTATCACGACTCCACCAACGACTACTCCACCAATGAACCCACAATGGACGGAACTGCCTGTTTGATTTTCCCATTCGCTGCTTACGAAGCAGAAGCGAAGTTAAGCAAATAAGATTCTGAAAAACAAACTGTATAGATTACGCGATTCCGTAGTGTAACACTTTGAAAAATGCGCCAATAGCGCATTTTTCTTGCGTATGTGAGAAAAAAATTGTACCTTTGCAGCGCAAAGGTATTCGTACTATGAAAAATAAAGGCAATGACATACTCATTACAGGCGCACGCGTGCATAATTTGAAGAATGTGGATGTGCGTATTCCGCGAGATAAGCTCGTGGTCATCACGGGTTTGTCGGGTAGTGGTAAATCGTCCCTTGCCTTTGACACTATCTTTGCCGAAGGTCAACGCCGCTATATGGAGACTTTCTCTTCCTATGCTCGCGGCTATATCGGCACTATGCAGCGTCCTGATGTGGACAAGATCACTGGCCTTTCTCCCGTTATTAGTATTGACCAAAAGACCACCTCACGCAATCCACGAAGTACCGTGGGTACTGTCACAGAGGTGTATGACTACATGCGACTTCTCTTTGCGCGTGCAGCCGATGCCTATTCCTATGCTTCGGGTGAGAAGATGGTGCAATATACTGATGACCAAATACTGGATCTTATTCTCCGTGAGTATGCTGGACAAAAAGTGCTGATTCTTGCTCCTATGGTCAACAACCGCAAGGGACACTACAAAGAACTCTTTGAGACCATCCGCCGCAAAGGTTTTTTACATGTGCGGGTGGATGGCGAAGTGCAAGAGATCTACTCGGGCATGAAGCTAGACCGTTACAAGAACCACACGATTGAAGCCGTGGTCGATCGACTCAAATTAGGCGAAAGGCGAGAGGCGAAAGGCGAGGAGGCAGGGGAAGATCTTAAACGCCTTCGTGCAACGGTGGATCAAGCCATGCGTATGGGTGATGGAGTGATGGCGATTTGTGCGCATGGCGCACAGGCGATGAGGCGAGAAGGTGATGAGGTGAGAGGCGATGTAATACGTTACTTCTCTCGTCACCTGATGTGTCCAACGACGGGTATGAGTTATGCAGAACCTGCGCCACATACATTCTCGTTTAACTCGCCACAGGGTTGGTGTCCTACATGTCGGGGACTTGGTAAGGTGAAAGGCGAAAGGTTAGAGGCGAAAGGCGAGGAGGAGTTGGATAGTATCATCAAAGATGATGAGAATTGGTACACACGCATGTTGGAGTATGTGCAGCAGCCTGAGGACGAGAAGGAGGAGAAAGAAGAAGCTTGGTGCGAGTGTCCAACTTGTAAAGGTCAGCGTCTTAGTCGTGAAGCTTTGAGTTTCCGCATTGCGGATAAGAATATTGCTGAGCTATCAGCAATGGATATTACAGACCTGAGAGCATGGCTGATGAATGTGCCTGCTAAGTTAAGCAACAAGCAGCGCGCCATAGCCGAGCCTATCATCAAAGAAATTATCTCCCGCTTGGGATTTATGCTCAGTGTGGGACTATCCTACTTATCCTTGTCTCGTTCATCGGACAGCCTATCGGGCGGAGAGAATCAGCGTATTCGTTTGGCGACACAGGTGGGTAGTAAGTTGGTGAATGTGCTATATATCTTGGACGAGCCTAGTATTGGTTTGCACCAGCGTGATAATCAGCGTTTGATTGATTCGTTGAAGCAGCTCCGCGATATGGGCAACTCGGTGATTGTGGTGGAGCACGACGAGGATATGATGCGTCAGGCGGATTATATTATAGATATAGGTCCTAAGGCGGGTCGATTGGGTGGGCATATTGTCTTTAGCGGAACGCCAGCAGAACTGCTGAAGGCTGATACGCTGACGGCGAAGTATCTTCGCGGAGAACTCTCTGCTACCTTGCCTCTCGCCTCATCGCCTAATAGTATTACTTTGCACGGTTGCAAGGGTAATAATCTCAAAGGGGTAGATGTGACTTTCCCGCTCGGTAAGATGATAGCGGTCACAGGTGTGAGTGGTAGTGGTAAATCTACCCTCGTCAACCAAACGCTCTACCCTATTTTGAGTCAGCACTTTTACCGCAGCCTACAAGCGCCATTGCAATACGACAGTATTGAAGGTATAGAGTATATCGACAAAGTGATTGGTGTGGATCAATCGCCTATTGGTCGCACACCACGCAGCAATCCTGCTACTTACACAGGTGTGTTTACGGATATCCGTAACCTTTTTGCGCAATTGCCCGAGAGTAAGATACGCTCATGGAAAGCGGGACGATTCTCCTTTAACAATAGTGGCGGACGATGCGAGGAATGTAGCGGTAACGGCTACAAGACTATCCAGATGAACTTTTTGCCTAATGTGTATGTGCCTTGCGAAGTATGTGGCGGACAACGCTATAACCGCGAGACATTGGAGGCACGCTTCAAAGGCAAGTCCATCGCTGATGTACTGGATATGACCATCAATCAGGCTGTAGAGTTTTTTGAGAGTCAACCTAATATTCTGAAGAAAATCAAGACCTTGCAAGATGTAGGATTGGGATATGTCAAATTAGGACAATCCTCCACTACATTGTCAGGAGGAGAGAGCCAGCGCGTGAAACTCGCTACCGAACTCGCTCGTCCAAGTACGGGTAAGACGTTGTATATATTAGACGAGCCAACTACAGGTCTGCACTTTGAGGATGTGCGTGTATTGATGGGGGTACTCAGACAATTGGTGGATAAGGGTAATACCGTAATTATCATAGAGCACAACCCTGATGTCATTCGCTCGTGTGACTACTTAATTGACATGGGGCCTGATGGCGGACGCGAAGGCGGTACGGTTGTGGCTACAGGTACTATTGACGACATCCGTAATAACCCAGATAGTATAACGGGGAGGTATATTTGATGACTAAATAGTGTGGACAATATGACATTGACGGAATATATAGAGCAACATAGTTCTGCCGAAAGTGCAATCTTGCAGCAGATAACGCGTAGTACTCATCTTGAAGTGATTAATCCAAGAATGCTTTCTGGGCATGTGCAAGGACGCGTGCTGAGTATGCTTAGTAAGATGATACAACCGAAACGTATTTTGGAGTTGGGTACTTTTACAGGGTATTCCGCACTTTGCTTGGCGGAGGGATTGACTGAAGATGGCGAGTTGGTGACGCTAGAGCATAATGATGAGATGGAGGATGCTATTCGTCGTAATTTGGGATTATCTCCGTTGGGCGAAAAAGTGAAATTGGTCATAGGAGATGCAAAAGAATGCTTGAGTAATTTAGAATTAAGAATTACGAATTTTGAATTAGGAGAGGGTTTCGATCTTGTATTTATTGATGCGGATAAGAAGGAATACTGCGACTATTTGGATTTGGTACTGCCGCTGATGCGAAAGGGAGGATGGATATTGGCAGATAATACGCTATGGGATGGACATATAGTAGATCCTGCGTATGATAAAGATAAACAGACCGTTGCATTACGTGCTTTTAATGAAAAAGTGGCTCAAGACGAGCGCCTTGAGAAAGTAATACTACCACTACGCGATGGTCTGACGATTATCCGAGTAAAGAACGCGCAAGAGTAAGGAATTGTGCGTGTATTGTGCGTCTATTGTGCGTGAATAGTGCGTGAATAGTGCGTGTCAGACAAGACTTCTCCAACAATATAGTTGCTGCCTCCGATGAAGATGATGTCTTTGCAGGAGGCATCTTTTTTTGCCGCAGTCAGAGCTTCCGATGCAGATGTAAAAGACTGATTATCTGTGTGTGTAGGGTGTAATGCTTGCCATTTGGCTTGCAACGCTTGTGCAGAGAAGGCGCGAGAGGTGGTTGGCTGTGTGAAATAATAGACAGCTTGCTCTGGTAATACACTTAATACGACATCGATATCTTTGTCGCCGACCATTCCTAAGACTATGCGTAGTGTAGGTGTTTGTAAAGAGCTATCTGGTAGCCCTGTTTGGTTGGCAAGTAGTTGGCATAGTTGTTCGGCTACATATCTGATTCCGTGGCTGTTATGTCCTGTGTCACAGATGGTTAAGGGCGATTTTGAGAGAATCTCCCAACGACCACGCAAGCCTGTGAGGGTGCATACTTGTGAGAATCCTTGTGCAATGGCTTCGCGAGAGAGAGTAACACCGCAATAGTTGCGTAGGACTTGAAGAGCGACGAATGCTGTTTGTTGATTTTTATCTTGATACACTCCTTGCAGCTGACAGTAGGGGGCTTCTCTGAGTCTGCGCTTGCGCATATAGCCACATTGGTCAGCAAACCATAGTCGGCAGTTAGTGGTTTCTAAACCATCTCCTAAAATATTGCAGGAACGCGCACGAGCTAGAAAAATGTCCTGCGTTTCGGGATGCGTTTCGCCAATTACACAAGGGACGTTTGGTTTGATGATGCCTGCTTTCTCCTCTGCAATCTGCGGAAGGGTATTGCCTAAAAACTCGGTGTGATCAATGCCGATATTGGTTATTACAGAGAGCAGGGGAGTAATGATGTTTGTACTATCTAATCGTCCACCTAATCCTACTTCGATAACTGCTATATCTACTTGTTGCTCAGCAAAATACCAAAATGCGAGCGCCATAGTTGTTTCGAAAAATGATGGGCGCAACGTATCCAAGAATGAACGATTTTCAGTGACAAACTGCACCACTGTGGCTTCGGAGATCATTTCTCCTGATATGCGAATACGTTCGCGAAAATCGACCAAATGGGGCGAAGTGAATAAGCCTACTTTGTGGCCTTGTGCTTGCAATGTCGCAGCTATGAGATGGGAGGTAGAGCCTTTGCCATTGGTGCCTGCCACATGTATTGCACGCAGTTTTTCGTGCGGATTACCCAGATGTGCCATCAGGCGATAGGTATTATCTAAACCTGGTTTATATGCAGCCGCACCCACCAAATGGAAGGCGGGTTGCGACGCATAAAGATAGTCAATTGTTTGTTGGTATGTGGACATATTAATCTCGGATTATTAAACTTCCTCCAACGGCTAATTTTTGTTTTACAGTAGGATTGCCTTTGTAGCTTATCTTGCTAGCTCCTGCTGCTTGTGCCCAAAGTTCGCGAACAGCATGGACTTCGGCTTTGCTGGCTCCAGCGCAGTTGATATGTACGACCTGTGCGAGTAGGTCTTCTGCCTCTAACTCGCCTGCTCCAGCAATGGTGACGTGTAGATTGTCAGCTACGCCTGCTAAATCCAATTTGCTAGCTCCTTTGGCATCAATAGTGAGGTTCTGCACGTTGAGTAAGAGGTCAGCTTCAGCTGCTCCGCTGAGATCAAGGTTGAGAGATGTGAGTTGAAGGGAGTGATTGTCAATAGTCTCTATCTTACCAGCACCTTGCACAATGATTTCGCGGAGATGGGGTGTCGCGATGGTGAACTTGGCTATCAAGTCATCGATAGGAATATTGGTGTGTGTGTCAATGTAGAGAATGCTGTCACGAACTTCTGCGGTAATATTCTCAGAACTCATGCTTGGCATTAAGATGTTGGTAGTCAGTGTGGTAGATGGAGTGCTTGCGTTTTGTAGTTCCAATTCGGCCGCTCCACGCAGATGTACAGTATGGTAAGCATCCAATTGTAAAACGGAAGTGATAGCACCTGCGTCATCAACGTCTAACCCCTCGAACGTCATGGCCTTGAGAATTTCAGGGGCATTGTTGTACGATGTGTACAAACGTACGAGTGAAACTCCCCAGAAGATAAGTGATGCGAGCCAGAATAGGATGGTGATCCACCAAAAACGTGCTTTTGGACCGCGTCGCGTGCGCATGTATGTTACAATGGTGTACACAATCATGATGATTGGCAAGACAATAATGAGTACCAATGCGATCATAAGTAATGGAATTAATATTGCTCCGCCTTCTACTAACACATCCGCAAGAACTGGGAAGATAGGCATCAGTGCGGCAAGAGTAGTAGTGCCAGTCACGGCTACACCAAAGAGTGATAAAACAATCGCAAAGAGGATAATTAATCCGATGAAGATGACTGGTAAAGCTAACAAAGCCAATACTACGTTGAGCACGATGCTGAACGTGCGTCTGCAGCCACTGTTTTGTGATTTGTCAGTTTTAACCTTAGGACGGCTATTAGGTCCAAATGCAGATGGTTCTCCTAACTGCTCTTGAATGGATTGAACCATTTGGATAGTGATGACTTGTGTGTTTTTAGCAAAAAGTGCTTTTTGGAATAATTCTGCAATACGCGCTTCGATGTCTTCGATGATCTCTTTGCGGTCGTCTATTGGCAATCGCATTTCGATATCCTGTATGTAGTCACGCAGGAGTTGATACGCATCGTAATCGATGTGATAGACCAAACCATTGAGGTTGATAGTACGAGTCTCTTTCATGATTGTTTTATTTAATTGTTGATTATTTGGTTGATGGATTGGCAGATGGATTGCCATTCATTGTCGAGTTGAGCGAGTAAATCTTGCCCAGATGTAGTTAGTGCATAGTACTTGCGTGGGGGACCGCCAGTAGATTCTTGCCAGCGATAGGAGAGTAATCCCTCATTCTTCATGCGGGTTAAGAGAGGATATACTGTACCTTCCACCACAACGAGGTTTGCCTGCTTGAGCATATCAAGTATGTCTGATGCATATGCCTCGTTTTTGTGGATAATGGATAGGATACAATACTCCAATAATCCTTTTCGCATTTGGCTTTTGATATTATTAAGCATAAGCATTAGTTTAATTGGTCGTAGTTAGGAATTAAGATCATGAGAATAATATACAACAATACACCAGGGAATGCTGCTGAAAATAAACTCAATACGACATATGCTACACGAATCAGTGTAGGATCAATGTCGAAATACTCGGCGATGCCGCCACAAACGCCCGCCATGATGCGGTTGGAAGAACGATACAGTTTTTTCATTGTTGTTTTATGTTAGGGATTAATCATCCATTCTTAGGAAATGTCCTTCGCGGTCGAAAATAAGTTCTATTTCATTGTTCAATTCGACAGTTTGATGTCTATAATCAATAACATACTCTATTACAAATAGGTTAGGGTGGTGTAAAGAAATAAAACTCATAATAACTTCAGGTACAATACCTTCTGGCACGGTGGTGTGTTTGCAATCAATGGATTGAAGGTTTCCTTGATAGTCGAAGTCAATCTCAGTAGCATTCTTTAGATAAACATTGTATTCATAATGTAACCCTTCTCGATCACGCTCAATATGAGAGATATCTTCTTGGTTGAAATGTTGTTGAATAAAAGCCTGTGCCTGAACCGGAAGTTCAGAATACTTGATTAGCTGATAATGGTCAGCGCAAGCGGTTAATGACAAAATACAACTTACCGCAAAAATAAAAAACTTTTTCATGTTCGTGCTGTTTAAATAAGGTTAGTACATCAATAATATTATCACTTGCTTTATTGCAAAAACCATGCCATAAATTTATCAAAGGTCACTTACGTTTTTTAAAACGATGCAAAGGTAATACTTTTTATAGAACTATGCAATACAAAGTACTAAAAAGTTGTGTTTTTCTGTATTTTTATTTAATTTTGCAAAGTCGATGTGACAAAATGGGGGTAATATTTGCATATGTGAGAAAAAGTGTGTATCTTTGCAAGTTATTTATGTGCTTGTGTAGCATAAGGACTATTTGATTGTGAATAAATGATGGAATATAAGTATCTGAATACGATTTGTTACCCTGCAGACTTGAAGACTTTACCGCAGGAGGCGCTGCCGATAGTGTGTGATGAGGTGCGGGATTTTATCATTCAACAATTGAGTCAAAATCCAGGTCACCTGGGTTCTTCGTTGGGTACGGTGGAGTTGACTGTAGCATTGCATTATGTTTTTGATACCCCAAACGATCAGTTGGTGTGGGATGTGGGACATCAAGCATATGCACATAAAATACTAACGGGCAGGCGCGAGCGATTTCATACTAATCGGCAGTTTAAAGGAATTGCACCTTTTCCTACTCCAGCAGAAAGTGAGTATGATGCTTTTATTGCAGGACATGCAAGTAATAGTATTTCGGCAGCATTGGGAGCAGATATAGGGTATAGGGCGTTAGAAGACAAGAGACACCGAGTGGTAGCCATTATTGGTGATGGTGCCATGACGGGTGGCTTGGCTTTTGAAGGATTAAATAACACCTCCATGAACAAGAATAATCTGCTGATTGTGCTGAATGATAACAACATGGCTATTGATCCTATCAAAGGTGGTATTACTCAATATTTAGTGGATATAACTACTAGTAGGCGTTATAATAACTGGCGATGGTGGATATACCGAACTGCTCGCAAATTACACCTTATTAATGATGATAATAAAGGGCGTGTACAACGTTTTACCAATAATCTAAAAGCTTTATTGACAAAGCAGGGTAACAATATTTTCCAAGGATTGAATCTTCGTTATTTCGGTCCCGCAGATGGACACGATGTGCTGAGTTTGGTGCGTATTTTTAACGAAATTAAAGATTATGAAGGTCCGAAAGTGTTGCATATTATCACTAAGAAAGGTAAAGGATATGAACCTGCTGAGAATGACCAAACAACATGGCATGCTCCTGGAGAGTTTAATGTGGCTACTGGTGAACGAAGAAATGGAATAGGTAAGAAGCAAGAGCCGCTATGGCAGGAGGTGTTTGGTACAACACTATTAGGATTGGCGAAAGAGGATGAGCGCGTGGTAGGTGTGACACCAGCTATGCCTAGTGGCTGTAGTATGAATATCATGCAACGCGAATTACCCAACCGAGTGTATGATGTTGGAATAGCCGAAGGTCATGCGGTGACTTTCTCCGCTGGTATGGCAAAAGCAGGTTTGATTCCCTATTGTAATATTTACTCTAGTTTTTTGCAACGAGCCTATGATAATATTATTCACGATGTGGCGTTGCCTAAATTACATGTCATATTCTGTATCGATCGTGCTGGTATAGTGGGGAATGATGGTGCTACACACCATGGATTACTAGATTTGGCATATTTGCGTCCTATTCCTAATATGGTGATAGGCGCTCCAATGACAGGGGAAGATTTGCAACAGATGATGGCGCTGGCAAAAGATTATGAAGGTCCTATTGCTATTCGTTATCCTCGTGGAAGATCACAATCTTATGTTATGCAATACCCTACATTACATTATCCCCAACCAGTTATCGGAAAGGCTGTTTGTTTGCGTGAAGGGAGTAAAGTGGCTGTGTTGAGTATTGGCGCAATCGGTAATACTGTGGAATGTGCAATTGAGTTGTTGGGCAATAAGGCAGATCAAATCGCTCATTATGATATGCGTTGGCTGAAACCATTGGATGAGACTTTGCTACGTGAAATCAGTGATAAATTTGATCAGATTATAACCATTGAAGATGGGGTGATCAACGGCGGATTGGGAAGCGCTGTACTGGAGTGGACGAATGATCATGGTTATCATCCACAAATTACTCGAATGGGAGTAAACGACCAATTTGTAGAGCATGGTAGTACTCAAGAACTCTACCAATTGTTGTGTCTGGATCAAGAAAGTATAGCGGACACCTTGTTAAAATGTTTAGAAAAAAAATAAGATATTGACAAATATGAAGAATTTTAAACTATGGAATAGGATAGGCGGCTGGCTAGTCTTTGCAATTGCCGCTGCAACCTATCTTCTGACAATGGAGCCAACAGCCTCTTTTTGGGACTGTGGCGAGTTTATTGTAAGTGCACATAAGTTAGATGTTGGTCACCCGCCCGGAGCACCATTTTTTATGCTATTGGGACACTTCTTTTCGCTCTTCGCCAGCGACACAGCGCATGTTGCAATGTGCGTGAATGCCCTTTCGGCATTGGCTTCGGCGTTTACGATATTGTTCCTTTTCTGGACAATTACAGCATTAGGACGTAAATTAATGCATCCCACTACGTTGGCAAAAGGGATAGGATTGTTAGGCGCAGGTCTTGTGGGTTCATTGGCATACACATTTTCTGATACGTTTTGGTTCTCCGCGGTCGAAGGCGAGGTATATGCATTATCATCGCTATTTACGGCCGTAGTATTTTGGCTCATTCTTAAATGGGATGAACATGCCGATGAAGAAGGTTCGGATAAGTGGCTGATACTTATTGCTTATCTTATGGGTTTGAGTATTGGTACCCACTTGCTTAACCTCTTGACTATCCCCGCTATTGTGCTTGTATATTACTTCCGTCGCCATGAGTTTTCATGGAAAGGTGTATGTGGAGCTTTTGGTATATCAGTAGCAATTTTGGCGGTTATCCTCTATGGAATTATTCCTGGTGTGCCTACTATTGCAGGTTGGTTTGAGTTGTTGTTGACCAATGTTTTAGGTTGTCCATTCAATACGGGTCTAGCTATATATCTTGTACTTATGGCTGCAGCACTTGTTTGGGCAATATGGGAGAGTTACTGCGTGATAGAGCAAGAAACTATGATTAATACTCGTACCATCATCTCTTTTGTTCTTGCTATGACACTTTCAGGAGTACCATTTATCAAGGAGAGTGCTTTGATAGGTATCATATTAATTATTACAATGTTGATACTTCTTTTCTTAAAAAAAGAAGTTATTCCTGCTCGTTGGCTCAATACCATCGCCATGATGGTAACAGTAGTAATTATTGGCTATGCTAGTTATGCGGCTATTGTAATCCGTTCGAATGCGGACACACCAATGGATCAAAACTCTCCAGACAACGTTTTTTCACTCAAATACTACCTCAACCGCGAACAATACGGTGATACTCCTCTTTTCTACGGACAAACATACAATGCTCCAGTCAAATTAGATATTAAGGGTAATATGTGTGTACCTGTTGAAACCAAAGGACATGCGCAATATGCACCTGCGCCCAAAGTAGAAGGTGAGAAAGATCGCTATGTTATTACTGGTTACAAGAGTGGATACGAGTATATGGAAGAGTTTAAAATGCTTTTCCCACGTATGCACTCTGCACAACCTCATCATATAGAAGCGTACAAGGCTTGGGCAGAAATCGAGGGTAAAAAGATTCGTTACGAATACTGTGGACAAACCAAGACAGAGTATTGTCCTACTTTTGGTGAGAACCTCCGTTTCTTCTTCCGTTACCAAGTTAATTTTATGTATTGGCGCTACTTTATGTGGAATTTTGCTGGTCGCCAAAATGATCTTCAATCTTCAGGCGAACTTACCAAAGGAAACTGGATTTCGGGTATCCCCTTTATTGATAATGCTTTGTTGGGTGATCAGTCAAAGCTTCCAACTGAACTCCGTGAGAATAAAGGACATAATGTATATTATTTCCTTCCTCTCCTTCTTGGTCTGGTTGCTATTTTCTGGCAATTGGGTAAATCTAATAATCGAAGCAAAAATAGAGAGGGCTATCGCTCATTCGCGATAGTGTTTCTCCTCTTCTTCCTCACAGGATTAGCTATCGTGGTTTATCTCAATCAAACGCCTTATCAGCCACGCGAGCGTGACTATGCATATGCAGGATCGTTCTATGCGTTTTGTATTTGGATTGGCTTGGGTGTCATGGCACTCATTGATATGCTCAGTGGTGTGGTCAAAAATGAGAAAGCACGTTCTATTGTAGCTGCGGTTGTTGTACTGTTTACTCTATTTGTACCTGCACAAATGGCTTCGCAAAACTGGGACGACCATGATCGCTCCAATCGTTATGCAGCGCGTGACTTTGGTGCCAATTATCTGAAGTCCTGTGAAAAAGAAGCTATTATTTTCTGCAATGGTGATAATGATACTTTCCCTCTTTGGTATAATCTCGAGGTAGAGCAGGAACGCGATGATGTACGTGCCTGCAACCTTTCGTATCTGCAAACCGATTGGTATATAGACCAAATGAAGCGACCCTATTATAACTCGCCTGGGTTGCCGATCTCTTGGGAATACAAAGATTATATGCCAGGCAAGAACGAGATTGCATGGGTGGAAAATCGTCTTAATGCCCCCCTTGAGGTGAAGAAAGCATTCCAATTCCTGCTTTCGGATGATCCTCGGACCAAGCGTGATGGTGAAGGATATATTCCTACAGACCAACTCTATGTACTTTCTCCTGATAGTCAACATATTAATTTTAAGAAGGCGAAACGTTTTACTCGTTCTGAGATGATGGTTATGGAGATGCTTTCGACTAACCAATGGAAACGACCAATGTATTTTGCTGTTACTATTGGAGAGGATTATCATCTCGGACTCAACCCATATCTCGAACTCACAGGTATGGCATACCAGATCACACCAGAACGTAGTTTAGATGGACGTCCACGTGTGAATACAAAAGTAATGTATGATAATATGCTCCACAAATTTAAATATGGCAATATGAACATACCGGGTATCTATATCGATGAGAATACTATGCGCATGTGCCGTACGCATCGTATGATGTTTTGTCAATTAGCAGAGGCATTGTATGAAGAAGGAGACTATGAGAAAGCTTTGGAAGTGTTGGATTTTGCTGAAGAAATGTTGCCAGGCTATAATATCCCATACGACTATACTTCTGGAACAATGGCTGCATTGTATTATGAAATGGCAGCAATGGACAAAGGTAATGCCATCATATCCAAATTAGCAGACAATTGTGTAGAATACATGGAGTGGGGAGCTTCGCTAGATGCAATACAACGCAAAGCAGCTCAATCTACACTGGGACACTATTCTGCAGTACTTGGATTTGTGCTGAATAACCTCCAACGATTCGAACAAAAAGAACTATTCAATAAATACTTTGCTTTATACAACCAATATGCAAGTAGATAAGATACCAGTTTTGCTGCTGACTGGCTATCTCGGTAGCGGCAAAACTACGCTTCTCAATCGTATCCTCTTCAATCGGAAGGGGATACGATTTGCTGTGATAGTAAATGATATAGGCGAGATTAATATCGATGCCGAACTGATTCAAAGGGGTGGAGTAGTGGCGCAGCAAGATGAAAACCTAGTTGCCCTGCAAAATGGCTGTATATGTTGCTCTCTCAAGATGGACTTGGTGCAACAACTTCGTGACTTGTGTGCAGCTAAGGCTTTCGATTATATCGTTATTGAAGCTTCGGGCATTTGTGAACCTGCACCGATTGCACAAACCATTTGCTCTTACCCATCAATGGTGCCTGTATCTTCGGCACCAGTGCCACAATTAGATGCCGTAGTGACTGTAGTGGATGCTCAACGTTTACGTGATGAGTTTATGGTGCAACTATCAGACAGAAAAGATGTTTCGGACTTATCAAAATTAGTGATAGAGCAAATAGAATTCTGTAATCTAATCTTATTGAATAAGGTATCAATGGTGTCAACTGATGAACGTGAGCATATCCGTGCTATTATTCGTGCCATTCAGCCTAAAGCTAAGATCGTAGATTGCGATTATTGCGATATTCCTTTAGGTGATATCCTCGATACTGACCTTTTTGATTTCGAACAAGTAGCGACTTCTGCTACTTGGATTCAGAAAGTCGAAGGCGATATAGAAGAGGAACATGGGCATCACCATCATAAGCATCATCACGAGCAGGGCGAGCATTTACACTGCCATGATCATCATCACGAGTGTGATGACCCACATTGCTGCTGTCATCATCACCACCATCATGGTGATGAATATGGTATAACCACCTTTGTCTATTATCGTCGCCAACCAATGAGTCTTAATCTATTTGATGAGTTCGTTGCGCGCCACTGGGACAAAGGTATCATTCGTTGCAAGGGGATGTGCTATTTTGAAGAGGAATACGATATGTGTTACCTTTTTGAGCAAGCTGGCAAACAGTTTGACTTAAAGCAGGCTGGTACCTTCTATGCCACAATGCCTAAAGAAGAACTCATGCAAATGATGGCACAGGATCCTATGTTACAACGAGACTGGGATGAGCGCTATGGCGACCGCATGCAAAAGCTTGTCTTTATCGGTCAGCATATGGATAAAGAGGCTATTTGCAAGGCATTGGATGCGTGCTTAGTGTGAGATAGCAGTGTATAAAATAGGTCGCTTGTTATTGGCGACCTATTAATTTTTCTCTATATGTTGCTATTACCGTAGCGAATGTATCTTTGTACTGTGCAGGGATAGGTTCGGCTGGTGGTGATTGCATCTTCAATGGATCAATTGGACTACCATTTTTCCATACACGGAAATCCAAGTGTGGTCCAGTGCTAGAACCAGAACTGCCCACATAACCAATCACTTCGCCTTGTCGTACATGCTTACCCACCGTTAGTCCCTTGGCGTATTTGGATAAGTGAAGATAGGCTGTGGTGTATGTAGAGTTATGTTTGATTTTGACAGTATGTCCTCCTCCTCCCTTGTATTGCTTCATTGTTACAACACCATCGCCAATACTCACTACGGGTGTCCCCATTGGCGCAGCATAATCTACTCCCGTGTGAGGTCTAACTACTTTATAAATAGGGTGCTTACGCGCGTAGGTAAACTTGGAAGATATTCGCTTGTAATTAAGCGGAGCTTTGAGAAAAGCTTTGCGTAGGCTATTTCCTTCTGCATCAAAATAGTTGTGAATTTTGCCGTCTTCAAACCAATATGCCTCTTGCCAACGACGTGCATGATAGAAGTCGGCTGCATAGATACGACCAATGCCGATTCGTACACTATCTACATATTGCTCCTCGTAGTACACACGAATGGAATCGCCTTTTTGCAATCCGAAGAAATCAATAGTCCATGCGTAAATATCACTTAGCTCTAACGCCAACTCTGTGGGCAAACCATTGCCAGCCATTGCGTTCCACAGACTAGATTCGATGACTACTTCAGCTGCACGCTCGCGATGAATGATAGGCTTCTCATGACGCTCTACATGCATGGAGTCTGTCAAGTGCAGCACTATTGCTTCGCGAATGTTCGGCTTGTAGACGTAGTATTTTAGTTGTTCTATGCCTGTGGTATCTTTTTGATAAAGAGCATAGTATGTTTTTCCAGGACGTATGGTTCGTACATCAAATTCTGAGCGAGGCATTAGGGTGATGCCTGTTATTTGCTGTCGGGTTGCTCCCATTCGGTTTAACATGCCGCCCAGTGTCTCTCCTTCTTTCACTATGCATGTATCTATGCGAAACGAGTCAATAGGTAATCCCCATTCATAACGAACAACAGGCTCCTCAGCTTGTTGTTCGTTTGTTGTCTTTGTACATGATATACATGCAATTGCTAGTACACCCAATATATATAGTAACTGTTTCACTATTTCTTAGGATATTTTCTGGTCCACGAGCTGATTTTCAAACGGATGACCCCTAGCAATGCTTCAGAAAAAATGCCACCTGACATTTTGCTTGTTCCCAATACGCGGTTCACAAAAATGATAGGTACCTCTTGGATCTTAAAACCGCACTTGTATGCAGTAAATTTCATTTCTATTTGGAATGCGTAGCCTTTGAATCGGATTTTATCCAACTCGATGGTTTCTAGTACGTTGCGGCGATAGCATACAAATCCAGCGGTGGTGTCGTGTACCTTCATTCCTAATACAAAACGCACATATTTGCTGGCGAAATATGACATGAGTACGCGTCCCATAGGCCAGTTCACCACATTTACTCCGCTCACGTAGCGACTACCAATGGCTACATCTGCTCCCTGATTGGCGCAAGCATCGTATAACTTGAGCAAATCTTGTGGATTGTGAGAGAAATCGGCATCCATCTCAAAAATATAGTCATATTGATGCTCAATAGCCCATTTGAAGCCAGCAATATATGCAGTTCCTAAGCCGAGTTTTCCAGTGCGCTCTACAAGATGTAGCTTACCAGCAAACTGATTGTCCATCAGGGTTTTAACGATAGAAGCAGTACCATCAGGTGATCCATCGTCAATTACTAGCACATGGTATTCGATTGGCAACTCCATCACAGCTGTGATGATAGCTTCAATGTTTTCTTTCTCGTTGTAAGTAGGAATGATTACTAAATTCTTCATGTTTGTATTGTTATCTAATGATATTCTCATTAAGTGTATAAGGTACACTTGGTTTGATTCGTTCTAATGGTGTGATAAATAGGTCTTCTCCTGGCATAATACCTTCTTCGAGTAGTATATCCTTGATAGTATTGATGGCCACATCAGGGTCGTTGTTCTCGTGACTGAGATGACACAGGAATACGTTTCGCATACCTGTATGCCAATTTTTTGCCAACAACTCTCCACATGTAGTATTGCTCTGATGTCCACGAGGAGATAGGATACGTTCCTTGAGATAAGTAGGATACGGTCCGTTGAGTAGCAATTGCTCATCATGGTTCGCCTCTATGACTACATGATTGGCGGTTGATAAATACATCTCCATCGTTGTGTTAGGTTGTCCACAATCGGTCGCAACCAAGAAGCGTTGTCCCAGATAGTCAATGACATATCCTACACATTCTGTGGAATCATGTGAAATACCAAAAGTGTTGATTTTCATTCCGTTCAGCTCCCATTCTACTCCTTTCTCAAAGTAGCGTTGTGATGTGCGAAGCTTCTCGCGAACGCCGTAATTACGATCAATCCCATCATGAATGGCTCGAGTGGAGTAGATAGGCAGATGTACCCGTTCTCCCAGAGTGCCAACAGCGCGGATATGATCAGCATGGTCGTGGGTAATCAACACGCCCATGATGTTCGCATAGTCCAATCCCATCTCTCGTAGGTTACGCTGAATGGTACGTGCAGAAATGCCTGCATCAATGAGTATTCCCCATTGACGCGTGCCTAAAAAATAGCAGTTTCCACTACTTCCGCTGGCAAAACTCCTGAATATGAGCTGGTTATCTGTCATTTTGCACGTTGGTATGTGCGTATGTCGGAATAAAAACGCAAAATACCGCTGCAAAGGTACGAAAAAAAAAGCAGATTTGCAAGTAAAAATAAAAAAAATGTTGCATTGCTTTACTCGAGAAAACTCCTGAAAGACAGGATTTGAGGTGTACAGACCCTTTGTAATCTAACTGCCTCATCGCTACAACCCGAAGGTTGATCTCGGCGGAGAGTATTAGCACGCCATTGGATAAGCACTTACCTCGTAAGATAAAATGTGTTGAGTTTTCCGGTCTCTAAGCAATGCAACAAATATATTTAAGATCGCTCTGCGATGTTCGCTGTCTGATATCAGAACCTCCACGCCAGTGTGGCTACAACACGGTGGGTGCGTGTGCCGACCTCTAGGGGATGGAGTTGACACTCCGAGGCATACTGATGGAGCGTCTGCCAGCGATATTGGTACGCTAATTGTGCAACAACCACATCGCTTCGATATCCTAAACCTACGCTAGCATATTGTGATTGAGGCGTATAGCGATAGTCCATATCGGTACGAATATCGTTGTATCCTAACATCCAAACAGGATACTCTTTGATAAAGGACGACTCATATACATAGCCAGCATTGAGGAATAGTCCGCGATAAACTTGCGCTTCGGTACCTATGCGCAAGGTATGTACATCCTCCATTTCAGCTGAATGGGCATAATCGTATTGCACGGCAATCAGCCCCTCGTTGCCTATCTGTCCAGCTATACTCACACTGGTTCGGAGAGGTGATACGAGTTCTGCACTAAGGAGTCCACTCTCAGGAGTCAGTACGTCGTATTGCTTGCCATCTATTGAAGTGTGCAGGTCTCCCGTTGTCTGTACACTCGTGCCCATCACCGTAGGTGTAAGGAATGAGATTCCCATTCGGATGGCTTGTATGGGTCTGTATATCAGTCCGATAGAACCGCTTACGCCTACGCCAGAAAGGTGATATAAGGACTGTAATTCGGCAGAATGGAGGCGATTGGTTTCGTAATGTGTCACACGCTTGGTGTAGGACAATGTAGGTACATTCAAACTTAAA
Source organism: Paludibacteraceae bacterium (assembly GCA_045658785.1). Taxonomy (GTDB): domain Bacteria; phylum Bacteroidota; class Bacteroidia; order Bacteroidales; family Paludibacteraceae; genus Colicola. The sequence goes on along the minus strand of JAZOVR010000046.1, from coordinate 7,602 downwards.
CCGATATACCACTGGTTGCTGATATTGCCTGCCCAAGTGAGTGTGTATTGATCGCTATTGCCAGACTCCGATATTGCGAGTGTTCCATTATCCAACTCTGCTGCTGGTGTCCATTGGTATCGCTTCATCGGATCCGTAGCTAAAGTATCTAAGATGGGATTGATCAAATACCCATCGTAACCCAAGATGCTTAACCAACCGATATCGTCATTGTTCCAGGCATTCTCGTCAAAACTCCCTTCAGGCAGTCCCTGTGTCAATAAAGAGATAGTTTCAGCCATTCCCATGTGTTGTCCTTTGACTGCTACATCGCGATTGAAATTGGCTAAACGATTGATGGAGAACATTAAGTTATTGAAAATCAATCCACGTTGCTTGTTTGTTTTTCCCCACGCCCATACGGCAGATACGTGTGGCAAGGCGAACCGCGAACGGGTCTGGCATTGTGTGGCGTAGGATTGTGCCGTTTGGTCGATGGTTTCATCGACGGTCAAGGCTATTTCGCCGCGGCGGTACAGTCCCAATCCCGCAGGATTATCCAAAACTGCAGAAGGGTCCCCACCGATCGCTGTCATTGCGCCACCCATACCCACATAACGAGCAGTGCCGATAATCTGCCGCTCGCTAAAGCGCTGAATATCTTGGCTATAGGCTATAGATGATAAGCAGATGCCAAGGAATGATATGAGCAGTTGTTTTCTCATTTCTCTACGATTCGCATGACTACGGTGTCGGGATGTTGGAGGGTATCTTCAAGAAAGATGAATTCGCGCGCATTGCGTTCGTATATAGGTTGGGTAGGCACCATCGTATCGGTGGCTGCCCAATAGTAGGAATCGTCGATGTATGTATCACTTGACGATTTACCATTTACAATTTGTGCTGAAAGCCCAATTGCCAAAAGCCCGATAGATGATATGACAATGCTACGTTTCATATTCTCTCTTCTTGCAAAAGTCGTGCCAAAGAGGATTAGTTGCGGAAGCCGATGATCTCACGCACTTCGCGGATCGTCTTCTCTGCACTGGCCGCCGCCGCCTCTGCACCATCGCGCGCCACCTTCAGGAGGTATTCCTCGTTGTTTTGGAATTCCAAAATTCGCTCGCGAATAGGTGCGCAGAAAGCGTTGATATCTGCAGCCAACTGCTTCTTCATATCACCATAGCGGATGGCCATGTTGTTGTATTGGTCGTTGAAATAGTCGTAAGTGTCTGGTGTTGAGACGAGTTGCATGAGTGTAAACAGGTTTTCAATAGGTTCGGGTTTCACCTGATTGAGCATCGTAGGCCCTGCATCGGTCACGGCGCGCATCACTTTTTTCTTGATGGTTGCTTCGTCGTCGCAAAGGTAGATTGCATTTCCTTCGCTCTTTCCCATCTTTCCGCTACCATCCAGACCTGGCACTTTCACCGCTTTGGCGTTGAAGTGGAAAGATTCAGGTTCCTTGAAATACTCTACATTGTAGATGCGATTGAAACGGCGAGCGAACAGACGCGCCATCTCCATATTTTGCTCTTGATCTTTACCTACAGGTACCTTGTCAGCCTTGTGTACCAGGATGTCCGCTGCCATTAAGGATGGGTAAGTCAGCAGACCTGCGTTGACGTTGTCTGGTTGCTTTCGAGCTTTCTCTTTGAATGATGTAACACGCTCTAACTCACCGAGATAAGCGTTCATGTTGAGGTATAGATAGAGTTCGAGTACTTGCTTGACATCGCTCTGAACATAGATTGGAGCTTTCTGAGGGTCAATACCGCATGCCAAGTATTCCGCCAATATCGTGCGAACAGATGTGCGTATATTTTCTGGTGTAGGGTGAGTAGTGAGTGAATGCCAATCTGCGATGAAGAACATGCAGTTGTATTCCTCTTGCATTTTTACAAAACTCTTGACAGCACCAAAATAGTTTCCAAGGTGCAAATTACCGGTTGGGCGTATGCCGCTGATTACTTTTTCCATATATTTAATAGGTGTCTTTTTTTGTTTGCGGCGCAAAGGTAGTGATTTTTTTTGGATTATGCAATAGTATGGGGGATTTTTAGGGTTCGTGCTTGCAATATTCAAAAAAATATTGTAACTTTGCAGTCCGAAATACTAATCAACAGTTGCTATGCGAAAAATCAGTTTCTTCATACTTTTTCTGCTTTGCGCAGTGACTCTTTCTGCTCAAACGCTAGAGATCAAAAGTGCTTTTGTCAAAGAACCATACGCTTCCGTTTTGTCGAAATATGCTAATGAATTTCGAGAACATGAGATGCCTGATATGCCCTCAGGACTGCGTTTTCCTTATGCGGTAGTATGCGTAAAATTGCAGGGCAATGGTGGGGACGTAGCAGCAGCTAAACGCTTTTTGTCCTTGGACTTAGGAGCTTTTCCAGTGCAAGAACGTGTGACGGATTTGGAGAATATGGTTCTGTTTCTAGTCCCCTCGTCGGTAGCACGTGTGCAATTGACTTGCGGCGATGGTTGTTCAGGGGTGAGGATCTTGGATTTGCCTTGCTTGGAATCGAATGCGGTGTATTCTGGTACGGTGCATTTTGTGCCTTATCGAGAAGAGAAAACGGATGAGAAAGTAGATAGAGAGCAACTCAAGCAAGAACTGTTGGCGGAGATTGCTGGAATGTTGAAGGAACAGGGTAATACAGGTGGTAATCAGTTGGTTAGTTCGCAAGAAACCGCCGTTTCTACTCAGTCAGTTGTCTCGCAAAGTACTCATCAATCTCAGTCTGTGCTAGCTCCTTCACAGCCCATGATGCATAATGGACATGAGTATGTGGATCTGGGGTTGAGTGTGAAGTGGGCAACGTGCAACGTAGGTGCCAATAAACCAGAGGATTACGGAGATTACTTTGCTTGGGGTGAAACCGAGCCTAAGATTACCTACGATTGGAGTACGTATAAGTGGTGCAATGGTGATGACAATGATTTAACAAAATATTGTACAAGAAAAAGATTTGGATATAATAGATTTGTTGATGATAAAATTACACTTTTGTTATCTGACGATGCTGCTCATGCTAATTGGGGTGGTAGTTGGCGTATGCCAACAAGGGCAGAGCAAGACGAGTTGCACAAGAAATGCAAGTGGAAATGGACTACTCAAAATGGTGTGAATGGTTTCAAAGTGACCAGCAAGAGCAACGGCAATAGTATTTTCCTCCCCGCAGCGGGCTTCCGCAAAGACAGTTCGCTCCTCTATGCAGGCAGCTTCGGCCACTACTGGCCGAGTTCGCTCATCACGGGCAAACCGATCTACGCGTACTTCAGTTCGAGTAACGTGTTGTGGAGCGGCATCGAACGGCGCTTTGGACTATCCGTGCGCCCAGTATGCCCTTAAGACAGCCCTAGAAGTCCTAGAGATGTCCGCTAGATGTGCTCTAGTGGTCGCGAAACTAGCGGGGGAAGGACCCTACCTAACCTCCCCTTAGGGGGGGAGGTCGCAACAAAATGAGAGGCAACAATTCTCCTTGCCTGCGGCAGAAATCTAAACTATCTAAACCAAAGTATCAGCAACAGACTATCTAAACTAAATTATCTAGATATTCTAGACAATCTAAACTCAATGAAGATACCTATTTGGCACCCTTTTGTGTAGCCCTATCTACAGCGCATCATCAGCGCATCTACAGCGGAATTGTCGTGTGAAAGGAAGGGAAAAAATAGGAGTTATTCAAATAAAAAAAGATTGACTAACTTTGGTTAATCAATCTTTTTGTGCACGTTGACGGATTGGTGTTGCTTCGCTCCCAATACCTATACCCTTCGGGGAATTAAAGCACAAACCTACTGAAAGGCTTGCAGCCTATCCTTTTTGTCGCTTACAACATCCAAATTAGTAAACTATTGTCTGTTATAAGCAACAAAAAAAGGACATCAATGATGTCCTTTCAATTTGTTTGTGGGCGTTGACGGATTCGAACCGCCGACCCTCTGCTTGTAAGGCAGATGCTCTAAACCAGCTGAGCTAAACGCCCGATTGTATAAAATACTTAGTTTGACCGCTTGCTTTCGTGTTCGGCTTAGTTCCTTCCCGAAAGCGAGTGCAAAGGTACTGCTTTTTTTTGATATGACCAAATATTTTGAAGAAAAAATGCAAAAAAAAGTGTTATTTTTTCAATTTTTGCAGATTCCAAGTCCAAAATGGGGTGTTTTTGGTCTTTTTGAACAAGAAAAAGTATAAAATGAGCGTGGAGAATACGGCAATCAAAATACCTGCAAAAATATCCAGTGCGAAGTGCTGGCTGAGATAAATTCGGGTGTATGCACCCACACTGGCGCAGAGAAAGCAGAGTGCGGATAGCAGATATTTGCCTTTGGTGTTCTCGGCGCAGGCGATGATGCTTAGGCTGAAAAAGAGGACGAAGAAAGTGGTGGTATGTCCCGACGGAAAAGACAACCAATGGTTCATTCGTACTCCCTCTACCAGCGGCAATGATATCTCAGGCATATGCTCGGCAAACCAAGTTAGTGGCCTAGGCGCATGGGCAAGATGCTTGATAGGTTGCACGATGATGGTAGATAGCAGGAGGTTGCTTGCGAGGAATGACGCCCATCCAGCACGGAAGAAAAGTAGTAGTAGCACGATGAGGTAGGGCAACCAATCTACGAGATTGGTAATCGGCGGTATGATGGCGTCTAAAACCGCAGTATGCGGCTGGCAAAGGAAAAGATGCAATTCTGCTTTCGGAAAGAGAAGCAGTGCAATAGCTAAAACAAGCGCCAACACGAGTGTTGGCACTAAGAATGGAAATAAATCCGAATATGCAGTGGATTTTTTCATCGTTTTGCACTAATCAAGATAATGAAATTGACAAGGATATACCACAAGACACAGAAGGCTCCCGCTAAAGTGGCGATGGCCATTTGCTGGTAGGTGAAAGCCAACGTGGCGCAAGTTCCTAAGATGCAACAGTTGCCAATGAGAAAAATGATGATATGCTTCTTCTCTTTTCCCGCAGACTTGAAACTGAAGAAAGGGATTTCGCTGATTAGCAAATAGCAACTTAATAAGCTGGCAGCCAGCAATATCCATGCAATCCAAGTGGGTTCCTCTATGCTATTGAGCCAAGCAACGAGTGATGCCCAAAAAATGGCGTTAGGAGGGGTTGCGAGTCCGATAAACGAAGTGGTTTGGCGCTCGTCGATGTTGAATTTGGCTAAGCGCAATGCAGAGAAGGCTGCAATAAGCAAAGCGATTAGCGCCCACCATCCGATGATGGGTTTGAGGTAGCACATGAGTGCCATAGCAGGTGCAAGGCCAAAAGTGATGTCATCGGCTAGGGAATCCAACTGAACACCCAATGGAGATGGCACTTTCAACCAACGAGCCGAGGCCCCGTCGAAGAAATCGAACAATCCACCCGCTAAAATGAGCATGAATGCCCAAAGGAATTGTTCCTGGGTGGCCATAAAAACAGCGGCTGACCCGCACAAGAGATTTGCGCAGGTCAGGCTGTTAGGTATGATGCGTTTGATTTGCATTGAGATCAATAATTATTTTTTACCGTAGTTAGCATTCACAATGCGACGAGCAAGGAAAGTAACAAAGAAAGTAGCTACACTACATGAGATGACCATCCAGAAGAAATTCTCGTAGCCTATAGCCTCTTGGATATAACCAGCTACCAGTCCAGGGAGGATCATGCTAAGCGCCATAAAACTGGTGCAGATGGCATAGTGTGAAGTCTTGAACTCTCCTTCAGAGAAGAACATCATGTACATCATGTAGGCAGTGAAACCAAAGCCATAACCAAATTGCTCAATAGCGATAGCGATAGCAATGTTTACCATGTTGGTAGGTAAGAAAACGCTGAGGTAAACGAAACTCAAGCATGGCAAGGTCATGGCGAGCGCCATCCACCAGAAAGCTTTTTTCAAGCCTACTTTAGAGATGTAATATCCGCCAAGAATACCACCTAAAAGCAAGAAAATCACGCCTATAGCGCCATATACAACGCCTAACTCTTGCATGGTCATACCCAAGCCACCAGTCTCGCGTGTGCCAAGAAGGAATGGATAGATCATTTTCATCAAGAATCCCTCTGGCAAACGATAGAGGAGCATAAAGAGGATAGCTACCCACAGAGCAGGTTTGGTGAAGTAGGTGGCAAAAGCTTTACCGAAACCAACAACGATATCTTTTGCAGTAGTTTCTGCATTTGGTTTGTCTGTGTCAGGACGTGGAGTGAAGAACATATGCCACACAGCCAACAATGCAAAGATAACTGCGGTGATAACCATGGTTACTTTCCATGCCAAAGGCATGTTGGCTTCTCCTTGTTGGATAGTCCAGTCATAAATGATACCAGGGATGGCGATGAGCGCAGAGTTGCAGAATACGTTGCTAAGGCGATAGAAGACACTACGCCAGCCGATCATCTCCGCTTGTACACCAGAGGTGAGAGCCAACATGTAGAATCCATCTGCTGCGATATCGTGCGTTGCAGAAGCAAACGCCATGATGATAAATGCAATCAACACTCCTGTGAAAAGTGCAACTTCTGTCTGCATGTTTGCAATGACAGTAGGATCTGGTTGAGGGATAGAGAAGATAGTCAAAACAGCCAATCCCAACATGAGGAATTGCATAGTGAGGAACCACCAACGTTTGGTTTTGATCAAATCGACAAATGGAGCCCACAAGAACTTTAATGCCCAAGGGAAATAAAGCAATGTGGTGAAGAAAGACATCTCGCCATTAGGTACACCCATTTGGTTGAACATAACCATGGAGATGTTGTTGACTAAGAAATAAGGAATACCCTCCAAGAAATACAATGTAGGTACCCAAAGCCAAGGATTAATACTTTTCAGTGATTTCATGACCTAAAATGTTGTAAATTTTATTGTTGTTAATAATGATTAATTGTCCATTTTGAAGCATTTTGTATGCAGAATTTTCATATTGAGAAGGATTATGGATACCCTCTACTCCTGCCTGTACTTTGTTTGCATAATGTAGGTAAATGCCCTCGAAAGGAATGTTGTATTCTTGCTTTGCAGCCTCTTTGTTGAGAGAGAAAGAAATATTTTTAAGTTTGATAGGGTAAATAACTACATCATTCTTGACATTAAACAAACTATCCAAATCGACATTGATACTCATTGGCTGATTAGGTGTAAGCTCAATGCATGCGTAATTAGCATTTATACCATTGTTTGTTGCAAAGCCAAAATCAACGCGTGTGATTAATTCGTTTTGAGGTGTGAACTTCAATTCAAGATGTTTAGGAGTAGAGTAGAGAATTGTATCTGCTGTTAATGAGAGTTGAACAACTCGTCCGCCATTGTAGTTCATGTATAAGTATGCTCTACCATCTGCGTTTGTTTTGAAGTCTGCTTTCCATGAAGAGCTAGACGCTTTCAACGTCCATCTTTCATCTATATCTACCATGTTCTCCCAAAGCAAAACGTCTGTGTCAACCAGTTCTACTTGAACGTTGAGTGTCATTGTGGTCTCGCCTAATTTTCCGTGTACAGTAGTAATACCATTCTTGAGTGCATGCAATACGCCATCTTCATCAATATTACAGATGGTATTATCTTCAATGGTCCATTCTACAGCAGATGGAAGAATCTTGAATTGCTTATTATCTACTACAC
>JAZOVR010000045.1:0-10866 GCA_045658785.1 Paludibacteraceae bacterium | reverse complement strand
CTGGATTATTGGGAGAATTCTTAACTAGACTTAAAAACACCCAATGAGTATCCTCTGCATCACATCCTTTTGGATATAGTTTAACTCCACCTCCCATTCTATTTTGATATTCAAAACTAATACCTTCGTAATAGAAGTCTTTAGCTTGGCATAATATACTAGAACACAAGAATAAAGCTACTAATAACTTTTTCATAACGAGCCTTTATCTAATGGCATTAAACAAATCTTGGATAGCTTGATTATAGGTTTTGAGGACGCGGTCCCATTGTTGATAGCACTCATCGCCACCACCACAATCGTGCCAAGCATACTCAGATTGCAACTTAACTCGATAGCGGAGATCGTCTTGTCCAATCATTTCCTTCACTTCGATACGAGTACGGATTGTTGCATATGCAAAATCTTGTTTCATCCATGCACTACGCAACCATCCTGCGCTTTTGTCCATAATCTCCATATCAGGGAATACATCTGTTAAGTACAACACAAGGCGCTTCCAAACCTCATCTGATGACATACCTTCACGAACAACGATTGTCATAGATTTGTTTGCAAGATCACTACTTGCTTCTGAATTTGCGTATGCTTCATCTACCTCTAATTGATAGGTAAATGTATTTTGTTTGTTCGCCTTATAAACTTTAATAGTTTTATCAATATAACCAGGTGCTTTCAGTTTGAAAAGCATATAATCTTCACGTCCCATTTGGAATGTGTAAGAACCCTGACCAACTTCCGCACCTTTATGAAAGATTTTTGCATTATCAGGAATAACATTGATTGTTTTTGTTCTACCAAATTGTGCATTTGCACCGATTGTTGCACCAAGGAGCAACACAAATAACAAGATTTTCTTCATGTTTCAATTTATTTTTTCTTGAGCCTACTCACTTATTTGGCTTTTCGGCATACTCCATTGTACCGATTGGAAACATACGCACATAAAAAGAGCGCGGTACTTTTAGTGTATCTCGCTCTCTAAGGTGTTTGGCGTAACCATGACTCACAAGATAGCATAAAAGCCCACGCCAATACGTGAACATTTTATCCATATCCTTTCGAGTCTTTTGAGTCGCCAAACTTTTAGAGAGAAAGAATAAGCTAAAACGCTTTTTTCTATATTTCATAATGTGCGTACAATAATACGCTAATGTTTCATAGGCAAATTATTTTGTCATTTATTTTATGGTTAACTTACATTTCCGCTGCAAAGGTAATAATTTATTTTGAATTAAGCAAATATTTTAGTTGAAAGTTGAAAGTTTAAAGTTTAAAGGCAGGAGATTATTGCGGATAGAACCGCAAATTGTACCCCTACATGAGTCAACTTTTTCAGGAACAGAGTCAACCTTTTTAGGAAACCTATCAAAAAGTGACGATTCTTAAGAAACCTTTATAGGAATAGTGTAAACCTTTTTCAGTTTTAATCAACCCATACCAAAATGACGGCGATTCTTCAGAGAAATGATAGGAATAGTGCGTCTATTGTGCGTCTATTGTCCGTGAATAGTGCGTAAATAGTGCGTAATTGCCAAGGGGAAGACACGAAAAAATTGCCATTTATGCGAGTTTTACATAAATGGCAAATAAATAAGACGTTAGGCGATAATCGAAAAAATTCTGCTAAAGTATTCCTTCGAGGAAGATCTTTAATCCGATGAGGATGAGGATTACGCCGCCAAGGATATTGACATTCACACGCAAGCGAGCGCCAACAATATGTCCCAAGACAAAACCCGTCATGGAGAAGACAAAACAAGTGGCGGCAATCACTCCTACTGCCAACCATAATACCTCTGGGTGAGGGATGAAAATGACACCCGTAGCCAAAGTATCCATTGACGTGGCAAAAGCCAAAGACAGCAAGCCCCAAAAAGAGAAATCGGCTAGATGCGCCTCATCATCGGCATCGTGGAGCGAATCGTAGATCATCTTTCCACCAATAAAACCCAACAACGCAAGAGCTATCCACGGAGCAAAACGCTCAAAGAACGATGCAAAGAAACTACCCGCAAAATAGCCTATCAACGGCATGCCCGCATGGAAAACACCAAAAAGCAATGCCATGAGCATCGGTTTGATGTATCGAGGCACATAACCATGAGGCGATGTCAATCCCTTGCAGACCGACACCGCAAAACAATCCATGGCTAAGCCAATGGCGAGAAGCAGAATAGTAAGTATTGACATGTTTAGTGAACGCCCTTCGGGCTACTGTTTAGTGTTTAGTGGAGGCTTCGCTACTATTTAGTGGAGGCATTAGCGTTTGGTACGGTAGCGAGCGGCGACTTTTCCCTTGGCGATATTGGTGAGTTTGGTTTTGACAAACTGACGACGTATAGGAGAAATACGATCGGTGAAGACATGTCCCTCTAGATGGTCGTATTCGTGTTGGATGATGCGTGCCGCAAAACCGTCATATGTCTCTGTATGCTCCGTGAAATTCTCGTCCATATAGCGAATGGTGATAGAAGCAGGACGAATGACATTCTCCGAAATACCAGGCAGAGAAAGACATCCCTCAGAGAAAGTAGTGTCATCCTCGCTCTCCTCAATAATCTCAGGATTGATAAAGACCTTCTTAAAGTCTTGACACTCAGGATAATCCTCCGAGAGTTCAGTACCATCTACGATGAAAAGACGGATAGCCTTGCCAATCTGAGGTGCAGCCAAACCACATCCCTCTGCCACAGCAAGAGTCTCCCACATATCAGCAAGCAATTGCTGCAGATCCAATGTCTCAGGCGTAATATCCTCTGTGGGTTTACGCAATACGGGTTGCCCGTATAAATATATAGGTAAAATCATATTCTTAAAAAAGATACTTAAAAACTCTTGCAAAATTACTACAAAAAATGCATATACACAAGCATTTTGCAAAAAAAAAGTTCTCAAGCCACTTTTTGTAGTTTGAGAACTTTATGAAAAGCAATTATATTCTTTGCTATTGTTATTGGCAATCTAAAAAGTCTTCAAAATCTGCCTTTACGTTGCCATAACATGATACTTGCCACAGACAGTAAAGCACAATGCCTCCCTTGGGGTTAGAACTAACTTGTTCGTACTCACAAACTTTGTTGATAGAGATTTTCATGTTCTGCTCTTTGAGGTTAAGTTCCTGCTTGAGAGCTTGTTCCACGGATTTCTCATCTTCTGATTTTTGTACGAGTACACCAATCTTCCATTGGCTTTCAAGAATAGCCATTGAGAATGCCTTGGTGTAGGCTTGCTCATAGTCCACTCCTTCCGCCTTGGTCATTCGGTAATAGTAGGTATCATTACCCGCCTTTGGAAGTGTCTTTACCCACGAAGGCTCCCCCAACGCCCACGCGAAGGTGGGTGTCAGGATTGCCAATAGTGTAATAATAAGAATACGCGTATTCATTATTGAGCGATTTGCTTACGTAGGTTGTCAAGCTCAGCTTTCTCAGCAGCCTTCTCAGCAGCTTGCTTGTTCAACTCTTGGTTCATCCAATTGCGGAATTGCTCGCGATCGTAGTCGTTTTGCAAAACGCCCAACTCGTCGATAGTCTCCTCTACAACAGTTGCCAATGGAACGTGAACAGCTACATAGCATACGTATGTACCCATCTCATTTTGACCGAACTCCATGCATACTTGCTCAGCATATTTGTCGATCACTTTTTGACCTACAGTTTGTGCCAAACCTTCGAGTGAGTTCTCTTTAACTTTGTCACCACTGCGGGTAATGTTGTTCTTGGTGTATTGAGAAATACCATTTTGAATAGTACCGATGTAACGTGTAGCAATATCAGAAATAGCCATACGGTTCGCATTCAACTTAGCAACGCCTTGCTCCAACTCGCCTTCAGAGATACCCAAACCAGCCATGTATTCGCCAGCTTTGTCATAACTCTCATCTACACAAGGGATATATAATTTTTGAGCCAAACGCTTAGAGATAGAGTTCTTAGCATTTTCAGCTTTGAGCTTAGCAATCTCCAACTCCGCTTGCATTTGTGCTTCCTCCGCTTGCATTTGCAACTCAATACGGCGAATCTCTTGAGCGCGTTTGAGACTATCAAGTCTAGCTTGTTGAGGATCTACAGTTTCAACCTCTTGTTTTTTACCTTTCTTAGCAGGTTTCTTAGCTGCGCAAGAACCGCACATGAGTGTTACGCATAACACCATCAATAAGTACTTTTTCATTGTTTTGTAGTTTTAAATAGTTAATATTAACATTAAAGGTAATGTATTTATCGTCTGTAATCGACATCATAAATTCGAATCACGCCGCAAAAGTACAACTTTTTTTTGAATAAAGCAAGAAAAAATTAAAAAAATATCACCATTTGTTCATAAAATGATGATATTATCCCTCATATTCTATCTGAATAGTGCGGTAATAGTGCGGTTATTGTGCGGTTATTGTGCGGTGGGTCTGGCTACCGAATACTATCCAAATAGCCCTCTAGGATGATACATGCCGCCAATTTATCCACAACCGCCTTGTCCTGTCGTTGCTTCTTCTTCATCCCTCCAGCAATCATCGCTTGGTGGGCAATGACTGATGTAAATCGTTCGTCATATTCCTTGAGTGGCATATTCGGAAAAACCTTACGAAATCGATTGATAAAAGGTTGGATATATTGCATGGACTCGGAGTCTTCACCGTTCATCTGATAAGGATGCCCGATTACAACTTCGTCCACCTGTTCTTTTGCGAAATAGTCGGTTAGCCACGCTTCAAGTGTATTCGTAGGTACAGTAAGAAGCGGATTAGCCGTTATGCGGAGTGAATCCGTAACGGCTAATCCAGTTCGTTTGCGACCGAAGTCAATGGCAAGTATTCGTCCCATTATTCTGCCATGAGAGCTTCGTACTCTTTATCCATACCTAAACGGTAGTAGATTTGACCCAACGCTCTCTTGTACTCATAACTATCAGGGTTCAATTGGTATGCCTTCTCGCAATATGGCAACGCATTTTTGAATGCCTCTTCTGCTTTTTGCAGCTCAGCTTCGTATGCATTTTTATCATCCAAATAAGTGGCTTTTTCAAGGATATCTCTACCATAGTCATGGTATGCAGCACCAAAAGCATATATAATATCCGCATTATTAGGCTCTACCGCAAGCGCTTTTTCGTAGCTAGCAAATGCAGCTTGGAAATCTTTGAGGTTAACACTATATACTTGGCCCTTAATCATATGATATTGACCTACATTAGGCTCTCTGTTGATAGCCATATCCAACAACTCAATAGCCTTGGTATTATCACCAGATGAGATATACAAGTTAATCAGGTTCTGCATGAACCAAGGATCCTCAGGATAGGTATTGATAGCTGCCTCCAAAATGGCCTTTGCATTTGCTGTATCTTTTTGCTCAATATAGATTTGATACAAATATTGGTTTGCATATATGAGTACGCCACGTTGAGCAATTTCTTGCGCTTGAGGAGTGTTTAGCTGCTTCAACACCTCAATAGCATCGCTATAACGCTCTGCTTCATATGCATAGATACCCGCTTGGCACATAAACATATAGTAAGTAGTGTCGCGCAACAAAGATTCTGCGTTCTCTACGATTGCAGGTTTCTCTGGCATAGCCAAATGAAGCGCACAAAACTCGTATGCTTGAGAGGGATTCTCGGTTGCCACCTCAGTACTTGCTGCCAACAAAATTTGAGAGTTGAAATACTCTTTGATATTAGTGGCAATCTTTTTAGATGTCTTGGTATCATATTTAGCTTTACCTTTCTTGTCGTAGGTAGGAATTTTAGCTAATTCATATGCCTTATCCCAGTATCCCATAGACTCAACGATGGCTTTAGCTGCGGTAGGTACATCCATTTGCTTTCCCATGTATGGTTTCAGCTTTTCCGTATCGTACTCTTTATAACCAATATATCCAGCCATATACCATGTGTTGGCTTGATCTTTGGTCTCATCGTTTTGCAAAGCCTCTTTGATAGCAGCGCGAGCGCCGTCGAAATCAGGAGTCTCTGCATCCACAAGATTGCGCACCTTGTTTACATTGGCTTTTTGTGCGAAGCAGCCAGCGCTTATCAGCACGAGGGCTGCAAGAAAAATTGATTTTTTCATATAACTTAAAGTTTTAATAGTTTCATGCGGCACAGCCGCTTGTTTCAAAGTTTATAGAGTTATTCTTCGGTGGTGGTAGTTTCTTCGGCGGTTACTTCTTCAGCCGTAGTCTCTTCGGCTTCCTCTTTAGGTACTACACAGCCGAACATGAGCGTATCGTTGCGCTTTTGGAGTTCGATGAGTTTGACACCTTGAGTAGCACGACCCATCACGCGGATGGTATCCATCGCCATGCGAATAGCAGTACCCGACTTGGTGATGAGCATGAGGTCTTGTTCGTCGGTAACAGCCTCAAGACCAATGAGATTACCTGTCTTATCGGTGAGGTTCATGGTCTTCACACCCTTACCACCACGGTTGGTGATACGATAGATTGGCTCACCATTCTCGTCGTCGAGGTCGGTACGCTTACCAAAGCCCTTCTCGGAAATCACGAGTACAGACTCCTTGCTCCCCTCCTCTACACAAATCATGCCAATCACGCGATCTTGACCGTCTTCGTCGAGCTTGATAGCACGTACACCCGTTGCGGTACGACCCATTGGGCGAACGGTATCCTCTGGGAAGCGAACCACCTTACCGTTGTAGGAAGCTACCAACATTTGGCTATTGCCGTCGGTGAGTGTCACGCGGATAAGGCGGTCACCCTCACGCAGACCAAGAGCAATGATACCGTTGGCGCGTGGACGGCTATAAGACTCCAATGTGGTCTTCTTCATCAGACCATCCTTGGTAGCGAAGATGAGGTAGTGGTTTTGCACATACTCCATATCGTTGAGGTTCTTCACGTGGATAAACGCGCAGACCTTGTCGCCCTTTTGGATGTTGATCATATTCTGCAATGCACGACCTTTCGATTGGCGGTTGCCCTCTGGCAACTCGTATACCTTGGTCCAGTAGAGGCGACCTTGCTCGGTGAAGAACATCATGGTAGAGTGCATATTGGCTTGGTGAACGTACTCAATGAAGTCCTCATCGCGCGCAGCGCTAGCTTTCGCACCTACGCCACCACGACCTTGCTGACGGAAGTCAGCCAATGGGGTACGCTTGATATAGCCGAGGTGAGAAATGGTGATGACCATATCGTCGTCGGCATACATATCCTCTGGGTTGAACTCGGTAGCCATCTTGATGATGCGTGTGCGACGCTCATCGGCATACTTCTCCTTGATCTCCACGAGTTCGTTCTCAATCACTTCGTAGCGCATTACCTCGCTTGCGAGCAAGGCGTTGAGGTGTTGGATGAGCTCTTGCAACTTAGCATACTCTTCTTTCAACTCGTCGATACGCAAACCTGTGAGTTGTGAGAGGCGCATATCCACAATCGCTTTGGATTGCAGGTTATCAAGATTGAAACGTGCTTCCAAGTTCGCTTGTGCATCAGCAGGAGTGCGGCTTGCTCGGATAATCTTCACCACCTCGTCGATGTTATCTACGGCGATGATCAATCCCTCCAAGATGTGTGCACGTTCTTCGGCTTTCTTGAGTTCGAATTTCGTGCGGCGTACTACTACCTCCATGCGATGCTCGATGAAGTTCGCCACCATATCGTGGAGGTTCAAGAGCTGTGGACGACCCTTTACCAGCGCAATGCTGTTCACCGAGAAGCTGGATTGCAATGCGGTGTATTTATAGAGTTTGTTGAGTACCACTTGTGCATTGGCATCGCGCTTGATCTCAATGATGATACGCACATCGCGTTTGGATTGGTCGCTGATACCTGAGATACCTTCGATCTTCTTGTCGTTCACAAGGTCAGCGATATTCTTCACGAGGTCGGACTTCACTACGCCATATGGCAACTCGCCAATCACGATACGCTCGCGACCATTGTCCTCGGTCTCGATCTCTGCTTTAGAGCGGATGATCACGCGACCGCGACCCGTCTCGTACGCATCGCGCACGCCTTGATAACCATATATAGTACCACCTGTTGGGAAGTCAGGCGCCTTGATATGCTCCATGAGTTCTGCCACGGTGATAGGCTCCACCTCTGGATTCTCCACGCGTGCAACAGCGTTCTTCACGTATGCTACGCAGCCGTCAATCACTTCGCCCAGGTTGTGGGTTGGCATATTGGTAGCCATACCTACCGCAATACCGCTGGCACCATTAACAAGCAAGTTAGGGAAGCGACATGGCAACACCACTGGCTCCTTCAACGAGTCGTCGAAGTTGAGCTGCATATCCACGGTATCTTTCTCAATATCGCGGAGCATCTCCTCTGCGAGTTTCGAGAGGCGTGCCTCGGTGTAACGCATAGCCGCTGCACCGTCGCCGTCGATTGAGCCGAAGTTACCTTGTCCATCCACCAACACGTTGCGCATGTTCCATGGTTGTGCCATACGCACCAATGTGCCATAGATACTGCTATCGCCATGAGGGTGGTACTTACCCATTACCTCACCCACGATACGTGCGGATTTCTTAGTTGGCTTGTCGCTGGTATTACCCAACTCGTTCATTCCAAACAGCACACGGCGGTGTACTGGCTTGAAACCGTCGCGCACATCGGGCAACGCACGTGCCACAATGACGCTCATCGAATAGTCGATGTACGAGGTTCGCATTTCCTCGTCAATCTTCACAGGAATAATTCTGTCGTTATCAATCATCTATATAAATTTTTAAAAGTTTCGAAGGTTTTTAAGAGTTCTACAGGCAAAATACCCCTACTCTTCCACGCTGCAAAATTACTGCTTTTTTTTGATATGTGCAAATTTTTACGCGTTTTTTTGCATTTTTCTTATTTTTTGGCTTTACCCCCGATTTCTCACCTTAATACCCTTAAATCGCAAATTTAGGGCATTTATACTCATTTCACTCTATTACACCTTTCACATATGACGCGCGCGCGAGGTAGCAATAGCAGAAAAAAAAATGCGTTTTGTTAAGATACCACTTAAAAAAACATCTTGCTCTTGCTTAATTCAAAAATAAATTGTACCTTTGCGGCATAAATTTACAAAATATTCAAACCAAATTTAATATTATACGTTCCTCTTATAATCTTTTGCTTACGTCAAAGATGCCAGAGATACTACTTCACTACATATGGCAAAAGCGACTTTGGGCAGGTTTTCCACAAACGACAACCGACGGAAAGCCCATTGAGATTATTTCCGTAGGACAACATAATATCCACGCAGGAGCAGATTTTTGCCATGCCCATATCCGCATAGGCGAACAAGAGTGGATAGGCAATGTAGAAATGCACGTACAAGCATCTGACTGGTATAAACATAACCACCATACCAACCCCGCCTACGACACCACCATCCTACATGTCGTTTGTCACGCAGACAAACAAGCCGTCAACTCAAAAGGAGACGACATTCCGCAATGTGAACTGCAATACCCACACAACAAGGATTATCTTAGCTTGATCTTCCAACAACCGACATTGGAATACATTCCCTGTGGAAAACAACTATTAGAAAAACCATCCATACTTACCAAAGGATGGAAGAATATTCTCCTTGAACAACGTTTGGAGTGCAAACAACAATCCATCAAACAATTGCTCAACATTACACAAGGCAGTTGGGTGCATGCTTTTTACATCACGTTAGCACACAACTTTGGTTTTCATACGAATGGACTTCCTTTTGAGATGTTAGCCATACAAACACCTCTTTCTTGCTTGCTAAAACATCGCAATAGCCTTTTCCAGCTCACAGCCATACTACTTGGACAAGCAGGGTTATTGAATGCCAACGCTCACAATCAAGAACTAGGAATGTGGGAAGAATATTGTTTTTTGCAAAAAAAATTCTCTCTGCAGCCCATGGATCATAACTTATGGAAAAAGGCTAGAATGTATCCCAATGGCGCGCCAGAAGTGCGAATACGGCAGTTTGCTCATTTAATATACCAATCGGAACACCTATTTGCAGACTTAATGGAAGCATCTACTATAGAAGATATGATTGACATGCTAAGTTTGCAAGACATGAATGACGAAGCATACGCTCGCACAAAGCGTCCATTGCCTATTGGAAGAAAGTCTATCGAAATTCTACTGATTAATACCGTTATTCCGTATAGATATGCATACAAACAAAACGCCGATACCTACGAAACAATCAAATGGTTAGAACAAATCAAAAAAGAAGACAATACTATCACGCGTCAATGGGCAATGCTGGGACAAAAGATGCACTCTGCTGCTGATAGCCAAGCTCTGATACATCTATACCAAAATTATTGCCAACCACATCAGTGCTTCCACTGTCAAATCGGACACCAGATTTTTGCCTTAAAGGAACTTATACCATAGTCTTTACCTCTCTTCAAAAGTACCATCTGTATAGAAGATTAATATTTTTTGTACAGACCTTTCTGCCCTTTGCACCATTCCTTTTGTGTTTTGAGACTGCAAACCAGTTGGGTCGGCAGCACCAACTTTCAAAGTGCCACCACCTTTTACTGCATGATGTTCTAGCATATTGCCTGATGCCACAGCAAAAGGCGAACGAGAAAATAAGTCTGGCTCTCCTTGCATAGTAGAAGGTTCGTAATCAGCCTTGTACATCTCACCTTTCCCCAAAAAGAGCCAATCTGAATGTATAAATGGAAAATGTTCGGCTAGATTCTGTAGTAACTCTAAACTAGGCCTGTTACGCCCATTCATGATATTGGAGATAGTTCCAGCACTTACACACAACTTCAGAGACAATTGCTTAGCATTAAGTCCCTGAGAATTCATTATTTCAATCAATCGTTCACGTTCCTCCATTTTATTTAATTCTCAATAAAGATTGTTATTTGTTTCAATTTGGCTGCAAAGGTACAAA
>JAZOVR010000044.1:0-15262 GCA_045658785.1 Paludibacteraceae bacterium | reverse complement strand
AGTAGTGTTGTCTCTTATGCCCTCCACGTAATGTGTGAAGGAAATGCTACTATCATAGACAATAATGGTGATACATTGTTGATATTTGAGAGCAACCCAGAATTGAAATTTGTCGGATTAGAGGGGGAAGTAAGAGTCTTTTACGCTACTGATACTTCTAAACTGGCGTATAGTACCAATGTAGAGAATAATAATTCTTTTCCAATGCCTGAACATGGAGAAGGATATGCCATCAAAGTTGATAGCGTATGGGAGTATTTCTGGATCTTTGATTATGCTCAATTGCGTACACAAGTTGATACTATCACAGCAGAGCTCTCGTGCGAAAATACAGAGCTGATTTTGGAAGGAACTATACCTCAAATACAGTACTATAATGCTAATAATCAGCTTACTACGTATGCTCGCATGTGCCAAGTAGTTTACCAAGACAAGCAGTGGGATGATGAGAGAGATGAATGGATAGATTCTACTGCAGTAGCAGAGGCTAAACTGGCATCTTCTATCGTTGTAGGAGCAAGTCCAATTCCGACTGATATTATCGTAGTAGATCAGTTGGCAACCATGTTAGACTTAAACGAAGATACATTGCAACTATTTGTTGATGATCCAGTTGCGATTAAAGCGCATCCGCAAGCTGTGGTTACTGCTCGTCCTAATGAACGGTCGAATGAGGTGGAGCGTCCTGTTGATACAGAAACTACTATCCGACGTTCTGCTCCACTGGAGATAGAATTTCGTGCCAATGCCCTAAACGCAGAATATTATACTTGGGAATTATTCAAAGGGACTGAACCCTTGCTTACTCGTAACGAGGCACAGCACAAATACACATTTGAAGAACCAGGAGTATATAGCGCAAATCTTACGGTAAAGAATAGTCACGGATGTGAATATGTATCAGAGAGTTTCGAGATATCGGTCAGCGAATCTATGCTGCTTGTTCCGAATGTCTTTACTCCTGATGGCAATGGTATGAACGATGAGTTTCGCGTGGTCTATCGCTCTATCAAGGAATTCAACTGCAAAGTGTATAATCGTTGGGGACATTTGGTGTACGAATGGTCGGATCCTGCAAAAGGGTGGGATGGTACTGTAAATGGCAGACCTGTAGCAGAAGGAGCCTACTACTATGTCATTCGTGCGCTGGGTACGGATGCTGAGAAGGGAGCTAAATATATCGGTAAGCCTAAATATACGAAACTCCAGAAGAAACAAGAGTTGCCACTAGGCGTTTACCAACTATCGGGTGATATCAATCTATTGCGTGGAGGTGAGTGATGAAAACAGTAAAGTCTACATACATGCCTGAACTTGGCGATAAAACCCTTTCGCAGATTGATCAAGTACTTCAGCAACTTCCTGCTGAGCAAATAGATACGTTGAATTGGTCGGAACAGTATCCTACATCACCAGACACAAAATTTACTATTGCACATACGGATGAGATGCTGTATGTACGCTATGAGGTGAAAGGTGAAGTACCTTTGGCGACAAAGACCGAGGACTTGGAACCTGTGAATGAGGATGCATGCGTAGAAATCTTTATAGCTGATGCTGATAATACTCACTACTGGAACTTCGAGTTTAATCCAGCAGGTGTCTGCAATGCCTCGCATCGTAAAGAGCGTAAGGTGGATGTTGTTCGTCTCAATGCTGAGCAGCTGGCTTCTATCAAACGCTATGGACAACAACTATGTGCAGCACATTGGACATTGCTCGTTGGTATTCCATTTTCTCTCATTGGGTTAGATCTCACGCGTGCGCGTGTGCGTCGCGCGAACCTATATAAATGTGGTGACAAGACAGCCATGAAGCACTATGCTTCTTGGAATCCAATCAATGCTCCTGCACCAGCTTTCCACCTGCCAGAATACTTCGGAGAAATACAATTCTAAAAACTGTTTCTGGTCTTTGGTTTCTAGACTAGCGAATAAAATTAAAACAAACTATATGAAAAAATCAATTCTTACTATGGCTGCAATGGCAGTAACCCTGTTGGCGAGTGCCAACCCATTCTTCCACTACAAGGAGTGGAAGACTCCACATGGAACCTATCCATTCAATGACATCAAACCAGAGCACTACATGCCAGCGTTTGAGGAAGGTATGAAGCAAGGTCTCGCAGAGATTGATGCGATTGTGAATAACCCTGCTGCTCCCACCTTCAAGAATACCATCGAGGAATACGAGAAATCAGGCGAACTGCTCTCTATGGTAGCAGGTTGCTTCTACAACCTCACTTCGGCTGAGACTAATGATGAGTTGCAAGCCATCGCAATGGAACTCTCGCCAAAGATGTCGGAGTACTCAGCTACTATCCGCCTCAACGAGGGACTTTTTGCGCGTATCAAAGCGGTGTATGACCAAAAAGACAACTTAAAGCTCAATCCTGCACAGCAAAAACTTCTTGAGGATATTTACGAGTCATTTGCGAATAATGGCGCGAACCTCAATGCCGAGCAAAAGCAAGTGTATAAAGAACTCAGCGCAAAGCTTTCGCAACTTACCCTCGTGTATGGTCAAAATGTCCTCAAAGCTACCAACGCTTGGACCATGCTCATCACCAACGAAGCAGAGCTTGCTGGTTTGAAGGACGATACCAAAGCCATGCTCAAAGCCAATGCCGAGAAGAAGGGTATGCAGGGCTGGTTGCTTGACCTCAAACCAACCACCTATATCCCTGTGATGGAGGATTGCCAAAACCGCGATATTCGTCGCGAACTTTACACTGCATACAACAGCCGTTGCATTGGTGGCGAGTTTGATAACACACAGATTATCATCGACATCGTGAATACCCGCCTTGCGTTGGCACAACTCTTTGAGAAGGCTTGCCATGCCGACAAATCACTCACTAAGACCTGCGCTGAGAGCAAGGAGAATGTGATGAATTTCCTCGACCAATTGCGCGATAGCTATATGCCTGTGGCTCAGCAAGAGGTGGCAGAGTTACAAGAGTTTGCTAAGGGTAAGGGCTTCTATGCTACCCTCCAACCATGGGACTGGAGCTTCTACAGCAAGCAACTCAAAGAGGAGAAATATGCTATCTCTGACGACCTGCTCCGCCCATACTTCAAGAAAGAGAATGTGGTAGAAGGTGTCTTTGGTTTGGCTAAACGCCTCTATGGTGTGACCTTCAAGGAGAACAAGAATATTCAAGTATATCATCCAGAAGTAACTGCATACGAAGTATTTGACGCTAAAAATAATTTCCTTGCTGTGTATTATGCTGACTTCCACCCACGCGAGGGAAAACGCGGTGGTGCGTGGATGAATAACTTCCAAGAGCAATATGGCAAACACCGTCCTCATGTAGTGAATGTAATGAATTTCACCCGTGCTACAGATACTAAGCCTGCCCTCTTCTCTTACGATGAGGTTGAGACTTTCTTGCACGAGTTTGGTCATGGCTTGCATGGTATGCTCACCCAATGCCAATATGCTGCGCAAAACGGAACCAATGTGCCACGCGACTTTGTGGAGCTTCCTTCTCAATTCAACGAGAACTTCCTCAGCGAGAAAGAGTTCCTTGATACTTTTGCTAAACATTACGAGACAGGCGCGACTATCCCACAAGAGTTGATAGACAAGATTCAAGCGGCAGCTAACTACCATGTGGCATACGCTTGCGTGCGCCAACTCAGCTTCGGCTATCTCGATATGGCATGGCACACATTGACTTCTCCATTTGAAGTACCAAGTAACATGACTGCTGCTGAGGCAGTTATCAAGTTTGGTGACAAGGCGATGGCATGTGTACAAGTGTTACCACTCGTGGCAGGCACTCATATGGAGTATGCGTTTACTCATATCTTCTCTGGTGGTTATGCGGCAGGTTACTACAGTTATAAGTGGTCAGAGTTGCTGGATGCAGATGCATTCTCTGTATTCAAGGCTGCTAAAGTAAAGAATGGTAGCATTTTCGACAAGAAAGCAGCAGACCTTTACCGCAAGAATATTCTGGAGAAGGGTGGTAGTGCCAAACCTATGGATTTGTACCGCGCTTTCCGTGGCGGCGAACCAAGCATTGATGCATTGCTTGAGCGCGATGGTATCAAGAAGTAGATGACGGAGATTTCGCTATCTACAGCGTATCATCAGCGCATCTACAGCGGAATGGTAATTAGAAAGGGGGACAAATTGTCCCCCTTTTTAGTATTTCAAACGAATATGAAGTGTTGGTTTACTTGGTCAATATGATGTATTTCCAAGGAGTGAGTTCCAGCGTTTGAGTAGCCTCTATCGTCATCTTCTTACCGCAGATACAATTGTATTCGCCAGCCAAGTTGGTGAGGTCGAGTGTTACGGTTTGAGGTTCTGCGGACATGTTCATGATTGCGATCACGGTGTTGTCGCCGTGTTTTGGGCAAGACTTCGTGCGCACGCATGCGAAAACCTTGTCATTATCAGCCGCGATACGCACCATAGGTGCGCCTTTCTCGTTGCTCCAAAGCGCGCGGTTGTTAGCACGGAGATCGTTAAGACCTTTGTAGAGTGCCTTTTGTGGGGCATTCTCTACGCGGTCGATGAGGTCTTTCTCGAAGAACTCCAAACGATGGTGGTTGCCGCTCATTTGACCCGTGTAGATCATAGGCATACCAGGCACCACGTATGTGAATGCAGCGAAAAGGTCGGTAGCATCGCCCATACGCTCGAACTCTGTACCGTTCCAAGAATTCTCATCATGGTTAGAGGTGAAGTTCATGCGGATAGCCTCTTTGCGTAGAGTGGTGTCCACTTTAGCGAAATAACTCCAAAGGTCTTCTACTGTCTTGCTGCCTTGAGCCACGTCGTTCATGAGGTGGTGAAGTGTCCAGCCGTAGTACATATCGAAAGCAGTCTCTGTAAGTTCTTGTGCTTTGTCTTCATCCTCTGCAAGGGTGAACATCTTAGGGTGCTTAGCACGGATCTCAGCCATTGCATCGTTCCAGAAATCGGTAGGCACTTCACCTGCAACGTCGCAGCGGAAACCGTCAATACCGATAGAGTCCATCCACCAGTGCATGGCTTGCTTCATGGCTGCGCGCATGTCTTGGTTGTCGTAGTTGAGTTTAGAGATGTCGGTCCAATCGTATTGTACCATGAGGTTTCCGAGGCTATCACGGTAGTGCCAGCCATCGTTCTTGGTCCACTCGCTGTCAGGAGCAGTGTGGTTAGCCACCCAGTCGAGGATGACCTTCATGCCGAGTTCGTGAGCCTTCGTGAGGAACGACTCGAAGTCAGCGCGTGTACCAAACTCAGGGTTGAAGGCGCAGTAGTTGCTGATAGCGTAGTAGCTACCGAGTGTACCCTTGCGCTCAAGTACCCCGATAGGTTGAATAGGCATGATCCAGATGATATCTACACCACTTTCCTTGAGCTCAGGAAGGAGGGCTTCTGCGGCAGCAAATGTACCTTCAGGAGTGGCTTGGCGGGTGTTTAGTTCGTAAATGGTAGCGTCGTATGCCCAGCAAGTGTGACGAGCATCGCATGGTTGTTTAGGAGCACAAGA
Source organism: Paludibacteraceae bacterium (assembly GCA_045658785.1). Classification (GTDB taxonomy): domain Bacteria; phylum Bacteroidota; class Bacteroidia; order Bacteroidales; family Paludibacteraceae; genus Colicola. Next base: position 9,768 of record JAZOVR010000044.1, on the reverse strand, counting down.
CACCAAAGCGAGTAGTGCAAGTGCGGCAAAAAAGATTTGTTTCATACAAAAAAGTTTTAATAGTTTTAAGGGTTACTTGATAGTGTATGCGAGGTTCGCGAGGTCAATGGTCACGCGCACCGTATCTCCCATGTAGATTCGGTCAAAGACCAGGAGGTTGTCAGTAACCTCTACAGGGATATACTCACCGTAGATGAGTGGGAGAGAGTTACGACGCAATTGTATGAGCGATTGCACCTCATTGCGGAATTGTTGTTGGCGTTCGTTAAGTCCTGCGAACTTCATCATATGACGGTTGTCTGGATCGTTTGCGCCAGCTTCCGCATACTCGTCTCCTTGGTAGATACATGGTACACCAGGTATAGTAAGGTTGATAACCTCCAGGAGCATAGCTGCTTTGTATGCGGCCTCTTCGCGCGCAGCATCGCCATCGGCAGTCACGCCAATCTCGCGCTCCCAGCCTGCAGCCTTGTCGTTCTCGTTCCAGCTGACAGCACCACCTGCGAGGGAGATGAAGCGGCACTTGTCGTGGTTACCAGAGATATTACCCATGGTGTGGTGTGATCCATAGGCGTGTAAAGACTCCATGATGGTCTCGTTCATACGCTTGAGTGATTGGTTAGGTTTGCCCAATACGTCGATGGCGGTGTGGTAGATGTTGAAGTCGAACTGTGAGTTGAGCATACCGCTCTTGACATACGAACCAATGAGCTTGGTGTCGCCATAGGTCTCACCAATCATCCAAATATGACGGTTAGGATAGCGTTGTTTCATTTTAGCTCCCAGTTCGCGCCAGTAGTTGAGTGGAATATGCTTGCACGCGTCGTGGCGGAAACCATCGAAGGCAAACTTTTCGAGCCAAACGAGAGCCGAATCAGTCATAGGTGAACATACCTCAGGGCGCTCTAGGTCAAGAGTAGGGATATGTACGTCAAACCAAGTGGTGAGACGTGCCTCGTCCCAGAGCTCGAAGTTACGACGACCGTCAGGCAAGATGCTATCGGTATGCCAATCTGGGTGCTCTTGTAGAGTAGGAGAGTTGATGTGCATGTGGTTGGCCACGTAGTCGAGGATAACGTTTAGACCGTGTTCGTGAGCTACAGAGAGCATCTCGTGTAGTTCCTCTTCGGTAGTGAAACGCTTCTCCACCTCTGTAGCATAGATAGGCCAATAGCCGTGATAACCAGAGAACTTGGTGTAGGTTTTGGTGTTGTCGTACTTGTTGCCGTTAGAGAACTTATTCATACCCCAAGCATCCCAAGGGTTTTGTGTGATAGGAGAAATCCAGATCGTGTTGATGCCCAGTTGAGTGAAGAAACCGTCTTTGATCTTTTGGGTGATACCAGCAATGTCGCCACCTTGATAATCCACTATATCAAGTACCTCTGGGCTATTCATCTTCCAGTCGTTGGCAGTATTGCCATTGTGGAAACGGTCAATCATGAGTGAGTAGAGTACTTGTGCATGGTCGTCGTGGCGGGTGAGTTGAGCTGCATCGCTCACAACCTTGCCATTCTCCAACGGAATGAGCAGATCGTTGAGATTTTTGCCATCGCCCAATGCATATACACGAATGAAGGTTCGACCTTTGCTCTCTCGCCATGCTTGCTCAATTGGTAATATCGCCTCTGTGCCGTATTGTTCATATTCCATGTAGTCTTTAGCGCGAGTATCTTGCCATAGGACGCGGAACTGCAAGTGTTCGTAGTCGTTAAGCACCCCAATAGTAATAGTAGAGTCAGTGAAGGATTTGGTAACTAATCCTACTTGGTAATTGGACTCAGGAATGATTGGGATGTCGTAAGTGATACCAGTTGTTAAATCTTTGGCAGTCAAGATGGAAAGTGTGTAATCACCTGTAAGCGTGAGTTGACCGTCTTCTACTTTCAGTACTTGGTAACTTGGTTCGGTGGTAAATACCACACTGTCGAAGCATGTTATCTGTGGAAGATAGTCAGTGAGGTAGAATGTTTGGGTGAAATCGTCGCCTCCGTTATACACGATAGGCATGATTGGATTCTGTGTGTCAGCATTGCGGTCAACAACCGTTTTATGCTCAGTGTTTTTTGGGGTACAAGCTACTAAACTTGCCATCGCCACGATGGATAGAATGATTTTCTTCATTGTTGTATGTCTTTTATATAAAACTGTTTTTTAGTTCATTCAGAGCTTTTCCTGTATAACTGTAGGTGCATAGCATCAGTTCCTCTGGTGTGCCTTCTGCCACAATTCTTCCACCTTCATCACCTCCCTCAGGACCCAGGTCTATGATATGATCAGCAGCGAGTATGACAGATGGATTATGCTCAATTACTAATACAGAATGTCCCCTGCTAATCAGTGCATTAAGTGCTTTGAGCAATACGGATACGTCATGGTGATGCAGACCTGTAGTTGGCTCATCGAAGATGAAGAGAGTAGGTTGTGCATTCTCTTGAGATAGGAATGAAGCTAATTTCACACGCTGGCTTTCGCCACCCGACAGGGTACTGCCCGACTGTCCTAGCTTGACGTAGCCGATACCTACATCCTGTAACGGACGAAGACGTGAAACTATTTTCTTACAAGAGGGGTCTTCGGAGAAGAACTCTATAGCTTGATTGACGGTCATTTCGAGTATGTCATAAATGTTTTTGTTGCGATAGAGTACATCTAGAATATCTTGTTTGAATCGTTTGCCATGGCAGTGTTCACACTCCAGTACCACATCGGCCATAAACTGCATTTCAATGGTAATCTTACCTTCGCCTTGGCAAGCTTCGCAGCGCCCACCTGGGGTATTGAATGAGAAATGAGATGGTGTAAAACCTAATTGTTTGCTTAGTTGCTGTTCGGCATATAGTTTGCGTATCTCATCGTATGCTTTGAGATAAGTCACTGGGTTTGAACGCGAAGATTTTGTCAGTGGATTTTGATCTACGAACTCCACATTATAAATTAGATGCAGACTACCACGCAAACTTCCAAAGTCGCCAGTACGTTCAGCGATTCCCCCATAATACTTCTTTAATGCAGGATATAACACTTTGGTAATCAGCGAAGATTTGCCACTACCGCTGACACCTGTAACTACTGTCATTACGTTCAGCGGGAAACGCACATCAATATTTTTGAGGTTATTTTCCGTAGCGCCTACAACCTCAATATAATTGTTCCAACTACGACGAGATAATGGAATACTATATGTGAATTTTTCTATCTTTGGTTCACCTGCATATACTACTTCTCCGCCGTGGCGACCTGCTTTAGGTCCAATTTCAATGGTATAATCGGCAGCTTTTTGTATCTCATCATCGTGTTCAACCACTACGATGGTATTACCTAAGTCGCGCAACTGTTTCAGTACATAAATGAGACGTTGTGTATCGCGTGGGTGTAATCCTATACTAGGTTCATCCAATACATATAGTGAACCTACCAGGCTGCTACCCAATGATTTAGCCAGATTGATGCGTTGTCCTTCTCCGCCAGAAAGGGTGGATGACATGCGGCTTAGTGTGAGGTAGCCTAAACCAACGTCCTGCATAAACTGTAGGCGCGAACGTATCTCTGTTATTAGCGGAGTAAAGGCTTCTGGCAAACGCCAGTTGTCAACTATCACTTGCAAACTGCTAATGGGTATTTGGCTCAGTTCTGTAATAGATTTTCCTCCCACAAGTACATATTGTGCTTCTCTGCGCAAGCGTGTGCCCAAACAATCTGGGCAGATAGCCTTTCCGCGATATCTACTGAGCATTACGCGGTACTGAATCTTGGCATATTGTTTGCTCTCTAATTCATGGAAGAAGTCATTCAAACCATGAAAATGTTCATTTCCAAGCCATAGCAACTGTTTTTGTTCATTGGTGAGTTCGTAGTATGGAGTGTGGATTGGAAAATCAAACTTATCTGCTGCATATACCAATGCATCATTCCATTGACTCATTTTCTCACCTCGCCAACAGGCAATAGCACCTTCGTAGATGGTCTTGGTTTTATCTGGAACTACTAGGTCTGGGTCTATACCTATCACATTTCCATATCCGCCACAAGTCGGACAAGCACCTAATGGGTTATTGAAATCGAACAAATGCTCAGTAGGTTCTACAAACGTGATTCCATCGGCCTCAAAACGTTGGGAAAAAGAAATCAACTCGCTTGACTGTTGGATCGCTTCATGGTCAGAGGGTAATAGTATTGCTAATTTACATTCGCCTTTACCTTCGAAGAAAGCCGTTTGCACGGAGTCTGCAAATCGATTCAGCGTACTTGGCTCACCGTCAGCTATCAGACGATCGACTAGCAGGTAGGTATCAGCATCCACTTCCATTGTAGGATCAATGCGCACTACCCTTGATATCCCTTCAGTATCCTTTCGATAAAGACGCGAGAACCCCTGTTGTTGCCAAATAGATAATTGTTCGCTTGTGTTTTTTGCTACGATAGGTGAGAGCAGAAATACTTTTGTATCAATGGGTTGCTGGCGTAAGCACTCTACCACATCATGCACGCTATGACGTTTTACTTCTTTCCCACTTACTGGTGATATGGTTTTGCCTGCGCGCGCGAACAATAGTTTTAGGTATTCATGTATTTCCGTCACAGTACCTACCGTACTGCGTGGATTCCGATTGGTGACTTTTTGCTCAATGGCAATAGCAGGCGGAATACCGTCTATGAAATCTACATCTGGTTTTTGCATACGCCCAAGAAACTGGCGGGCATACGCGCTTAAGCTTTCTACATAACGCCGTTGGCCCTCGGCAAACAATGTGTCGAAGGCCAATGAGGATTTGCCGCTACCACTGACACCTGAAATGACTACCAACTTGTTGCGTGGAATATCTACGGTTATGTCTTTCAGGTTATGTGTTCGTGCTCGATGAATATGAATTACGTCTTCGTTCAAACTCTCTAAACTCTAAACTAATTCTTAAGATACTCTGTTGCCAGACTATCAACGAGTTGCTTTAATTCGGGGTTGTATAAATTACGATATTCTTCACTCAATTCTGGAATACGAATATATACACCAGGGTGTATCTTGGCTGGATGTTTAATGATGTCGCGGTTTGCTTCATAGATGAATACCCACAGGTCTTTTTGTGCATAATATTTGTAGGCAATCCATGCCAAACGACTATCTTGTCCCACGCGCTCTATACCGATAAAGTTGACATATTCGCGAGGTTGATCCGCCAACGCAACCTCCTGAACATTCGCTTGCGAATAGTCGTTCGAGCCTTCTGGCGAGATAAGAATTTCTGAACCCTCCTGAACTGCCTCCACTTCCATTGTGGGTTGACAATCTTGCATGCATTGCCACCACTGCTCCAATGTCGCACGGAAATACAGACCTGTTCCCACTATTCCTAACAACAATAGGAAACCTATTATCCAGCACACCCACTTATGGCATTTGCATGTGGGTTTGTGTATAGGCTTAGCGATATCTTTTTCCTCTTCAACCTTCTTTGTTGGTTCCTCCATAGGCTCTGGTGTAGGTTTAGTTGCTATTTCTTCAATGATAGGTTCTTCAATCGCTTCTTTCGTTTCCTCCTTTAAAACTTCTGAAGCTTCTGACACTTTTTGAACTTCCAAACCATCGTTCAGTGGTTTGGATACAGCTTGCCCGAGATCAGCTAGCAAATCTACTATTTCGTTGGCCTGCTCACCCAGTTTCTTGATGGGGTCGTTATTCAACTCATTCATCATTGCTTCCGTCTTGGGATATTCGAGACGTTTCTCTACACTCTCTTTGAGCATGGATTCTGCATTGAAGGTCAGCTTATTGTAACCTTCAATGATAAATTCTTCTCCAGTAGCGATATTAACGCTTTTGCGTGGTGCTACAGTTTTTAGAGAGAAACTACCTAATCCTTTGATTTTAACTTGTTTATCTGTTTTTAGACCTTCTGTCACGCCATCCAATAGGGCATTGAGAAACTGTCCTGCTTCTTGCTCAGAAATGTTGGCATATTCAGCCATTGCTTTGCGCAATTCTGTCCATGTGAGTTTTTCGTTAGCCATATGTTATGCGTTTTTTAGTTCTTCTTTTATACTATTGCTGGGTTTAAAAGTAAGCTGCATTTTTTCTGGAATCATGGTGCGCTCTTTCGTTTGGGGATGTATCACTGTGCGTGCATTTTTGCGTTGCATCTCCAATGTGCCAAACCTCTGCAATTGTACACTTTTTCCTGCCAACAATTCTCTTTGCATTACTGCTACAGTTGCGGTCAGCAATTCCTCCGTGCGTGTCTTGGTCATGGAGGTGGTTGTGGCAATTTGCTGTATTAGTTCTTTAGTTTTCATAATTGTGCATAGAGGTCAAAGTCCTCTGATTTTATGATGGTTACATCGTAATATTCTCCAATTTTTAATGTCTTTACTCCTTGCTCCTTGTTCCTTGTTCCCTTCTCAATCAGTACCTCACAATCTACTTCAGGTGAATCATATTGTGTGCGTCCTAGATAAAACTCTTCTTCCTCTCTATCAATCACCACACGTTGTGTTGTACCTACCATTTGGCTCAAAAGTTCCGATGAAATCGACTGTTGTATAGCCATTAATGTGTCCACACGGCGCTCTTTTTCCTCTTTTGGAATATCATCTTGGTAGTGCTTCGCTGCAAATGTTCCTTCTTCCTCGCTGTATGCAAAGGCCCCTAATCGTTCGAACCTCATCTTTTTTACCCACTCGCATAGTTCATTAAAATCTTCTTCTGTCTCACCTGGGTGTCCTACCAGCAGGGTTGTGCGAATGCATATACCAGGCACCTCTCTTCGAATGCGAGCAATGACCGCGTCTTGCTCTTCGCGAGTGATATGGCGGTGCATTTTCTTGAGCATGTTGTCCGAACAATGTTGCAACGCAATGTCCATGTACTTGCACACGTTTTTGTGTTTTGCCATCACGGGTAACAGGTCATAAGGAAAATCCGTAGGGTAGGTATAATGCAGTCTTATCCATTCTACCCCCTCTATTTGTGCCATTTTATCCACCAAATGAGCTAAACGATGCTCTCCGTAAAGGTCTAATCCATAGCTAGATAAGTCTTGAGCTATCACATTAAACTCTTTCGTTCCTTTACCCACCAACCAGCGTACTTCTTCCAATATCTCCTCCATAGGTCGAGAAGTAAATTTTCCCGTAATCAGCGGAATCGCGCAGTACGAACAATATCGATTACATCCCTCTGCAATCTTCAAATATGCGTAGTGCTTCGGTGTCGTCAACTTTCGCTCATAATCCTTGCCTTTAACCTTTGCGGGGGCTCCGATAACGCTGGCGTTATCGGGTGTACTTAAACTGTAGCCCGCAGGGCGTTCTCTAAACTGTGCGCTTGCGCACTCCTCCACAATCCCCAGATAATCAAACTTTCCGAACCATTTATCCACTTCAGGAATCTCTATTGGAAGTTCCTCTCTATAACGCTGTGACAGACAACCCATTACGTAAAGTTTACGCAGTTTTTTCTGGTTTTTGCGCTCTGCGAATTGCAGTATAATGTTGATACTTTCCTCTTTCGCATCACCGATAAATCCGCAGGTATTAATGATAGCGATCTCACCTCTGGGTTCTGCGGCATCATGCACGCATTTATAACCCGCCAACTCCAATTGGCGCATCAGTCGCTCTGCATCTACCAAATTCTTCGAGCAACCCAATGTGATTATATCTATCTCTCCTTTTCTCACTAAACACTAAACACTAAACTAGTTTCCCAACTCACTATGGAACTTAATTCTCACCAATCTCACATTGATTTCATCATAGTCATCCTCACCTAAATCTTCCATAGCCATACGGATGCTGTCGTTTTCAGCGTGACGGAAATAGTCGTAAATGTCTGCTTCCTCATCTGGATCCACCACTTCTTCGATAAAGTATTTGATATTCAGCTTAGTACCTGAATATACAATAGCCTCTATTTCTTCCAACATTTCGTCCATTGACATACCCAAACGCTCTGCAAGGTCATCTAACGCTACGCGGCGGTCGATGGCTTGAATGATAGCTATTTTGCGTGCCGAATTTTTTGCTACAGTGCGAACGCGCAAATCTTCTGGACGAATTACTTCGTTTTCCTCTACATACTCTTTTATCACGCGGATAAACTCATCACCATAGCGTTTGGCTTTACCTACTCCCACGCCTGGAATATTCTGCAACTCTTCAAAAGTGATAGGGTAGGTGGTCGCCATAGCTTCCAAACTTCCGTCTTGGAAAATTACAAACGGAGGCAGGTTCATCTTCTTGCTGATTTTCTTGCGCAAGTCTTTGAGAATAGAGAATAATACGTCATCTGCTGCGGCGCAACTCGCTACTCCTGCACTCAATTCACTATCTTCGTCGTCGCTATGTACCTCTATTGGTACTTCAAACATGCTAGGACGTTTCATGAATTTTTTGCCTGCGGATGTCAACTTCAAATCACCGTATGATTCAATGTCTTTTTTGATATATCCGCTCACCATAGCTTGGCGAATGATGGCGTGCAAATTAGCTTCGCTCTCATCTTCAGCGCAACCAAAGTTCTCCAATTCTGTGTGTTTATATGCCAATACGCCTGCAGACTCCTTGCCACGCATGATGTCCACAATGTGTTCCGCACGGAATTTTTCATTTAATTGAAGGATAATCTCCAATATCAGACCCAGCAACTCTGTTGCTTCTACCATTCGATATGTCTTGCGGCAGTTGTCGCAGATACCGCAATTGTCTTTTTTATATTCTTCACCAAAATAATGCAACAGTAATTTTCGACGACAAATCGAACTCTCCGCATACGATTGCGTTTCGAACAACAACTGATTACTTATCTCTTGTTCCGATACTGGTTTGCCTTGCTGGAACTTACGCAATCGCTCTATATCTTTTGGAGAATAATAGCAAATACACTGACCTTCGCCGCCGTCGCGACCTGCACGACCTGTCTCTTGGTAATATCCCTCTAGAGATTTTGGAATATCGTAGTGTACCACAAAACGCACATCTGGTTTATCAATACCCATGCCGAATGCAATAGTCGCAACGATCACTTGTACTTGTTCCATCAGGAAAGCATCTTGGTTGGCACTACGAGTAGCTGCATCCATGCCTGCGTGGTATGCCAATGTAGGAATATTGTTCACGCGTAGTGTTTCTGCCAACTCCTCTACCGTCTTGCGACTCAAGCAATATACAATGCCTGATTTGCCATTCATGCTACGAATGTAGCGAACCAAATCCTTGTCCACATCATCGGTCTTTTGGCGTACTTCATAATACAGGTTAGGACGATTAAATGATGACTTGAATACTGTGGCATTCATCATGTCCAAATTCTTCTGAATATCACTTTGTACTTTTGGGGTAGCTGTTGCGGTCAATGCGATGATGGGGGCTTTACCTATACGCTCCACGATAGGATGAATTCTGCGATATTCTGGGCGGAAATCATGTCCCCACTCTGAGATACAATGCGCCTCATCTACAGCGTAAAACGATATTTTTACTTCCCGTAGGAAATCTACATTCTCTTCTTTGTTGAGTGACTCTGGAGCTACGTACAACAACTTAGTCTTACCTGCCAAGACATCTGACTTCACTTGATGAATCTCTGGACGAGATAACGATGAGTTGAGAAAATGGGCCACACCATCTTCTTCCGAGAAATTACGCATCGCATCTACTTGATTCTTCATCAGTGCTATCAGGGGAGAAATTACGATTGCTACACCATCCATCAGAAGGGAAGGAAGTTGGTAACAAAGGCTTTTTCCACCACCCGTAGGCATCAATACGAAG
>JAZOVR010000043.1:0-18974 GCA_045658785.1 Paludibacteraceae bacterium | reverse complement strand
GTATTATACAAAGGTGAGGTGATAAATGGTGTACCCATTGAACGATAGAAATAGTTCCATCCGTTTTGGAATACGCTATTGCGGTAATACGAATCGTTGGCCCCATAGCATAGTCCATCTCTATCATGCCATGGACCAGATTGATCGGTAGTATTCATATATTCGTATGTTACGCCTTGAATGAATGGCCAACGAGTTTGTTGTATAGATACTCCCCATATGCCGTCTGGAAGATTTTGACCGATACCCAAAAAGGCAAAATTATCATCGAAAAAGTTTTGCCAGTATGCAGTTACATTCCACCCCTCGCCTTTAGCTGTAAGTGCCAATTGCTGACTGCCGACATGATTTCCTTGAGCATTCTTTTGATCATTGCTCATCGTTCCTCCTGACTGAGCGGTCAAAACATTGAGGAAAGAATGAAAATCACTACCCACATCACCATACACGGGAGAAACGCCTCCCCACTGAGCAGCATGATGAAACTCATAACTCAAGTTCACAGGTAGTTTTCCACCAAATCGCAAGGCCGCAAACTTATGGTGCAAGCGACAGTTTTGAATATAGACATCATCTGCCAACCATCCATATGTCATTCCACCTTTCAGTTCTACATATCCGAACAACCCTGGGAAAGGAATATAATCTTCTATACCAATTGTTACACGAGGGATCGGTTGACTATTTCCAGATAGAATCATACTTCCACTAGATAGCAATGGATCTATACTTTCATAGTTAATCGGTTTAATTCCAGCAGTTATATCTACAAAATACAATCGTATATGCGCATATAACCGATTGAAATATCCAGTAATTTGTTTTTGATAAGGGGAGAAGACTGTAGGAATATTGCTTTGCACGCGCCCAGTCATCTGTACAGCAAAATCGTAATCAAACCATCTGCGAGGTTGAGTGGCGGGTTTGAATATCCCAGCCGACAGATTGCCGCTATAGGGAGAGGCTGAAATATTACCATTGCGATTGCTTTGCAGCCAAAACGGAGCGTATGTACCAGATGAAGCTACTCCTAATACTTCTGCACTATAACATAATGTATCGCCTGACAACCTTTCGTGCGTCAGCCCTAAAGGCCACCATTGCCAGTCTTGCGCTTTTGTAGGTTGAATAAGCAAACACAAGAAAATAATATGTAGAAGTGTTTTATTTCTCATAAATACAATACAAATCTCCACATACTTCTATTTCTTCATTTTCTCCTAATCCTACATAAACGTTATTGCCAATGCTAAATGCAATATGATTCATTCTGCCTCCATTGGGCAGATTGCCCACATGACACCAACTATTTGCCTGAGGATCATATTGCTGAATATCATCCAATATTTTGCCATCTGTATTCACTCCTCCAAAATGCATTCCTCCTATTACGTACACGTAATTTTCAGTTGATGCACATGCTGCTATAGTGCGTTTATGGCCTGGCACATCTTTTCTCTTTATCCATTGGGCATTGATAGGGTCTAATTCTCCCCACCAATTGAGGCTATACGCTCTAAAACCAGTTCCTGCAAAATGCCTATCATGACATGTGCAACCCACCCCTCCAAAACTACGCATAGGAAAGGTAAACGCCTTTCTATCTAATTGTACATCAATCAAATTCCATGTATCCGTTGCTATCTGATATCGATACATGTCTCGTTCATATGTCCAGCAGAAACCATATCCCACATATAATTCACCCTCTCCCACCATACTGATGGCTCTTGCTGTAGTGCCTGCGGGAAAACTGCTCAATTGTTGCCAAGTATTGTTTGTTGGGTCATACGACCACCAATCGGTTAAATATCCTGATGTGTTAGAATATTGTCCATTAAAACCAAGCCCGATGTATGCTATTCCGTCGCATACGCATGCGGTCGCATTCACACGAGAAGCCAGAGGAGTTTCTCCTAGATCCGTCCATATGTCTCGTGTAGAATCATATTGCCATAGATGATTTTGATAGTTACCTTGTTGATCTCGTCCAAATAGCACGTAGGCTTTATCCGCCATAACAAAACAAGTGGCAGAAGCCAATGGAGTGGGAATAGATGCACATTGTTTGATTTGTAGTTGCATGTCAGGACAAGAATGGTCGCATGAAACGACAAGCATAGCCATTATCCATAGCACAATCCTACCTATATAAAAATGCAAATGCTGCATCATTCTTCAACTCTCGTTTTCTTCTTCAATTCAAAATCGCGACCCAAGTAATTCTTTCTCACCACTGGGTTGGCAGCCAACTCTTCGGGAGTGCCATGGAACAAAATTTTTCCTTCAAAAAGAAGGTACGCACGGTCAGTAATCATCAGCGTCTCATCCACATTGTGGTCGGTAATCAAAATGCCGATATTCTTATCTTTCAAGCGCCAAACCACATCCTGAATCTCTTGCACGGCAATCGGATCCACACCTGCAAAAGGCTCGTCCAACATCACAAACTTTGGTTCAATAGCTAAACAACGAGCTATCTCGGTACGACGTCTTTCGCCACCAGACAAACGGTCGCCTAAGTTCTTGCGTACATGTCCTAAATTGAACTCCTTGATGAGTTGCTCCAACTTTTCTTTTTGATATTCTTTGGTAAAGTTGGTCATCTCCAATACCGACAAGATATTGTCTTCTACACTCATTTTGCGGAACACACTTGCCTCTTGTGGTAGATAACCAATGCCCAATTTCGCACGCTGGTACATAGGCATGCTCGTGATATCTAAATCATTGAGGAATATCTTTCCGCTATTAGCAGTCACCAGACCTGTTGTCATGTAGAAGGTTGTCGTTTTACCAGCACCATTGGGACCCAATAAGCCGACAATCTCCCCTTGCTCAAGGTAGATGCTCACATCGTTCACTACAGTACGTTTGCCGTACTTCTTATATAAATGTTCAGTTCTCAGTCTATCCATATTCTATCATCAGCCTATCATCAGCCTATCTTCTGCTGATTTCATCAATTATTACTGCCACAGGACAATGGTCGGAATGTACCACCTCTGCGAGAATTTTCGCATCGCTCACGCGCTCTTTCAACGGCTCACTCACCCAATGATAATCAATTCGCCAACCTACATTTCTTGCTCTGGATGCAGCGCGAAAACTCCACCAACTGTACTTCTCGCCACTTTGGTCAAACATACGGAAAGTGTCCACCATACCGCTTGCTTCCCACTTATCTAACCATGCACGCTCTTCAGGCAAGAAGCCACTCACGCCTACCTGACGCTCTGGGTGATTGATATCTATCGGCTTGTGCGCGATATTGTAGTCGCCGCAAACTACGATATTGGGTCTTTCTTTGCGCAACTCGTTGATCCACACGATGAAATCAGCCAAGAAGTCCATCTTATATTCATATTTTGGTCCTTCAGCCTCGCCCGATGGGATGTATACACACACCACCGTCACGTCACCATAATCCGCACGAATCACACGACCTTGGCAGTCGTATTTCGGATTACCCATACCTACGACCACGCGGTCGGGTTGGATGCGCGTGAAGATAGCTACGCCCGAATACCCTTTCTTTTCTGCTGAATGGATATAACTTTGATAACCAAGCTCTTGCATAGTCATCACATCTATTTGGTCGGGTTGAGCTTTGCTCTCTTGAATGCAAAACACATCGGGTTGCTCCTCTGCCAGCCAATCAAACAATCCTTTGCTTATTGCGCTGCGAATGCCATTTAAATTATATGAGATAATCTTCATCTTAACGAACAATTTTTTTGCTACCAGCTGTGGTTACTACCACGTAAGTTCCGCGTGGCAACGATTCAATATCTATGGTGGTTTGCTTTTGACCCAAAATATTGTAGATAGCGATGATAGCTTCTTGTTGCACATGCTCTATAGAGGTTGCTACACCACCTTTATACTTGAAGTAGATAACTCCGTCTTTTTCACTCACTTCTTCGATACTATGGTCCGCTATCCCTAAATATTCTGTTGCACCAACAGGGAATAGGTCACCTGCTTTGCCTTTGTAACCATTGCTACTGCTGCTAGGTTTCTTTCCGTCTGCCTCTATCAAATCTACTCCCATGCGACTAGATGAGTTGTTGACAGTGTTTTGAAGCCAATTATTTGAACTATATTGCACTTTGGTTAGCATCAATCCATGTCCTGGCAGATACTCATCCCAACCTACTTGTTGGCGATTCTCCAATAGATAGAAGTTTGTTGGCTTTGGATCGTTACCAATCAAGTTGTGTTGATCCGAACTTGAAATCAGCAAGGCACTATTGCTCTCCTGCAATTCTTCCAATTCCACATTCTCAGCATCTACAATCAATCGTGGCATCAACCACCCCATCATAAATCGTTCATAGGCTGAATATGCGGGTGGGGTATTCATATCATTGTTGTATGGACCATAGTCCAATATATCCCAACTACCCAATGTCTTATGAGTTTGACCTTCAGTCGTATATAGATCCGGTAATCCTAATACGTGGCTAAATTCGTGGCAGAAAGTACCGATACCTGTGTGCTGCTTGCTAAAATAGTCCAACTCATTACCGCAAGCGTACAAGTCAACATATTTACCATCTACTTTGCAAGTGATTCCACGATCCAATAGCCAATACGAGTGAGGCCAGATGGTATTTTTATCTCCACCATCAGCTTCGCCGTAGCCTGCATAAATTACATATACGAAATCTACATAACCATCCTTGTCGTTGTCATACAAACTAAAATCTACACTATCGTTCACCAGCGTACATGCCTCTTTCACCATCGTCCATGGAGCTGCATCAAATTGGATACTAGGATCATTTTTCCCATAGTAAGCCATGTCTTTGCTTATCGTCACTGGCCCAATCACATCGAATTGTGGATTATAATGTTCATTGGACGAATCAAAGAAATATTTCCATGCTGATCCCTCTGACGAAACAACATAATTCTTGCCATTGTAGTTGTACGAATAATCCCGTGTGTAGTTTTTGCCTGTCAGCATGCTATCCATCTCTGCCTTGTCCGTTTCAAAAGTAACATCTTGAAAATTCACCAATATCACCAATCCGCGAGGGGCAATATTCAGCGGAGTAGCCGCTTTCTGTGCTTGTGCTAAGCGACTAGGAGCCGCCATTCGCTTTGCCTCAATTTGCTCTGCACTCAATGCCTCTGTCACGCGGTAGAAGCCGTCAACATCCATCTTCAGCCATTCGCCCTTCTCGTTGGTCATCCAATGAAAATGTTCATCACCATGTTGATACACAACAATCTGAGTACCATCAGGTTGTGTTTTTAAGACTCCTTCTCTGCGTGCAGGTACTGCCCAAACTGCACATACCATAACACTCAATACTGCTAGTAATCCTATTTTTTTCATGTTCATCTTTTCTTTAAACTTTAAACTCTACACACTAAACTAAAATCACTTTTGTGATTTTCTTACCTTCTTACAAGTCGCTACGATTTGTCCATTTTTTCTCTTTTTCGCGTAGCAGATATATCCTTTTTTATTTTCTTTCACGAGTGTCTTGCCATCCTCTAGTGTCATCCAATGTCTTCTCTCGTCGCCATGCAATCGCACATACACCGTATCGCCATTGGGCTGAATCCGCTCAATCACTCCCTGATACGCAGGCACTCGCGCTGGTTTCTGCTGCGCCCAAACGCACAAGGTACTACCAATCGTCAATATCAATAATAGTCGTTTCATATTCTTGCCTCTAAACTCTAAACTGTAGCCCGAAGGGCATCCTCTAAACGGAGCGCGCAGCGCTCTTTACCTTCTTAAACAACTCACTCGCAAACACAAAATCATTCAGCGCTTCATTATCTGCCTCAAATATCTCGTGCCTACTTCCCTGCCACTCTTTCACACCGTTGCGCAAGAACACAATATTATCGCCAATCTCCATAATCGAGTTCATATCGTGACTATTCACAATCGTACATATATTGTACTCTCGCGTAATATCCTGGATCAATTGGTCTATCACCAAACTGGTTCTTGGATCCAATCCCGAGTTCGGCTCGTCGCAGAACAAATACTTCGGATTCAGCGCTATCGCTCTCGCAATCGCCACGCGCTTTTGCATACCACCACTAATCTCGCTTGGCATCAGTCCAAATGCCCGCTCTGGCATATTCACGCGCTCCAAGCAGAATCGTGCTCTTTCCACTTTCTCCTCATCCGTCATATCCGAAAACATCTCCAGCGGATACATCACATTCTCCTGCACGGTCATGCTATCAAATAATGCCGCACCTTGAAACAGCATTCCCACTTCCCTGTGCAACATCCTTACCTCTTTTTCCGTCATCCCCGCCAAGTTCTGTTGCCCAGCGCGAGTATCAAACACAATCTCTCCACCATCTATCTGGTGCAAACCAATCATCGATTTCATCAGCACGGTCTTACCGCTTCCCGACTGACCGATAATCATATTTACTTTCCCGTCTTCAAAGTTCGCAGAAACATGGTTCAGCACCACATTCCCATCAAAACTCTTCACTACATCCTTTACCTGAATCATAATCTCTCGCCTCTAAACACTAAACTAATTAAGCATCAAATTCGTCAGCACCACATCCATCAGCAGCACCACAATACTACTATTCACCACCGCCTTCGTGCTCGCTTTACCTACCTCCAATGCGCCACCTCTCGCGTAATAGCCGTAATACGATGCCATGCTCGCGATGATAAACGCAAACACCACCGTCTTGATAAACGAATACCACACATAGAACGGTATAAACGCATACTGAATACCCAGCAGATACTCCGACACAGGCAACACATTCGTAATCGCACTAATGCCATAACCGCCCAGCAAACCCGTGAACATAGACAGTGTCACCAACAATGGCATCATCACCATAAATGCCACTATCTTGGGCAATATCAGGTAGTTAGCCGAGTTCACACCCATGATCTCCATCGCATCAATCTGCTCCGTGATACGCATCGTACCGATCTCCGAAGCCATGTTACTGCCCACCTTACCCGCGAGCAACAGACACAAGATCGTACTC
Organism: Paludibacteraceae bacterium; assembly: GCA_045658785.1. Taxonomy (GTDB): domain Bacteria; phylum Bacteroidota; class Bacteroidia; order Bacteroidales; family Paludibacteraceae; genus Colicola. The sequence goes on along the minus strand of JAZOVR010000043.1, from coordinate 11,972 downwards.
GAAAACTCCAGCAAGATACAGTCACGCGTCACCAAACCTGTCGAATATGCTGGCAACAGCGGATTCTCCGTATTCAACTTTGTCTGCAAGGTCATGATCGCACCCATAAACACGCTCACAATCAGCGTGATCAGTATCGACTCCAATCCTTGCTTACCCATCTCCTTACTCATCTGACGCCAAAACATGCGCCCTTTATCTGGCACACGAAACACCTTGCCCATCAGCAATGTGTACGCTCCTATTCCATAAAAAAAATCCCGAATCATATCTCTTATCTCTTATCTCTCAAAACATACAACGCAGACAAATTCCTACCCATCTCGTCATAATCCAATCCATACCCCAACACGAATTTCGTTGGAATCTCCAACCCAATGTACTTAGGTTCAGCATCGGCATATCGCAATGCTTCTGGCTTGAACAAGAATGATGTAATCTCCACGCTATTAGCTCCTTGCTCTTTCAGATACTTCACAAAACCGTGCATCGTCAAACCGGTGTCCACAATATCCTCAATCACAATCACATCACGATCTTTTACATCCACAGTCAATGGGTTCAGTATCTTCACATCGCCCGTAGTCGCAGTCCCTTCATACGATTTCAATCGCACAAATGTAATCTCCGTGGGCAACTCTATCTGCTTAAACAAATCCGACGCATACATAAACGCACCATTCAGCACGCAGATAAACAGTGGCTTTTTCCCCGCATAGTCTGTGTTTATACGCTCTGCCACTTTTTTGACACACTCAGCTATCTTCTGCGCCGAAACATACTCGTCAAAGACGCGACCATTTACTTCTATACTTGTCATAATAGTAACTTTTCTTTCTTGTTTCCCGTTTTTGTAAAAAACGCCCGCAAAGTTACTGCTTTTTTTTGACATACACAATACTTTCGTACTTTTTCCGTTTTTTTCATCTCCTGTCCCCTGTTTCTTCCACTATATTTGCATCCTAAATACAGTGGTAAATCTTTAGTTATTCTTAGGTGATTCTTAGGTGATTCTTAGGTGATTCATAGGTGATTCATAGGTTATTCAGCAACTTTTATGATCTCATTGGCATGCCTTTTACCGCTTTTATACCTACTTCTAAACCCTAAACAGTAGCCCGCTTACGGGCGTTCACTAAACAAAAAATCGCATTGCTCTTGCAGATATGCAATTTTTTTCGTACCTTTGCACCCGATAAACTATGCAAACTTTAAAAATACAAGCAATATGAAAAACGAAGAACTCGAAAAAGTATTAGCCATTGCTGAGCAATGGACTAAAGCGCCTTACAATGCTGAGACACAAGCTGCTGTCAAAGCCATGATCGAGGCGGAAGACAAAACTGAACTCATCGATAGCTTCTATCGCACCCTCGAATTTGGTACAGGTGGTCTCCGCGGCCTCATGGGTCCTGGTACCAATCGTATGAACCAATACATTGTGGCACAAGCTACCCAAGGCTATGCCAACTACCTGCTGAAAGTACAACGCGAAGGCGGTTTTACCACCCTCAAGGGCGACACCGTGAGCGTCGTAGTGGGTCACGACTGCCGCAACAACGGCCGCCTCTTTGCTGAGACTGTAGCTGCGGTATTTGCTGCCAACGGCATCAAGGTATATCTCTTTGAGAGCCTACGCCCAACACCAGAGGTTAGCTTCGCTATCCGTCACCTCTCAGCACAAGGTGGTGTGAATGTGACCGCTAGCCACAACCCTAAAGAGTACAACGGTTACAAGGCATACTGGGAGGACGGTAGCCAAGTGCTCCAACCACACGACCAGGGTATCATCGACGAGGTGAACAAAGTAACTCTCGCTGATGTGAAAATGACTGGCAATGAGCATCTTATCGAGATTATCGGCGGCGAGATGGACTACGATTACATGCAGGCCGTTAAGACCGTCATGATCGACCAAGAGACCATCCTTCGTCAAAAAGACCTCAACATCGTTTATACTCCTCTCCACGGCGCAGGACGCCAAATCATTCCTATGTGCCTTCGCTCTTGGGGATTCGAGAATATCCACGTCGTACCTGAGCAAATGGTCATCGATGGCAATTTCTCCACCGTGCAAAGTCCTAACCCAGAGAACGCTGAGGCGATGACCATGGGTATGAACCTCGGTACCCAACTCAACGCTGACCTCGTGATCGCTTCTGACCCAGATGCTGACCGTATCGCTATCGTTTGCCGCAACGACAAGGGCGAGTGGACCATCATCAACGGTAACCAAACCTGTATGATGTACTGCTACTACATCATCAACAATATGAAGAAACTTGGCAAACTCCGCCCTGAGCATTATCTCGTTAAGACCATCGTTACCAGTGAGTTAATCCGTAAGATGGCGGATGCTCAAGGTGTTACCTTGACCGACGAATATACAGGCTTCAAGTGGATTGCTAACCGTATCCGTGAGTGGGAAGGTACCCACAAATACATCGGCGGTGGCGAAGAGAGCTTCGGCTTCTTGGCTTTCGACGGTGTGCGCGATAAATGTTCTCCTTCTGCTATCTGCCTCATCTGCGAGATTGCAGCCTATGCGAAGGACAACGGCATGACCCTCTACGATTATCTCCTTAATATGTATATGGAGTACGGCTTCCAACGCGAGACGACTATCAATGTCGTTCGTCCAGGTAAGTCTGGCGCAGAGGAGATTCAAGCTATGATGGTCAACTACCGCCAAAATCCTCCTGTAGAAATCGCTGGCGAAAAGGTAGTTAAGTCTAAAGACTTCAAGACCCTCGTTCAACGCGAACTCGTGAATGGCGAGTGGGTGGAGACACCTATCGTGATGGCACTCAATGCCACCAGCAATGTGCTCCAATACTTCACCGAAGGTGGCATGAAGATTTCCGTTCGCCCAAGTGGTACCGAACCAAAGATCAAGTTCTACTTCGAGATCCCTGCCGAGATGCCAACTCCAGCCGACTACGACAAAGCCGTAGCCGAAGCCGAAGCCAAAGTACCTGCTATCAAAGCAAGTTTGGGTATTTGATAATGTAACAAATTGATTACTAAATATAAACAGAAAAAAATAATTTGCCTATGAAACATTAGTGTGTAGTTGATACGCACATCGTGAAATATTGGAAAAGCATTTTAGCTTTATTCTACTATCCAAAAGTTTGGCGACTAAAAGGAAACCAGTAGGAATATTGCAGAATGCTCGTGTAACAAGCACGGGCTTTTGGTTATTCTACTGGTAGGTTACGCCAAACACCTTGGATAGAGAATTGCAAAAGGTCTGTGCTTTTTTATGTATGTATTATTGCAACGGAGTAACCCGAAAAGCCAAAAGTGAGTAGGGAGGGAAATTATAAATACAAATTGATTATGAAAAAGATTTTACTTGGTTTAGTTATGCTGCTAACCACAGCAACAATGAATGCACAAATTGAGTTGGAGCATGTGTTTGACGGATATGTTTGTTTTAACACAGCTGATTTCGAGCCTTGTCATGTGAAAAGCGTATATATGACTCAAAATGGGAATTCCATAGAAATTTTTAATGCTGACTATTCTTATCGATCAACTTTGAATATTTCTGATGCATATGGTTGTATTATAGCAGAAAATATATTTACAAATGACGGTGCAATCTGTTATATTACACCAAATAGTGATTGGAGTGGTTATTCGTTAATTCATGAAACAGGTATTACAATTAGCACTATACCTCATTATGGAATGCTTGTTTTAAAAAAAGTAGATGGACAATATAAATTGTTTGTTGCAGACGAAAAGGGATTCAAGACATATGTTTACTCTTGCCCTGGCAATGGCGAAACAGCAACCAATGTGCAAAATGTATCTGCGAAAGTGAAACGCAATGCCTATCCTAATCCTGCAAATGAATTAGTAACATTGCCTTACGAAGCGAATGGTGCAACGTCCATGAAGATTTACGACATGCAAGGCAAGTTGGTAGAGCGTAAGTTCTTGGATAAGAGCAAACAAGAACTCCAACTCAATGTAAAAGACTATCCAACTGGCATGTACTTCTTTGAAGTAAACGGCGAAAGCAATTCCTTTATTGTTGACTAACCAATAACAAATCTGTACAAAAAAAATCGTTCTCTTTCTCAAGGGAACGATTTTTTTATTTATATACCAGTTGACACTTACTTGAGATTCCTTGAGCGCGGCAGGGAGTTGATTGCCGCGCAAGTTGTCTCTATTGTCGTCATAATAAAACTACTCTTCGTAATCCACAGCGCTCCGCGCTGCTTTGCACTTGCCGATATACTGCGCCACCTTCACATGCTCAGGGTGCGTCGCGTAAGCATCCAAATCCTCCCATGTCTTGAAGGTGCAAGTCAAACAAATATCGTGGTCGGTGTTCTTGGCGTTAGGGATATTAATACCCACCGTTTCATCCACCAATACATCAATCTTCTCGCGCAATGCGAGCAATCCATCACGAATAATCTGGGCATTCTCCAATTTTGTCTTGCCCTCTGCCTCGTCTAACAGACGAAAAAATACTACATGCTTTATCATATGTTGAAATACTTTATGTTTACGGATTTATTGTCCTATCTCGCTAATATCAAAGTCAATACTTGCTTTTATTTACTTAAGATTCAGCGATAGCATAGTCGGCGGTTAGTCAGGCGCCGACAAGCGGAGCGGTGGCAATAAAATCAGCTGCGTTGTAATAAGATTGACTTAGATTTCTCGAGCAGCTTGCTGCGAGTAGGAGCTCTTCTTACCAAATACTTACTCTCTTCTCAGGCACCAAATACATTGGCGACTCTTCGGTCACATTCCATGCCTCGTACCATGCGCCGATATGTGGCAAAGCGCCATTTACACGCCACATGCCCAGTGAGTGAGGATCACTCTTCGTGCGTTGCAATACCTCCTCTGGACGGATATTGCCTGCCCATACATTCGCATATGCCAAGAAGAAGCGTTGCTCTGGTGTCAAGCCATCCTTCTCGCCTAAAGCCTCTTCGCCTTTCGCCTTCTTCGCCTTTTGTGCGTTTTGGAACGCCTGATATGCTACTTGCAAACCACCATGATCCGCGATATTCTCACCCAATGTGAACTTACCATTTGCATACACACCAGGGGCTACCTCAATAGCATTGAAGTACTCCTCCATCACTTTCGTGCGCTCCTCAAAACGAGCGCGATCTTCCTCAGTCCACCAGTTGATGAGGTTGCCATCTTTGTCAAACTGACTACCTTGGTCATCAAAACCGTGGGTCATCTCATGACCAATCACCACACCAATCGCACCGTAGTTAAACGCATCATCCGCGTTCATATCAAAGAATGGATATTGCAAGATACCCGCTGGGAAGCAGATCTCATTGGTAGCTGGGTTGTAATATGCGTTCACCGTTTGTGGGGTCATAAACCATTTATCTTTGTCCACGGGTTTACCCAAGAATGACAATGAATAATCTTGCTCAAACTTCGCAGCGCGTTGAATATTAGCGTAATAGGTCAACTTTGGATCAATCTCCAATGCGGTATAATCGCGCCATTTATCTGGGTAACCAATCTTCACGGTGAAGGTGTTCAATTTCTCCGTCGCCTTTGCTTTCGTCTCGTCGGACATCCACTCGAGGGCTTGAATTCTTTCACCCAATGCCACTTGCAAGTTCTTCACCAAATCCAGCATACGTGCCTTGTTCTCCTCTGGGAAGTATTTCTCTACATACATCACACCCACGGCCTCGCCCAAGGTGCCGTTCACCATCGCTACTGCGCGTTTCCACAGTGGAGTAGGCTCTTGCCTTCCGCTCAAGATGCGACCGTAGAACTCAAAGTTCTGCATAAAAATCTCCTCGGTCAAGAAGTCCGAACTGCCATCAATCACTTGCCATGTAAACAAGGTCTTCATATCCTCCAATGACTCCTCTGCGAGCATCTTTCCTGCCTCTTGCAGGTGACGGATTTGACCTACTGACAAACTGTCTGGAGCAATGTTCAATCCAGCGAAATATACCTTCCAATCCACTTCAGGAACCAGTTTTTGCAATTCCTCGACCGACATCTTATTGTAATTAGCAATAGGATCGCGCAACTCTACATTGCTAAATGCTGCCTTCGCCAAACGGGTCTCCAGTCGCAATACGGTAGCTGCTTTCTCGGCTGCATTGGCTTGACCATACAGCTCAAACATCTTCTCCACATGCTTCAGATACTCCGCACGGATATGCTTCGTGTGCTCGTCCTCGTCCACATAGTAATCTTTCTGACTGAGCGCAAAACCAGCTTGATATTCGTTCAGAATATTCATGCTGGAGTTCATCGCGTCGGCATCCACATACATCGCCCACAATCCGTAGTCCATCGCCTTGCCCAATACCTCTGACCATTGTGCCTTATCGGTCACATTATCAATCTCTTGCAGTACTGGCAATACAGGTGCGATACCTTCTTGATTGCGGCGTGCGGTGTCCATCGATAGGTTGTATACATCGCCAATCTTTTGTGGGATAGAGCCCATCTTATGTTGCTTAGCTGCGATGTCGGCAATCAGCCCGTTTACTTGCTCCAAGTTGCTGAGTCCCAACTTGTCAAACGAACCAAAACGGCTATACTCGTTTGGCAATGGGTTGTTCTTCATCCATCCGCCACAAGCGTATTGGTAGAAATCATTTTGTGCTACTGCGGTCGTATCCAAGTTCTCAAGATGAATACCCGTAGTCTGTTGCTTTGTGCATGCTGTTAGTGCCATAAGCGATAATAAAAATACAATTTTTTTGTTCATATTACTATTCTTTTGTGTTATTCTAAAAACTCTCCCCTTTCACCCATACCCTGTAGCCGCTAGCGGCGTCCTACAGGGCGTCAGCTCGCTCATGTGGGTCTTAGATCTGCGATGCTCACCCTTGAGCGACCGAGGATGTTGATTCGGTCGCAAGTTGTCTATGTTGTCTTCCAAAATCCTCCTCAATTCCTCTGCAAAAGTACTCACTTTTCTCGGAATATACAAATTATTTTGTATCTTTTTTGTTTTTTATTTGCACACTTGCATATTTTTTCGTACCTTTGCAGCGTGGAAAGAATGGTTTAACCCGAAATCTAATTATAAGAACGATGTTGGATGCATTTCAAAAGACCCATGACTACTTGGTAGAGCACGTTCGCGTGCCCGCCCGACGCGTTCTCGTGGATGAGATTGATTGGCGCGACCGCCTGATTGCAATTAAGGGCGGACGAGGGGTAGGAAAGACAGATTTTCTCCTTCACTACGCGAAAGAACAACGAGAGAAAAACCCAGATGAGAGTAAGCATACCCTGTATGTAAACTTCAATGACTTCTACTTTACGGAACACTCGCTCGTGGAGTTTGCAAGTCAGTTTGTAGCCGCAGGAGGTAGGACGCTATTGATTGACCAAGCATTCAAGAATCCCAATTGGTCACATGAACTTAGTCAATGCTACTATCGCTATCCAGATTTGCGAATAGTATTCGTGGCGTCGGCGGTAATGCGACTCATTGAGGATAACAAAGATATCGGTACAATCGTTCATCCATACAACCTTCGTGGTTTTAGCTTCCGCGAATACCTCAATGTGACACTCGGTTTGAAATTGCCTGTGTACTCGTTCGAGGATATCCTCAAGCACCATGTGGAGATTGCACAGAAAATATGCCAGATACTTAAGCCGCTGCAGTATTTCGATGACTACTTGCACCACGGCTATTATCCGCTCTTCTTGGAGCCTCACGATTTCTCGGAGTCGCTCTTGAAGATGATGAATATGATGTTGGATGTGGATATCTTGCTTATCAAGCAGATTGAGGTTAGCTCTTTGCCTAAGCTTCGCAAACTGCTCTACCTTATGCTTCAGGAGACGCCATGCAGCCTCAATGTCAGCAGCCTTGCTGAAGCCATCGACTGCTCACGCTCGACCACAATGAACTACATCAAATACCTCAAGGATGCGCGCTTATTGAACATGCTTTACCCAGAGGGCAAGCAGTTCCCGCTTAAGCCTACTAAGGTATATATGCAAAACCCTAACTTGTGCTACGCCACTTGCACCCGCGAGCCAGACAAGCAAGCCATAGCAGAGACATTCTTCTATGCCACCTTGCACGGCAACCACAAGATCAACGCCACCGACCGTAGTGCGATGTTCATTATCGATGGCAAGTACTACATGGACGCCTTGGCGACTACACCACAAAAGACCGGCATCCGCTATAGCGCCATCGCCGATCTCGAAATAGGCAGCCAAAAGAACATCCCGCTTTGGCTCTTCGGCTTCCTGTACTAATGTGCTTTTGGCACGTTATTTGTCCTGCTAGTCCTACTAGCTCAACTAGTTCTACTAGCCCAACTAGTCCTACTAGAAAAACTATTTTAACAACAAAATTATACTACAATGAACAAAGAAAAAAAGTATTTAACCCTTGATGGTAACGCTGCTGCGGCGCATATCGCGTATATGTTCACCGAGGTAGCTGCCATCTATCCTATCACCCCATCTTCTCCTATGGCGGAGAACGTGGACGAGTGGGCTGCAGCAGGTCGCAAGAACCTCTTCGGCGAGACAGTGTTGGTACAAGAGATGCAATCTGAGGCAGGTGCTGCAGGTGCTGTGCACGGCGCACTCAACGCAGGTGCCCTCACCACTACCTTCACCGCTAGCCAAGGTCTGCTCCTGATGATCCCTAACATGTACAAGATCGCAGGTGAGTTGATTCCTTCTGTATTCCACGTATCTGCACGTACACTCGCGTCTCACGCTCTTTGTATCTTCGGCGACCACCAAGACGTGATGTCTTGCCGTCAAACGGGCTTCGCTATGCTCGCTGAAGGTAGCGTACAAGAGGTGATGGACCTCGCAGGTGTAGCGCACCTTGCTACTATCAAGAGCCGTGTGCCATTCCTCAACTTCTTCGACGGTTTCCGTACTTCTCACGAGTACCAAAAGGTAGAGGTAGTGGATATGGAAGACTTGCGTCCACTCCTCGATATGAAGGCGCTCCAAGAGTTCCGTGATCGCGCACTCTCTCCTATGCGTCCAGTGATGCGTGGTATGGCTGAGAATCCAGACGTATTCTTCGCTCACCGCGAGAGCTGCAACCCATACTACAACGAGGTAGCAGACATCGTTAGCGACTATATGGACGAAATCTCTAAGATCACCGGCCGCACATACCGCCCATTCACCTACTATGGTGCTCCTGATGCAGAGAACATCATCATCTGTATGGGTTCTGCGTGCGAGGCGATCAAGGAGGTTATCGACTTCGAGGCAGAGAAGGGCAACAAGCTCGGTATGATCAATGTACACCTCTATCGTCCATTCTCACTCAAGTACCTCAAGGAGGCGCTCCCTGCTTCTGTTAAGCGTATCTGCGTGCTCGACCGCACCAAAGAGCCAGGTGCTAATGGCGAACCATTGTACCTCGATGTGAAAGACGCTCTCCAAGAACTCGGTCTTGGCGATATCCTCGTAGTAGGTGGCCGCTATGGTCTTGGTTCTAACGATACCACTCCAGCGCAAATCCTCGCTGTTTACGAGAACCTCGCATTGCCAATGCCTAAGAACCACTTCACCGTGGGTATCGTAGACGATATCACCTTCACTTCTCTCCCAGTAGGCGAGGAGGTAGCTATGGGTGGCAAGGGCATGTTCCAAGCTAAGTTCTATGGTTTGGGTGCTGACGGTACCGTAGGTGCTAACAAGAACTCTGTGAAGATCATCGGCGAGACTACCGATAAGTACTGCCAAGCATACTTCTCTTACGACTCTAAGAAATCAGGCGGTTTCACCTGCTCTCACCTCCGTTTTGGTGACGAACCTATCCGCTCTACATACCTCGTTACTACCCCTAACTTCGTGGCTTGCCACGTACAAGCATACTTGCAAATGTACGATGTGACCCGTGGTTTGCAAGATGGTGGTACTTTCCTTCTCAATACCATCTGGGAGGGCGAGGAGCTCGCAAAGAACTTGCCTAACAAAGTGAAGAAATACTTCGCTGACCATAATATCAAGGTGTACTACATCAACGCTACCAAGATCGCTCGCGAGATTGGCCTAGGCAACCGTACCAACACCATCCTCCAATCAGCTTTCTTCCGCATTACTGAGGTTATCCCAGTAGAGCAAGCTATCGAGGAGATGAAGCACTTCATCGTGAAGTCTTACGGCAACAAGGGTGAGGATGTGGTCAACAAGAACTACGCTGCGGTAGATCGTGGTGGCGAGTACCAACAACTCACCATCGACCCAGCATGGTCTAATCTCACCGTTGAAACTGTTGGAACTTCTGAAACTTTGGAACCTGCATTTATCAAGGACGTGGTACGTCCGATAAATGCACAAGACGGCGACCTCCTCCCTGTTTCTTCTTTCAAGGGCGTAGAGGATGGTACATGGCCAGCTGGTACTGCTAAGTACGAGAAGCGCGGTGTATCTGCTTTCGTTCCTGAGTGGACTGCTGAGAACTGTATCGAGTGTAACAAGTGTGCATATGTATGCCCTCACGCATGTATCCGCCCATTCGTTATGGACGAGGAGGAAGTGAAGGGTGTACAAGGCACTACACGCGAGATGAAAGCTCCTGCTGCGATGAAGGGTATGCACTTCCGTATGCAAGTGGGCGTACTCGACTGTCTCGGTTGCGGCAACTGCGTGGACGTATGTCCTGGCCATCCTAAGACCGGTAAGGCCCTCACTATGGTGCCACTCGAGGGACAAATGATCGAGGCACAAAACTGGGCTTACTGCGCGGATAATGTGAAGTCTAAACAACACCTCGTAGATATCCAATCCAACGTGAAGAACAGCCAGTTCGCTACTCCTCTCTTTGAGTTCTCAGGCGCTTGCTCTGGTTGTGGTGAGACTCCATACCTCAAGCTCATCAGCCAACTCTTTGGCGATCGTGAGATCGTAGCTAACGCTACTGGTTGTACCTCTATCTACTCGGGTTCTGTACCATCTACTCCTTATACTACCAACGAGAAGGGTCACGGTCCTGCATGGTCTAACTCCCTCTTCGAGGACTTCTGCGAGTATGGTCTCGGTATGCAAATCGCTCACCGCAAGATCCGCGAGCGTTTGGCAGCCCCCATGACCAAGGCACAAACCTGCACATGCTGCACCGAGGAGATGAAGGCGCTCTTCCAAGAGTGGCTTGACAACCAAAACGATGCTACTATCACCAACCGTCTCTACGAGCCTATCGTAGCGGCTTGCGAGGCTTGCCAATGCGATACCTGCAAAGATATCTTGACTTATAAGGATCATATCGTTAAACGCAGCCAATGGATTGTCGGCGGTGACGGTGCTTCTTACGATATCGGTTACGGCGGTCTCGACCATGTGATCGCTTCTGGCGAAGATGTGAATATCCTCGTACTCGATACCGAGGTGTACTCTAATACGGGTGGCCAAGCATCCAAATCTACTCCTATCGGCGCTATCGCTAAGTTCGCTGCTGCGGGCAAACGTGTACGCAAGAAAGACTTGGGTATGATTGCTACCACCTATGGTTATGTATATGTAGCGCAAATCGCTATGGGTGCTGACCAAGCACAAACCCTCAAGGCTATCCGCGAGGCAGAGGCTTATCCTGGTCCATCTCTCGTGATTGCATACGCTCCATGTATCAACCACGGTTTGAAGGCTGGTATGGGTAAATCTCAAGCTGAGGAGGCTAAGGCAGTAGAGTGTGGTTACTGGCACTTGTGGCGTTACAACCCAGCACTCGAGGCAGAGGGCAAGAACCCATTCTCACTCGACTCTAAGGAGCCACAATGGGATAAGTTCCAAGACTACTTGATGGGTGAGGTTCGCTTCGCTTCTGTGGCTAAGCAATACCCACAAGAGGCAGCCGAGCCCTTCGCTGCCGCTCGCGAGAACGCTCAATGGCGCTACCGCAGCTACCTGCGCATGTTGTCCACAAATTGGGACAAAGAATAATTAGTATGGGGTCCCCACGAACTTCGTGAGTGAGTGGGGAGAGCGGAGGCACAAGTCGC
>JAZOVR010000042.1:0-43142 GCA_045658785.1 Paludibacteraceae bacterium | reverse complement strand
AGTGATAGCTGTATTTTTGTTATTGTTTTCATAAATTTTCCAAAATATTTTTTACTAATCCTACTCACTTTTTAGGCTTTTCGGAAACTCCTAGTAGTCATATGATTTGCTATCACAACACTACTCATTGTGATACATTGTTATTTTCATTTGTGTTTCATAGGCAAGTTTTTTTGTTAATTAGTTATTAATCATTGATTTCGATATATTTATCTTATATTTCAAATTAAATATATAGGTACAAAAAAAACGTGGATTCCGACTGCTGTCGTTCCACGTTCAGAGGCTCTCGCATTGCCTAATATCCTAAAACGACAACGCGAAGCCCACGCCGAATATAAACATTCTCCGTGCTATTTTCTTAGTTTAAGGTACGCGTGTGCGCATACGTATATACGCAAAAGACGTACCAAATAAGCACAGAGGGATAATCTATATCCCGTAGGACATCTATCGTTGCACAGTTCCGAGGATATTTCTGAAATTTGCGAGATTTCTGAACATCAGAACGGAGCGTCAATAAACGCCATTTATTATGTCTGCAAAACCGCGGAGCGGTGGTTCAATATTGTTCTTGCACTCCAAGTTTGCGCTACAAAGGTACAATAAAATTTTTGGATGTGCAAGAAAATAGCGAAAAAATCGCTATTTTCTGGATAATGGACGCCCATGAGGGCTATGGGACGGCGTTCCGCCTATTGGATATGGGTCGCTACTCCCATGGTACACCTATACCTATCTATCGTGTATCTAACGTATATCTATCGTATATCTACCGTGTATCTACCGTAGTTTATAGCGGAAAGACAGAGTTCTTCGACTATTTAATCGAAAGATAAGCTACAACACAATTGCAAATCTATTGTTTTCTTATAAAAAAGTGTTCGTTTACTTGCACATGTGTATTTTTTGTCGTACTTCGAGGACACCCTACCCTCGAAGCTACAGTAAAAAAATGTAGCCTATGGCAACAAAAACGAGTTTTTGTTGTGCATATACATTTTTTTTTGTACCTTTGCAGCTGAAATGACGAACCAATCACTCTACGATATTATTCTGCCACTGGCCATTGCGGATGTGTATACCTACAATATCCCTGAAGCCTTATTGCCTATCGCCAATCGCCAATCGCCAATAACTGGCTGTCGGGTATTGGTTCCTCTTGGCAAGAAGAGTATCATTGGTATCATCTACCGCCAACACGAAGATGAACTGCCAGCCAATGTGAAAGTGCGCGATGTGCTGCAAATAGTGGACGAGGCGCCTATCGTTACGGTAGAGCAAATAAAGTTATGGGAATGGTTATCAAGCTATTACATGTGTACTCTAGGCGAGGTAATGGCGGCTGCCTTACCCTCAGAGATTATTGACGACAATTACTCCGCAGCCACTACCCAATACATACAACTATCTCCTGCTTTCCTAGCCAAAGAAGCACAAGAGCAGTTGCTCGGGGAATTGAAGCGCGCCAAGAAACAAGAACAATTGGTGCGGGACTTTCTCCGTTTGGCGCAAAATTATCAAGTGGAGAGACGCTTGCTCCTAGAGCAAAGTGGAGTGAGCGGTGCTATTCTGCGGACATTGATTGACAAAGGGATATTTTTGGAAGAAGAGCGACCTATCTCGCGCTTGCGCCAATACAACGGCGAAACACAGCAACCACACCCACTTGATAATCAGCAAAGTAGAGCCATTGCGGAAATTCGGGAGAGTTGGAGAGAGAAAAATGTCACCTTGTTACACGGTGTGACCTCCAGCGGAAAAACAGAGGTATATATTCATCTCATCGAAGAAGTACTGCTGCAAGGCAAACAGGTATTGTATCTGGTACCAGAGATAGCCTTGACTACCCAATTGACCGACCGACTACAGGCGGTATTCGGGGAGAAATTGGTAGTGTATCACTCGAAGTTTAGCAATGCGGAGCGGGTGGAGATATATAACCATATTCGAGCCAAGAACCAGGAACCAAGAACCAAGACGGGCAAGGTGATATTGGGTGCTCGGTCAGCGATCTTCTTGCCATTCAGCGATTTGGGATTGATTATTGTGGACGAAGAGCACGAGCCAAGTTACAAACAGCAAGACCCTGCGCCACGCTATCATGCGCGCTCAGCAGCAATCATGATGGCTGGTTGGTATGGTGCAAAAGTGCTACTAGGTACGGCTACTCCATCCATTGAGAGTTATCACAACGCACTGAGCGGAAAATATGGTTTGGTGGAGATGACAGAGCGTTTTCAGGGATTGCAATTGCCACAGATCACGATGATAGACTTACAACGTCAATACCATCGCAAGGAGATGTACGGGCATTTTGCAGACCCGTTGGTGGATAGAATACGCGAGGAACTGGCTAAGGGTAAGCAGGTTATATTATTTCAAAACCGAAGAGGTTATGCACCCGTCTTGCAATGTACGAAATGCGGCGAATCGCCTAAGTGTCCGAACTGCGATGTCACCATGACCTATCACAAAGCGACCAACTCGCTAGTTTGTCATTACTGCGGTCATAGCACACGTATTCCTGCGGAATGTCCGAAATGCGGGGGCGAAATGCGCACGCAAGGTTTTGGTACCGAGCGATTGGAGGAGGAGATACAAGGATTATTTCCCGAAGCGAGAGTTGCTCGAATGGATTTGGACTCAACCCGCAAGAAAGATGCCTACCAAACTATTATTGACCGCTTTGCGAAGCATGAAGTGGACATACTGATTGGTACACAGATGGTTACTAAGGGTTTGCATTTTAATGATGTGAGTTTGGTAGCAGTGTTGCAAGCGGATTCGCTGCTGAATCAACCTGATTTTCGTAGTTACGAACACGCTTTCCAAATGCTAGAGCAAGTAAGTGGACGAGCAGGTAGAACAGGAAGCCAGGGAGAGGTGATGATTCAGACCTTCAATACAAAGAATCCTGTCTTTGAGTTCCTCAAGACGCATGATTACAAAGGATTATACCATCAACAAATAGCCGAACGAGAGTTGTTTAAATACCCACCCTACCAACGACTGATTATGCTGACTCTGCGTCATCGTGATCTAGGGCGTTTAGAAGCCGCAGCGACACTATTGCAACAACGCTTGCAACAAAGTTTTGGTGAGCGAGTGTCAGGGGTGATTATCCCATCTGTGACCAAAGTGAGCAATCAATGGGTACGCCAGATTCGCTTGCGCGTAGAAACAACCGCCAACATCACTCGCGCCAAGGCATTAGTGAAAGAGCATATAGCTATTGTGCAGCAGCACGAGAAGTGCAAAGGCACGATTATTTTGCCTGATGTAGATCCGATGTAGGATTTACCATAAACCACTGAGAGTATCCGCAGGAGTGAGGTAGATATTGGTTGTATCTCCTTGCCATGTGAAACGGTAGATATCATAGACATGTTTTGGCAAAGGATACACCAACGGAGCATCCAATGTCGCCATACCCGTATAATACGTCTTTCCTACTTCAAACTTAATATTTGAAACATGATCTCCCTCGCCATTATTCTCCTTGGCAGCTATACCATAGTTTACAGGAGAATCTGAGTTTTCGTACTGCTGGGTGAAACGATGAAAGAAATACTCGCCAGGGGTATTCCATCCTTGTTGGCGAAGCGTGATACTATCAATCGTCTCACCAACCCATGGGATATGCGAATGAATCTCTCCTGTACTGTCCATCGGATATACATAATCCCAAACACCCTCTACTCGGTAATGAAAATCTATGGGAATTGTACTCGAATCATTGGTATGTATGGTTTGACAAAACAAGCGTCCTGCGGGCTTATTGGAAGTATGATCCACTACAAACGCATAGACCCAGTAATCTTGATCCGTTTCTAAAAAGGTAAAAAAGTGGTCCACAGTACCATACTGCAACGAGTGAGAGGCAAAATCCGCAATAAATGGGGTAAGTTGTTGCAATTGCTGATTACGCCAATCAAGATAGTCCACATAGGCTCGATCTAGTGCCAAAAGCATGAAATGTTTGGCTACCTGTTGCAAATCTACGGTATCTTTTGCCTGCTGAATCCCTATCAAATAAAACGCTTTTTTATTTGTAGAAAAAGTAACATGCGCATATCCAGCAGATACTTTCTGCACATCAATAGCTATCTCCACATTATTCGTATAGGCTGGCACTTCATCTATATGACAAGCCGTCATAAAACATAGAAGCAATATGCCCGCAAAAAGAGCTATCACCACGCTCCTCCACTCATGTAGCAAAGGGAAATGAAGGAGTATTTCTCGAATTGTAGGTTTAGAAATCATAGTTGCCATTTTCTTCTTGTTCTTCGTTGATCAGTAAGGTTTGAACGGTATAGATGAAACGTATACACGCTGCTACATGCCCGCCAAAATGCCCTAAACTATATTGGATATTAGCTCCCTGCCACTTACTCTTAGCACGACTTGCATTGTCATAAGGCACCACATCGTCGTCAATAGAATGCATGATAAACACTGGGGCTTGAGGTGTCCAGGCATAAGACAGGATTGAATTATTGGTCATAGCTTTATAGAGTTCCGAAACCTCTCTACTCGTCCTATCCATACCTATCGGGCTCAATAGTTCGTTGGTGATGTTTGTACCGATAAGCGCGTTGATTTGGGAAGTAGTGTAAGATTTGCTATTGACCCATTCGTTGAGATTTTCATAGAGATATGGTGCCATCATTTTACTCATATCAAGGTCCAGCTTGTTTCCGACAATCATACCTTGCATCATGATCGGTACTGCACAAGGATAGCTGGCATAGTTCGTTTCTACAAAGCGGTCATAAGTAGCTTTCACATCATATGGACCACCTCCTGCAAATACGCGACGAATCTTGACATTTGAATCACCATGATGCTCTATGAGATGCTGCACCGCCATGGTGGTAGCACCACCTTGCGAATAGCCCATGAGGTAGATATCATCATGTTCTGGAGTATAGCCAGCTGCATCCAAGAATGGCACTACTGCAAGATACATATCCAACACATTGCGCGCTGTGAGATCCATCACCAAATAAGGATGAATCTGATTGGCAGTGACACCATAGCCCAAATAATCAGGGATAATAAGTGCATAGCCAAGTTTGACAAGCACCCCCTCTAAAGAGAAGATATTGCTTGGTGCCTCCGCATTGCTTGTGATAGTATAGTGTGAAACGAGTATATATCGCTTAATCGGCCCTTTTGCAGGGAGAATCACTTTACCAGATAGCGTGATAGGATTGCCATCAATATCCGTAGAAGGATATATACCGCTTAGTTCGATGGCAGTAGTCATATGGCTAAAATCTAGCAAGTTCTGTGCGATATGATTCATCGTCACCGACGATGCACGTTTGGCTGGCGACATAGTACTACATGTGTCATCTCTCATTATATCGGATGTCAATCCCCAAGCGGCCAACTGGTCAGGATCACTTGCTAACTTCCTAAGATCGGTAGTCTGTTGCTTGGTTACCTGAAAAGTGCCCGCCTTAATATTACTAAAATCCACATAGTGCCATTCGCCACTTTGACAAGCAGTTAGGCATACCAGCAAACATATATACAGGATTTTTTTCATAGCATGAACATATTATAACCTAACACCAAAAGAAGTGGTAAAAATTCGTGAACCTAGCATATATACTTCATTAGAATTGACCAACGAAATCATTCCTCCTAGCTCAAATAGTCCATAGTATCTTCCTTTACCTATTCTCAAACCAACCAGAGAGATATTCACAACGGGTGCTGCTGTAGTATAACGCATTTTATAGTCGAGCTCAGATCCTGTGTTGATATTCACGCCCACACCAATTGAAGAATAGATGGACGTATATTCACCATGAAAATAAGAGAACCGCACCGTTGGAATGATGGCAATATTGTGAAAATTGTGGTTTCTATCTCTATCCATTTCCACTCCCCTTCCGTTACGTAAAACTTGATCCCAAAGTACTCCGCTATAATCTATTTGCACACCCAACGCATACCAATAATTGACATTGTAGAGATACTCTACAAACCAGTGCTGGGTGTAGCGGAAATGCCCCTTATAATTTGCTTGATAGCTTGATGGCAAAACAATAGGATAGCCTTCGTTGTGCCACATGAGGGTCTCAAACATTTGATCGCCCCACCCCACACGCAATTCGTGCGGAATAGAGTCGTAAGAATGACGACGTACGTGACGCAGTGAATCACGGTAGATGCGAATTTCGTTGCGTACAGAGTCACGAAGTTCGCGAATGGTAATATGCATTGAGTCTATCACCACACGCGGTTGCTGCGCTGCTGCCAGCAATGGAAGCAAGGTAAGAAGAAATAATATGAATCGTCGTTTTATTAGCATATTATTCACATATTAAAAACGATTGTACAAAAACTATACCATCTCTTTAGATATAAGTTTTAAATAACTGCAGAGGAGCACATCATCAGCGCATCTACAGCGCATCTACAGCGGAATTACTGACTAATCATTAAGTAAAAAATAAGAAAAATACAGTATGATATGCGGCATGTATGTTGTATGTACAAACACCCCTCTACTATGAGAGCAGAGGGGTGTTTTGTATAGAAAATGAATTGATTAGAATTCGTTGAGTTCCTCTTGGCGGAGTTGTGCTTCAGCAGCTGCAGCAGCACGAGCTGCTTGGATGGCAGCGTACTCCTCAGCGTTATGTACACTGATGTGTTGGAAGTCACGAAGACCAGTACCAGCAGGGATCAAGTTACCGCAGATAACATTCTCCTTCATGCCGTCGAGGTAGTCCACCTTGCCTTGGATAGCAGCTTCGTTGAGCACTTTGGTGGTCTCTTGGAAAGAAGCCGCAGACATGAATGACTTGGTAGCGAGAGCAGCACGAGTAATACCTTGGAGTACTTGGCTAGCAGTAGCACACATTGCATCACGTGCAACAACAAGCTTCTTATCCTTGCGACGGAGCGATGAGTTCTCGTCGTGGAGACGGCGTGCAGTAACGATTTGACCTGCTTTCAAGGTCTCGCTGTCGCCAGCGTCGGTAACCACCTTCTTGCCCCAGATACGATCGTTCTCCTCAAGGAAGTCGATCTTATCAACGATTTGCTTCTCAAGGTAGCGAGTATCACCACCATCTTGGATCTCAACCTTACGCATCATTTGGCGAACGATGATCTCGAAGTGCTTATCGTTGATCTCCACACCTTGCATACGGTAAACAGATTGTGCCTCGTTTACGATATAGTCTTGTACCGCGGTAGGACCTTGGATGGCCAAGATATCGTCTGGAGTAATAGCACCGTCAGAGAGTGCCACACCTGCGCGCACATAGTCGCCTTCTTGAACGAGGATTTGTTTACCAAGCGGAATGAGGTAAGACTTCACCTCGCCGAGTTTGCTGGTGATGGTAAGCTCTCGGTTACCACGTTTGATGCGTCCGAAGGTCACCTCACCATCGATCTCAGCTACAATAGCAGGGTTAGATGGGTTACGTGCCTCGAAGAGCTCAGTAACACGTGGGAGACCACCGGTGATATCGCCTGCGGTACCAAACGAACGTGTTTGAGTAAAGAGCGAATCACCCACCTTCACCTCAGCACCATCCTCGTGAACGAGCAATGCCTTCACTGGGAGGTTGTAGGTACGCAAGATATTGCCCTCAGCATCCACGATGTGAGCAGATGGCATCTTGGTCTTATCTTTGGTCTCGGTGATAGTCACCTCTTTCTTACCTGTTTGGTCATCGATCTCGGTCTTAGCGGTAACATTCTCAATTACGTCCTCGTATTGGAGACGACCAGCTTGCTCGATAATCAACGCTGCCTTATATGGATCCCATTCGCATACCTTGGTACCCTTCTCGTAAGACTCACCTGGAGTGATGAAGAGTTTAGAAGCATAAGGGATATTGAAGGTGGTCAATACAACGCCTGTGTTCTCGTCCACGAGACGCATCTCATTCAGACGGCTCACTACAACTACCTCACCTGCATCGGTGGTGATAGTACGGAGGTCGTCGATCTCAATGCGACCGTTAGCAGGGATAGCGTAGGTGTTTTGAGTAGCTGCATTACCAGCGACACCACCAGAGTGGAAGGTACGCAATGTCAACTGTGTACCAGGCTCACCAATAGCTTGCGCTGCGATCACGCCGACAGCTTCACCCTTCTGAACCATCTTACGGGTAGCGAGGTTGCGGCCGTAGCACTTAGCGCAGACACCATGTTTAGCCTCGCAAGTGAGTACGGAACGAATCTCAACTGCCTCAATACCAGCAGCTTCGATAGCCTCGCAAGCTGCCTCGCGAATCTCTTCGCCAGAAGCTACGATGAGGTTGCCCTCGAGGTCATAGATATCGTGCACGCTGACACGACCCAAGATACGTTGGGTGAGTGTAGCAACGACAACGTCGTTTTGTTTTACCGCACGAGCAGTCAAACCACGCAATGTACCACAGTCCTCCTCGTTGATGATCACGTCATGAGAAACGTCCACCAAACGACGAGTCAAGTAACCTGCATCGGCAGTCTTCAACGCGGTATCGGCAAGACCCTTACGCGCACCGTGGGTAGAGATAAAGTACTCAAGCACGCTCAGACCCTCCTTAAAGTTCGAAAGAATAGGGTTCTCAATTGTTTGACGGCTATCAGCAACACCTGCCTTTTGAGGTTTAGCCATCAAACCACGCATACCTGCGAGCTGCTTGATCTGTTGTTGTGAACCACGGGCACCAGAATCCATCATCATATATACAGAGTTGAATCCTTGGTCAGCCTCTTTCATGTGTTGCATGAGGACCTTAGTCACTTGTGCATCGACTTCACCCCAAGCAGCAACGACCTTGTTATAACGCTCGTTGTCGGTCATGAGACCTTCCATATAGAGCTCGGTCACTTCTTCAACGGTTGCATTACCCTTAGCTACGAACTCATTCTTCTCCTCTGGGATAAGGATATCGTTGAGGTTGAAGCTGAGACCACCCTTGAACGCCATCTTATAACCGAGGTCCTTGATGTTGTCCAAGAAGAGGGCAGTGCGAGCTACACCACAAGTCTTGATAACGTCGGTAATGATATTCTTAACGGCTTTCTTGCCGAGAGTAACGTTTTGATAGCCCACCTCTTCTGGTACGAAGTGATTAACGAGCACACGACCAGGAGTGGTCTCTACCAACGAAGTGGTATTGGTGCGCTTGTCAAGGATACGTACCTTTACGTTGGCGTGGATATCCACCTTGCCTTCGTTGAGCGCAATCTCGCACTCTTCAGCAGAATAGAATGTAAGACCTTCACCCTTTACGCCAGTACGTGGTTTGGTGATGTAGTAAAGACCGAGAATCATATCCTGAGAAGGTACGGTAATTGGGTTACCGTTGGCTGGGTCAAGGATATTGTGCGAACCGAGCATGAGGAGTTGCGCCTCGAGGATAGCCTCGTTAGAAAGTGGCAAGTGCACAGCCATTTGGTCACCGTCGAAGTCGGCGTTGAAGCCGGCACATGCGAGTGGGTGCAATTGGATAGCCTTACCCTCGATCATACGTGGTTGGAATGCCAAGATACCGTGACGGTGCAAAGTAGGAGCACGGTTGAGGAGCACTGGGTGACCCTTCATTACGTTTTCGAGGATATCGAATACGACTGGCTCTTTGCGGTCGATGATCTTCTTCGCAGACTTAACAGTCTTTACAATGCCGCGCTCAATGAGCTTACGGATGATAAATGGTTTGTAGAGCTCAGCAGCCATATCTTTTGGCAAACCGCACTCGTGCATCTTCAACTCTGGACCAACGACGATTACAGAACGAGCAGAGTAGTCCACACGTTTACCAAGCAAGTTTTGACGGAAACGACCTTGTTTACCCTTGAGTGAGTCAGAGAGTGATTTCAAAGGACGGTTCGCATCAGACTTGATAGCGGTAGTCTTCTTGCTGTTGTCGAAGAGTGAATCTACAGCCTCTTGGAGCATACGCTTCTCGTTGCGGAGAATCACGTCAGGAGCCTTGATCTCTACGAGACGTTTCAGACGGTTGTTACGAATGATTACGCGACGATAGAGGTCGTTGAGGTCTGAGGTTGCGAAACGACCACCATCCAGTGGAACGAGTGGGCGCAACTCTGGAGGAGTCACAGGGATGACACGCAAGATCATCCACTCAGGACGGTTCTTGCCCTTGCTTGCGCGGAAGTTCTCCACCACTTGCAAACGCTTGAGAGCCTCAGCCTTGCGTTGCATAGAGGTGTCGCTATTAGCGCGGTCACGAAGCTCGAAACTGAGTGCATCTAAGTCAAGACCCATGAGCAACTCTTCGATAGCCTCGGCACCCATCTTAGCGATGAACTTGTCTGGATCGGTGTCATCGAGGAGTTGGTTGTCTTGTGGAAGACGACCCAAGAGTTCCATGTATTGATCCTCGTCGAGGAGCATCTTGTTCTCTACAATCTCGTCATCAATCTCTTGACCAGCAAGTACACCCGCTTGGAGTACGATGTACTTCTCGTAGTAAACAACAGAGTCGAGTTTCTTGGTTGGCACTCCGAGCAACGCAGCCATCTTGGATGGCAACGAACGGAGGTACCAGATATGTGTAACAGGAACCACCAATTTGATGTGTCCCATACGCTCACGGCGTACTTTCTTCTCAGTAACCTCTACACCGCAACGCTCGCACACAATACCTTTGTAACGAATACGTTTGTACTTACCGCAGTGGCACTCATAATCCTTGGTAGGACCGAAGATGCGCTCGCAGAACAAACCATCGCGCTCAGGCTTGTAGGTACGATAGTTGATGGTCTCAGGTTTGAGAATCTCTCCCGAGCTAAGGCGCATGATCTCATCTGGAGAAGCGAGTCCGATAGAGATGCGGGAGAAACCGTTTTTCTTATTATCTTGTTTAAAAGCCATAATTCTTGAATTTTATTCCATTGTGATTGAGAGAGCGAGACCTTGCAACTCGTGCAACAATACGTTGAGTGACTCTGGCAAGCCTGGAGTAGGCATTGACTCACCCTTAACGATTGCTTCGTAGGTACGTGCACGACCTGTTACGTCGTCTGACTTAACTGTGAGGATCTCTTGCAGGATGTGCGCAGCACCGTGTGCCTCAAGCGCCCAAACCTCCATCTCACCAAAACGTTGACCACCGAACTGAGCTTTACCACCCAATGGTTGTTGAGTAATCAAGCTGTAAGGACCGATAGAACGAGCGTGCATCTTGTCGTCAACCATGTGACCAAGTTTCATGAAGTAGGTAACACCTACGGTAGCCTTTTGGTCGAATGGTTCACCAGTACCACCATCGTAGAGCTGAGTCTTACCAGCACGTGGGAGACCAGCCTTGTCGGTCCACTCGTTGAGTGAATCCAAGGTACAACCATCGAAGATAGGAGTAGCGAACTTCACACCGAGTTCCTTACCTGCCCAACCGAGGACAGCCTCGAAGATCTGACCGATGTTCATACGAGAAGGCACACCCAGTGGGTTCAATACGATATCTACTGGAGTACCGTCAGCCAAGAATGGCATATCCTCTACGCGCACAATCTTAGATACGATACCCTTGTTACCGTGGCGACCCGCCATCTTATCACCTACGCGGATTTTACGACGTTTAGCGATATAAACCTTAGCCATCTCGATGATACCATTTGGCAACTCATCACCGATAGTGAGGTTGAACTTCTCGCGTTTGAGCTGAGCATCCATCTCTTTGTGCTTAGCGATATAGTTCATGATACAGCGGCAAACCAAGTCGTTGGTGTGCTCATCCTCAGTCCAAGAAGCTAACATCACAGACATGTAGTCGATGTTTTGCAAGCGTTCTGCGGTGAACTCCAATCCCTTAGCTACTACGTCGGTATTTGCATAATCCTTCACGCCAGCAGATACATGCTTTTTGAGCAATACAACCAATTTCTCTACCAAAAGGTTTTTGAGTTGCTCTGCCTTAACTTGGAATTGCGCATCGAGTTTAGCCATTGTCTCGCGGTCCTCAAGCTTTTGCTTGCGATCCTTGATGGCTTTCTTATAAAGGTTCTTACCGATTACCACACCACTGAGTGATGGAGTAGCTTTCAAGGAAGCATCCTTCACGTCACCAGCCTTGTCACCGAAGATAGCTTTCAAGAGTTTCTCTTCTGGAGAAGGATCAGACTCACCCTTAGGAGTGATCTTACCTACGATGATGTCGCCTGGATTGATGTGCGCACCGATACGAATAATACCGTTCTCGTCGAGATCCTTAGTAGCATCCTCGCTCACGTTTGGAATATCAGCGGTAAACTCCTCCATACCACGTTTGGTCTCGCGCACTTCCAAGAGTTGCTCAACCACGTGAACAGAAGTAAACATATCCTCACGAACGATGCGCTCGCTGAGCACAATAGCATCCTCGTAGTTGTAACCCTTCCAAGGAATATAAGCTACTTTCAAGTTCTTACCAAGTGCCAACTCACCATTCTCGGTAGCATAACCCTCAGTGAGGATTTGTCCCTCAGTTACCTTGTCGCCCTTGCGAACGATTGGACGGAGGTCGATGGTAGTATTTTGGTTGGTGCGTTGGAACTTAGGCAACTTGTACTCTTTCTCAGAGGTCTCAAATGAGATAAACTCTTCCTCTTTGTTGCGAGCATAGTTGATAACAATCTTATCAGCATCTACATAGGTCACAACACCATCGCCCTCAGCCATGATTTGAGTACGAGAGTCTTGAATCAATTGCGCCTCAATACCTGTACCTACGATAGGAGCCTCGCTGCGGAGCAATGGCACACCTTGGCGCATCATGTTTGAACCCATCAACGCACGGTTAGCATCGTCGTGCTCCAAGAATGGAATCAAAGAAGCCGCGATAGAAGCGATTTGTGATGGAGAAACGTCCATCAAGTTCACCTCAGATGGTGCTACCACTGGGAAGTCCGCCTCGAAACGAGATTTAACCTTGGTGCGGATAAACTTACCATCCTTATCCAATGGAGCATTACCTTGAGCTACGATAGCTTGCTCCTCATCCTCAGCAGTATAATATGCCACCTCGTCGTTGTTGAGGTTAACCACGCCATTCTCTACCTTGCGGTATGGAGTCTCGATAAAACCTAGGTCGTTGATCTTCGCATAAACGCAAAGAGAAGAAATCAAACCGATGTTTGGACCTTCAGGAGTCTCAATAGGACAGAGACGACCGTAGTGAGTATAGTGAACGTCACGTACCTCGAAACCTGCACGGTCACGGCTAAGTCCACCAGGACCAAGCGCAGACATACGACGTTTGTGAGTGATCTCAGCCAATGGGTTTTGTTGATCCATGAACTGAGAAAGTGCGTTGGTACCAAAGTATGAGTTGATTACACTAGAAATAGCTTTAGCGTTGATCAAATCGGTTGGAGTGAACACCTCAGTGTCGCGCACGTTCATACGCTCACGGATGGTGCGCGCCATACGAGCAAGACCAATACCGAATTGGTTGTACAATTGCTCACCTACGGTACGCACGCGACGGTTACTCAAGTGGTCAATATCATCCACCTCTGCATTCGAATTGATAAGCTCAACCAAGTACTTGATAATCTCAATCATATCCTCCTTGGTCAAGGTACGAGTCTCCATAGGAATATCCATATTCAACTTACGGTTGATACGGTAGCGACCAACCTCGCCCAAGTCATAACGCTTCTCTGAGAAGAAGAGGTTGTGAATTGCTTCACGAGCTGTAGCATCATCTGCAGGCTCTGCGTTACGCAACTGACGATAGATATAGAGCACTGCCTCTTTCTCTGAATGAGAAGGGTCTTTTTGCAAAGTATTGAAGATGATTGAGTAATCAGACTCACTTGCATCTTCTTTATGCAACAAGATAGTCTTTGTACGAGATTCTAAAATTGCTTCACACAACTCCTCTGTCAAGACGGTATCACGCTCCAAAATCACTTCATTACGCTCAATAGTAACCACCTCACCAGTATCCTCATCTACAAAGTCCTCAGTCCAAGATTTCAACACGTTACCAGCCAGAACACGACCAATCACTGCGTCCAAATTCTCTTTTGTACACTTGATCTCTTCTGCCAAACCGAAACAATCCAAGATGTCCTTATCACTCTCAAAACCAATTGCACGCAATAATGTGGTTACAGGTAATTTCTTCTTACGATCAATGTAAGCGTACATCACGCGGTTGATATCCGTCGCAAACTCAATCCACGAACCACGGAATGGGATAATACGAGCGGAATACAACTTGGTACCATTAGAGTGAACAGAGGTACCAAAGAATACACCAGGCGAACGGTGCAATTGACTAACAATCACACGCTCAGCGCCATTAATCACAAACGTACCTTTGGGGGTCATGTATGGGATATTACCCAAGAACACTTCTTGCAATACTGGCTCAAAATCCTCGTGATCTGGGTCAGTACAAGTCAAGAACAACTTTGCCTTCAAAGGCACACTATAGGTCAATCCACGGAGCAAGCACTCCTCAATTGAATAACGAGGAGGATCAATGTGATAATCCAAGAACTCCAACGTGAAGTTGTTTCTCGTGTCTTGAATTGGGAAGTTCTCCGAGAAAACCTTAAACAAACCTTCCGTATGACGTACCTCAGGAGTTGAATCCATCTGGAAGAAATCATGGAAGGATTTCAATTGAATCTCCAGAAAATCAGGATAAGGCATCTGCTTTTGCATTGCCGAAAAATTGATTCGCTGGTTTTGTTTTTGATTTGCCATTTAATTTTATGGTTTTAATATGTTTCAAAAGTTTTTAAGTCGCTGATAATAAACTATTTAAATCTAAATAACTGGTTTTGTATTTTATATATATTTAACAATAACCTCCAAAAATTTATCAGACTTTAACTTTTTTTCAACATTATGTCCTATTCAGAGAAAAAGGTTTAGACCCATTTTCAGGGTCTAAACCTAACATTATTAAGCAGGTATTATTACTTCAACTCTACCTCAGCGCCTACCTCCTCAAGAGCTTTCTTGAGAGCCTCAGCAGTTGCTTTATCTACACCTTCCTTAACGTTTGCAGGAGCAGCATCTACGATGTCTTTAGCTTCCTTCAAACCAAGACCGGTTTGCTCTTTAACAGCCTTAACTACTTGGAGCTTGTTAGCACCAGCTGATTTCAAAACAACATCAAAAGATGTCTTCTCCTCAGCTGCAGGAGCATCAGCACCAGCTGCAGGGCCAGCAGCAACTGCAACAGCTGCAGCTGCAGGTTCAATACCATACTCCTCTTTCAAAATTTGAGCGAGTTCATTAACTTCCTTAACTGTAAGGTTTACTAATTGTTCAGCAAAAGCTTTCAAATCTGCCATTGTTGTATAATTTTAAAGTGTTATTTTTTTAATTTAATTAGTTTTTACTGCCATCCTCAAGCGAACTGGTTACTTTCAATCCCGTTACCACTCCGTTACCACCCGATGACTTTGGTGGTACTTTGCCGATTACTCAGCGCGTTCACCCAGCGTTTTCAATACGCCGTGGATGGTAGTACCTCCAGATTGGAGTGCAGAAACAACGTTCTTTGCAGGAGATTGGAGCAATGCAACCAAATCTGCAATGAGCTCGTTCTTCGACTTGATGGTAGAGAGGAACTCCAAGTTTTGAGCACCTACGTAAACTGTTTCCTCTACGTAAGCAGCTTTCAATTGTGGTTTTGCCTCTTCTTTGTTTTTCTCTTTCTTGGTAAACTCCTTGATAAGTTTTGCAGGAGCGTTACCTGTGTTAGAGAGCATCAAGGCGGTGTTACCTTTCAACGCAGCAAAGATTGCCTCGTCGATACCCTTAGCCTCAAGAGCTTTTTGGAGCAATGTATTCTTTGCAACCAACAATTTGATATCTTGCTTAAAGCACTCGCGACGCAATGCGCTAGTCTTCTCTGCATTCAAACCTTCAATGTTGGTGATATAGAAATGAGAGTATTGCTCAAGTTGCTCACCGAGTTGGGCAATAATCGCGGTTTTATCTTCCTTCTTCATAATTCTCTTTTATTAATAAATTACTCAGCTGATTTTGGGTCAACCTTAATACCTTGACTCATTGTACTGGAAAGATAAATACTCTTGATATAAGTACCTTTGCTTACTGCAGGTTTCAACTTGATGAGAGTTTGGATAAACTCGTTTGCGTTTTGCGCAATAGCCTCTGGAGTAAAGCTTACTTTACCGATTGAGGTGTGTACGATACCAAACTTATCTACCTTGAAGTCAATCTTACCTTGCTTAACCTCTTTTACAGCCTTAGCAACATCCATAGTTACTGTACCTGATTTTGGGTTAGGCATCAGGCCACGAGGACCAAGTACACGACCCAGAGCACCAATCTTACCCATGATTTGTGGTTGAGTAATGATCACGTCAATGTCTGTCCAACCGCCTTTGATCTTCTCAATATACTCATCCAAACCTACATAATCAGCACCTGCCTCTTTTGCAGCTGCCTCTTGGTCGGGAGTACACAATGCAAGAACGCGAACCTCTTTACCTGTACCGTTTGGCAAACTTACCACGCCACGAACCATTTGGTTTGCTTTACGTGGATCTACACCCAAACGCACATCGATATCTACGCTAGCATCGAACTTTGTAGTTGTGATTTCTTTCACAAGCGCAGCAGCCTCAGCTACTGTGTAGAGCTTACCTGCTTCAATCTTCTCAGCAGCAAGCTTTTGATTTTTTGTCAATTTTGCCATAATAATGATTGAAGTTTAATTATTTAACGGTAATACCCATACTACGTGCTGTACCTTTCACCATTGAAATGGCACTCTCTACGGTAAAGCAGTTCAGATCGACCATCTTGTCGGTTGCGATTGCAACTACTTGCTCCTCAGTGATGGTAGCCACTTTGTTACGGTTTGGTTGGTTAGAACCAGACTTAATCTTAGCAGCCTCCTTCAATTGTACTGCTACAGGAGGAGTTTTAACAATAAAGTCAAATGTTTTGTCAGCGTAAACAGTAATTACTACAGGCAATACTTTACCTGCCTTTTCCTGCGTTCTGGCATTGAATTGTTTACAAAACTCCATGATGTTCACACCCTTAGAACCCAACGCTGGGCCTACTGGAGGTGATGGGTTAGCTGCGCCACCCTTGATCTGGAGCTTAATAAATCCAGCAATTTCTTTAGCCATAATTCTTTGTTTGTTTTACTTTGTTAATAGTTTGTTTATTTAGAAACTATCGAGTAGTACAACGGCCCGTAACAGTGCCTCCTACTCCTTCGCTACCTGATCGTAACTCAACTCCAACGGAGTCTGACGATCGAAGATTGTTACAACCACCTTGAGTTTACGCTTGTCTTGAGCAACCTCATTGATCACACCTTCAAAACCATTGAATGGACCATCAGTCACCTTAACATGCTCTCCCACCAAGTACGTCTCATCCAATGCTGCCTCTATCGCTACTTCGTCAACGTTGCCTACGAGGCGATTAACTTCTGCTTGAGGTACTGGCTTGGGTTTAATAGAGGACTTACCATCACTCAAAAAGCCCAAAACATTGGGAATGTTACGCAACAACGGATAGCACTCATCGGTCAAGTTACACTCAACCAACACATAACCTGGCAACATATTGCGCTCTTTTATCACACGCTTATTGCCACGCAAAGCTACCACCTTCTCAGTTGGAATCAAGACTTGCGATACGTACTCCTTAAACAGCGTAGAGGTGATCAAAGCGCCTTCGATATACTCTTTCACTTTGTTCTCCTTACCGCTGATTGCCTTCAGCACATACCACTTGTAATTGTTCTCAGCCATATCCAAATTACCTTTAATAAGATTAGAACAAGCCGTAAACAAATGTCATGATTGACTCAAAGCAATAATCCATGAGCCATACGATGAGCGCCAGTATTATGGAAGCTATCAATACCAACACTGCACTCTTGGACAACTCCTTACCCGTAGGCCAGCTCACCTTGTGAACCAACTCCGTGTAAGACTCTTTTAGGTTTTCTACAAACTTCATATCAGTAGTTTTTTCTATTATACTTATTTTGCGCCAAACATCTGGCTTCAGCTCGTGCCAAAGTCAGACGGAAGCTATTTTCATGTAACAAGCACGGAAGGCAGGAATCGAACCCACATTGACGGTTTTGGAGACCGCTTTCTTACCATTAGAAGACTTCCGTAATTGGATTGCCAAGGCCGAAACCTCGGCAATCACTTTATAATCAACTTATATTATTAGTCGATCAATTTGGTAATCTGACCAGAACCTACGGTACGACCACCCTCGCGGATAGCGAAACGAAGACCCTCAGAGCAAGCAACTGGGTAGATCAACTTAACTTGAATCTCCAAGTTGTCACCTGGCATTACCATCTCTGTACCCTCTGGCAAAGTAATCTCGCCAGTTACGTCCATAGTACGGATGTAGAATTGTGGACGATAGTGGTTGTGGAATGGAGTGTGACGGCCACCTTCCTCTTTCTTCAAGATATAAACAGAAGCCTTGAACTCGCTATATGGTTTAACTACACCTGGGTGGGTGATTACCATACCACGACGTACCTCGTCTTTGTCGATACCACGGAGCAACAAACCTACGTTATCACCAGCCTCACCTTGGTCGAGCAACTTACGGAACATCTCAACACCAGTTACAACTGACTTCTTGCCCTCAGCACCAAGACCGATCAATTGGATCTCATCACCAACCTTCACGATACCTGTCTCGATACGACCTGTTGCTACAGTACCACGACCAGTAATTGAGAATACGTCCTCAACTGGCATCAAGAATGGTTTATCTACAGCACGTGGAGGCAATTGGATCCAGTTATCGCAAGCTTCCATAAGCTCCATAACCTTCTCCTCCCACTCTGGAACTGCGTTCAACGCACCAAGAGCAGAACCACGGATAATAGGAGTATTGTCGCCGTCGAACTCATAGAATGAAAGAAGCTCACGCATCTCCATCTCAACGAGATCCAACATCTCAGCGTCATCAACAAGGTCGCACTTGTTCATAAATACAACCAATGATGGAACGTTCACCTGACGAGCCAAAAGGATGTGCTCACGTGTTTGAGGCATAGGACCATCAGTAGCAGCTACTACGATGATTGCGCCGTCCATTTGAGCAGCACCAGTAACCATGTTCTTTACGTAGTCAGCGTGACCAGGGCAGTCAACGTGAGCGTAGTGACGGTTAGCGGTTTGATACTCAACGTGTGCAGTGTTGATAGTAATACCACGCTCTTTCTCCTCTGGAGCATTGTCGATAGAGTCGAATGAACGAAGCTCAGAAAGACCACGAGAAGCCAATACGGTTGTAATAGCAGCGGTCAAAGTAGTTTTACCGTGATCAACGTGACCAATAGTACCAATGTTCACGTGTGGTTTCGAACGGTCAAATTTTTCTTTTGCCATAATTCTAGAATAATTTTAGTTATTAACGTTAATAATACTTATTTTACTTCAGTTAATTCCTGTTTTACACACCACAATACTCCCCGAAAGAGTATTATTTGGTATCTAAAACTTCTGAGCTAATGGCGGGAGTTGAACCCGCGACCTCATCCTTACCAAGGATGCGCTCTACCACTGAGCTACATCAGCAACACGAACTTCAGTTCGCTACTACCCGAAAATACGAGCGTATAAATAAAAATTGAGCGGAAAACGGGGCTCAAACCCGCGACCCCCAGCTTGGAAGGCTAGTGCTCTATCGACTGAGCTATTTCCGCGAATCAACCACGACTTCCGCGACGGTTATTTTTTTGTGGGAGCAGATGGATTCGAACCACCGAAGGTGAAAACCAGCAGATTTACAGTCTGCCCCATTTGGCCGCTCTGGAATACTCCCAATTTCTATTTCAATGTTCATCTTTTCTTGAGCCTCTTGTCGGATACGAACCAACGACCCCGAGATTACAAATCACGTGCTCTGGCCAACTGAGCTAAAGAGGCGGGTCTTTCTACTTTTTGCCACGACCTAAAAAACACGTCGGCGGAAAAGCGGTGCAAAGGTACAACAAAAAATGCACATGACCAAATATTTTACGAAAAAAATGCATTTTTTTGCAAAAAAAGTGCTTTTTGGCAGGAAATTTATGGTCATGGGCTGCATTTTGCGACCGTAACTTCGGGGGAATGGTACCGAAGGGAGTGAGGTAACAGGCGGCGTCCGAAGGTACTGCTGCGTCGCTAAATGCGAGGGCGATAGCCCGAAGAAGACCAAATATTTTCCAACAAAAATGCAATTTTATGTATTTTTTCATAAAAAGAGGGGCTTTTTTCACCCCTCTCACAATAAAATACACATTATTTTACTTGTCTTTTCGCTTTTCCAATTGTTTCTCAATCGCCTCCAGGCAATCGTCCACTCCCTCCTCAAACGTATCACACACTTTCTGCGCAAACAATTCTGCACCCGCTCCCATCACGCGCACGTGCGTTTCCTTGTTTAGATTCGTCTCTGGCTTCACCACCGTCATACGAACCTCCATCTCTGCGGACTCTGGAAGCAACTTCTCATAGCGTTTTGTCTTCTTCTCAATGTGTTTCTCGAGACGCTCTGCAATCTCAAAGTTCACGGCCTGAACGTTCAGTTTCATAAGTCCTCCTTTTTTAATGGTTAAGTTATTTATAGTATCACCAAGCCCCGCTTGGCTGTCTCTTCCGTCTTTAAACACTAAACTCTAAACACCAAATTATTTCTTCCCCCTCGGATGCGCTTTCTCATACGCATCTTTCAGCTGTTCAAACGTTGTATGAGTATATACCTGCGTCGCCTCCAAACTCGAATGTCCCAGCAGCGCCTGGATCGTCCTTATATCCGCCCCATTATTTAGCATCGTCGTCGCAAAGGTATGTCTCAACACGTGCGGAGAATGTTTCTTCAACCGACTCACCTCCCCCATACGCGCGCGAACTATATTATATAGGCCCGCAGCACCTAGTGCCACCCATTCGCCATTTGTTTTTTTTCGTACAAGAAATATGCCAGAGACCCCTTCCTTGCCTACAATTTCTTCCTTTATCTGCAAATACTCCCCTACTTCTTTCGCCAACTGCGCACCGATAGGTATTATCCGCTCTTTTTTTCGCTTTCCAAACACGCGTATCTGTCGTCCATTCAGGTCCACATCCCTATCTGCTAGTGCCGCCAACTCCGCTCGACGCATACCCGTCTGATACAACATCTCCACCACCAAATAATCCCGCATCGATTCCAACCATTCTCCGCCATCCATCCCCTCGTCGTAGCTCGGCATCTTGTTCTGCGCCTTAAAAGCCTCCATCTCGCTCTCCCGAAAATACACTGGCAACGGCTTATCCACTTTCGGCACGATCACCTTCCTAGTGATGTTCACCTTCACCAGTCCCAACCCGAGCAAAAAACGATACAAACTCTTCACCGCCGACAGCCTGCGTCGCACACTTCGCGCCGTCTGTCCCGCTTCCAACATCTGCATCAGCCACCCTTTCACATCATCCACATCCAACTCACTCGGGTCAAACTCCTCAACACTCCAACCCAAAAACGCGCACCAAGACCGTAAGTCGTCCCCATACTCCTTCACAGTTCTCTCCGAGTTCCGTTTCTCAATGGCAATATACTCCAAAAATCTCTGTATCATATATTCACTTAAGATTCAGCGGTTGAGCGGAGCGAAAGTTAGCGGTGGCAATAAAATCAGTAGCGATGGTTAAGATTTTTTTTAGATTTCTCGAGCCCTTGGGCGAGTAGGAGATTTTATTTCAACTCGCGCCCATGTTCACTTGTCGCCTCAAATGGGAACAATCCGAACAATTCCGCATCTATTCGATCTGTCACATGACGAAAATCCTCTGGGTTATCACCAAATTTTATGGTGTCGCCATCAATAATCAGCAGCTTTCCCTTGTAATCCGCAATCCAATTCTCATACAACTCATTCAAACCTTGCAAATAGTCAATACGCATACTCGACTCATACGCGCGTCCGCGTTTTTGTATCTGTGCTACCAAGTTCGGAATCGTCGAGCGAATATAAATCATCAAGTCTGGCATCTTCACCAGCGACATCATCAGGTCAAATAAGTCGCTATAGTTCTCAAAATCCCTATCCGACATGAATCCTTGACGATGCAAGTTGGGCGCAAAGATACGTGCATCCTCGTATATCGTACGGTCTTGTATGATATACTTATCCGAATTCGCAATATCCACCACATCCTTGAAGCGTTTGTTCAAGAAATATACTTGCAAATTAAACGACCAGCGGCCCATGTCCGCATAAAAATCCTCCAAGTATGGATTAAACTCCACACTCTCAAATCGTGGCTCCCAGCCATAATGCTTAGCCAACATGTTGGTCAACGTCGTCTTGCCGCAACCAATATTTCCTGCTACTGCTATATGCATAATTTCAAAATTAACTCCGTCAATGTTATTCGCTTGCTCTGCAAGCATTCTTTGCGGCTATGCCGCGTTGTTCTAGTTTGCTGCTTTGCGTTATTCTAACGAACAACGTGCCAAAGACACACATAACATAACAACGCCAAAGGCATATAACGTCCAAGGGACATACAACGGCTTTGCGCCAAAACTAAAAGTTTTCGGCTCTAAAAAGCCCAAACAACTCCGCGTCTATCTTATTCACGATCTTGCGAAAATCCTCCATATTACTCTCAAAATCCATCCCATCGCTCTCTATCACCAGCACCCTACCCTCGTATTGCTTAAAGATAAACTCCTCATACCTTTCATTCAAATCCCGCAAATAATCTATCTGTATCGTCTTCTCATAATCCCTTCCGCGCTTCTGAATCTGAGCGATCAACGATGGCACACTCTTGCGCAGATAAATCATCAAATCAGGCAACTTCATCATCCGCTTCATATGTTCAAACAGCTCCATATATGTCTGATAATCACGCTCTGACAAGTCCCCACGCTTGTAATTATTCGTCACAAACACATACACTCCCTCAAAGATACTTCTGTCCTGCACCACCGTATGACCCACCTCATTGATACGCAGCATATCCTTGAATCGCTCCTTCAAAAAATACGTCTCTACACAGAAAGACCAACGCTCAATATCCGTGTAATAATCCTCCAAATAAGGATTAAAACTCACCGACTCAAACCTTGGCTCCCAGCCGTAATACTTCGCCAACATCTTCGTCAGCGTCGTCTTACCTGCTCCAATATTTCCTGAAATTGCGATATACATATAACGAACGTGCAAAGGTACAACAAAAAATGCACATACGCAAGTAAAGCGAACAATTATTTGCAAAAAAAGATAGATCCATCTATCTCATAAACCCATCAGCACCCATAGGAAACTTGCTTGCAGATGGGCGTTATTAGGGCATATGCCTTGTCAATTACGCACTATTTACGCACAATAGACGCACTATTCACGCACAATAAACGCACAATAAACGCACTATTCAGGGCAGACACAGCACACAACAAAGAGCAATTGAGAAGAATATTCATTATACAAAAAACCAAAAAAACAAACAATTTTACACCAAAATCTTATAAACTATTGCACATTCCAAATATTTTTCGTACCTTTGCGCGCTAAATCCAAAGAAATATATTTAGCAAAACTATATAATTAACCCTATTATTAACCAAAAAACAATCATTATGAAGAAATTATCTTTCTTTTTGATGGCAATGCTTGTTTCATTAACAAGCTTTGCAGCGGCTTTGGGAGATGGCTATTCCAAAGTTACGGACATTACCACTCTGTCCGCTGGTGATAAGGTTGTCGTTTATTGCGACGCCTCTAGCATTGGTGTTACAGGATCGAATGGTAATAAAGATGCTACAGTAGCTGCTACTGGCTGGGTTGAATACCTAGTTGAGGCTGCTACCAATGGCGTTTACTTAAAAGACGAGGCGAAAAACACCTACATCGCTTCCCCAGGTTCTTCTAACCAATTTAAGTATGGTACAAAGGCAGTATGCACTGTTGACGCTAATGGCGTTTTGATGTGCAACAATCGTTTCTTGTGCCATAACGGCCAAAATGGCAATTATTATCGCATGTACACCAGCATTGGCTCTTACAAGCCATTCTACGTGTACAAGGTTCTTGCTGAGGGCGAGCTCAAAGCTCCTGTTATCAATGGTGAAGTTGAGTTTGAGACCTCAACAACTGTTACGATCGAAGTTACTGAAGGTTTGAAAGCTTACTACACTTTGGATGGTACAGAGCCTACAACAGCTAGCACTGAGTACACCGCTCCTTTCGAAGTAACCGAGACAACTACTGTTACTGCTGTTGCTTATGATGCAGCTGCTGACCAATTGAGCGAGGTTTCTACTGTTACCTTTAAGAAATTGCAAGTTCTTACTTGCGCTGAAGCAGCTGCGCTTTGCACCAAAACTGCATCTGCAGACAAATACATTATCAAAGGTTATGTAACATCTATTGCTGCTGCATATGATGCTTCTTACAACAACGTATCTTTCTGGATGGCAGACACTGAGGATGGTGGTAAAGTGATTGAGCCTTACCGCGCAATCCCTACTACCGCTGCTGATAAAGCGGTAAAAGTGGGTGATTATGTAGTCGTAGTTGGTAATTTGGTACTCTACGGTACGACCCCTGAGGTTAACTCTGGTTGCAAATTTACTATCACTGAGGCTCCTGCTCCATGTAAAGACGCTACTCCAGTAAAATGGACTGAGACTATATCTCTTGAGGCGAACGCTGACAAGTGGTATCTCGTGGACATCGCTGAGGCTGTTGCTGCTGAGAAAGACCTCACTCTCTCTATCACCAACACTTCTGATGCTGACGTAGAGGTTACTATCGATTCTTATTCTACATGCCCTGCAGACGAACTTGATCGCATCCTCGCTTCTACCAAGACTATCAAAGCTGGTCAGACTTTAGAGAAGGATGTGAACTTCGTGAAATATCTGCAAGGTCTCGTTGACCAAGTTTACCTCCACGTTACCACCAAGGGTGGCGCTATCGAGGTGAAAGCTGAGACCGCTAAGTTCAACGTTACTGCTACTGCTGAGAACGGTACCGTAGAAGGTGCTGGTATCTACGAGCAAGGCGCTGAGGCTACTCTCACAGCTACTGCTGCTGAGGGCTATGAGTTCGTTAACTGGACAGTAGACGGCGTTGAGGTTTCTACCGAGAACCCTTACAAGTTCACCGTA
Organism: Paludibacteraceae bacterium; assembly: GCA_045658785.1. GTDB lineage: Bacteria > Bacteroidota > Bacteroidia > Bacteroidales > Paludibacteraceae > Colicola. Next base: position 18,031 of record JAZOVR010000042.1, on the reverse strand, counting down.
ACTGCTGACGTAGCTCTCGTAGCTAACTTCAAAGCAGTTGTTGTTGAAGAGCCACTTCCAGAAGGTGTTCCTACCAACGCTGAACTCTGGGAGGCATTCAAACCTTATTACAACACTTATTATGGTCTCGCACGTGCTGACCAACCTATCGACAAGGTTTCTACTTTTGCTGCTGCAAAGATGCAAGAGATCATGACTGACGCTGCATCTGAGTATAAATGGTTGGGTGACTATGTTTTGGGCGTTGCTGCTGGTCAAGGTGTAAACTTGCCAACTGATATGGCAGCTGCTAATGAGGGTGCTTGGCGCTGGGCTGTACACGCATTCTTTAATGCTACTACAGGCGCTAACGGTGCTGCAGGTACCGATTTCACCGAGGCTGGTAAACCACAAGCATGGGGTCCTGCATACCTCGCTGCTCAAAAACCTGCTGAACCAGTTATGGAGACTGTTTACTTCGTAAACGCTCTCAACTGGACTGGCACTATCAATGCTTACGCTTGGGATCCTGTTCAAAACGCAGGTTGGCCAGGTGTAGCTGCTACCAAAGAGGCTGAACAAATCGCTGGTTATGATGTATATTCTTACACCGCTGAAGCAGGTACATACAAGAACATTATTTTCAATGGTACAGGTGGTCAAACTACTGACCTCGTTTGGACTGCTGGCAAGTACTACGTGAAAGACGGTTGGTACACCAAAGAAGAGGCTGAGGCTCAATTGGCTAAACCTGTTGAGTATGAGTCAGTTTACTTTGTAAATGCCCAAGGTTGGAGCAAGGTGAATATCTACACTTGGACTCCTGAAGTAGGTGGATGGCCAGGCGTGGCTATGACCAAAGAGGCTGAGCAATTGGCTGGTTACGATGTATATTCTTATACAGTAGAGAAGGGTACCTCTTTCGGTGGTATGCTCTTCAACAACACAACTGGCGCACAAACTGGCGACCTCAAGTGGACTGCTGGTAAGTACTATGTAAAAGACGGATGGTACACCAAAGAGGAAGCTGAGGCTAAACTGGCTGCTCCTGTAGTTGTTACTTGGACTATGGTAGGTCAAGAAGAACTCTTTACTCCTGCTTGGACTCCAACAGCTGTGGAGAACGATATGGAGAAACAAGAAGATGGTTCTTACGTTCTTGTTCTTGAGAACAAAACACTCGAGGCTGGTACATACGAGTACAAAGCGGTTAAGAATCACGATTGGGCCGTTTCTATCCCACAAGAAGGCAACTATACTTTGGAAATTGCTAAGGATGGTGATTATACTATCGAATTTACTGTAAATGCTGCTGCTACCGAGTTGACAGCTAAGGTTACATACATTGAGCCAGCGATCGAGTGGATCCCAATGGATCTCGAGATCGCTAACCTTACTACTGAGGTAATGGAGGTTGAGGGCGCTAAGTACTTGCTCTTGCAAGGTCGCGACGACATGAACGACGCTGACGTAATGCTCTTCCTCAACAACTATGCTGATGTGGACGATGACTACGAGGTAAACACTGAGAGTTCATACATGACCTTCGGTGGTATTGAGTTGACTGTTCTTGAGGGTGTAATGACTCAAACTTCTGAGACCGACAAGGGTACTATCTATGAGGGTACCGTACGCACATATGCAGCTGAAGAGGATATGTATGTTGAGTTCGCACTCACCATGTATGCTGCTCCTGCTACTGAACTCGTTATTACCGACGCTACTGTTGAAGTAAACGAGGATTTGGGTACTCTTACCTTCAAGACTGCTGAGTATTTCGTTGAGCTTTCTGGCTATACCGTTCCTGGTGTACACGAAGGTCCACAAATCTGCTTGCTCGAGACTCCAGAAGCTGTTGCATTTGCTAACTATGTTGAGACTTCTGTTGCTGACGGCGTTATAACTTTGACTGGTGAGTTCACCAGCTTCATGGGTGCTAAGTTCGATGTAACTATCTCTGGTAAATTGCCTGTTGAAGAGCCAGTTGTAAAACCAGAGCCTACCTACACCGAGAACAACCTCAATACCTACGCATTCGGTCTTGAGTCTGTTCTTAATGACGAAGCACTCGTGGTTACTTACCGCTTGAACAACAGCAACGCTGACGAGGTACAAGTAGTTGTCCTCAATGGCAGCGAGGTTGTTGCTACCGTTTCTGGTCCTAAGACTATCGGTAAGAACACCGTTGAGATTCCTGTCGCTGACCTCCCACAAGGCGTTCAATTGACTTGGAAAGTGGTTGTTAAGGGTACTTCTGTAGAGGCTCCTACACAAGAGGCTAAGATCTATAGCTTCTACCACCCATCTGGTTTGGATATCGACAACAACCCAGAGAACCCAACCTTCGGTATGCTTCTCATCAACGAGGGTATGCACTCTGTTAAAGATAAGACAGAGGGTTATGTTTCTGCTCAATTCGGTGCGGGTATCTTCGCATTCACTCCATCACTCGACCTTATTCCAAACGGTGAACTCCCAGGTTACAACGGTGGTATTGAATTTACAACTGGTCGTGCAGATGCTGCTGGTTCTACCGCTTACTCTCCACGTCGTATCCGTATCTCTGAGGACGGTCGTATCTTCGTTACCTCTTTGAACACAGACGGTAACTACCTCTGGGAGGTTAACCCTGCTAACATGAATGAGTGGACCTCTGTCTTCCAAGGTACTTTAAATGACAACAAGGAATTGGTTGACGCTGAGGGTAACTTCGTAGCTGCTCCTAACAACGGTTTCGACGTTAAGGGTGCTGGTGAGAACTTGCAACTCGCTATGTACTCTGTGAACCTCCCAGGTATCACTGGTGCAGCTATGAGCGGCTTCCGTCTCCACGAGTACAACCTCGGTACTGCTACTGAGTGGGCTACTGCTCCTTCTAAAGCAATTGTTGAGGGTAAATATGCTATCAACTACACCGGTACTCAAGTTGAGTACGACAACGAGGGTGGTCTCTGGATCGCTTCTTATCGTGGTACAGCTTCTGACGCTAACCCAGGTTTGGTTCACATCAACGCTGAGGGTGTAGAGGATGCTAAACTTGTTTGGAACAATGTTCGTCAAGCTGGTATCCGCTTCAACAACGACTTCACCAAGCTTGTTGTAGCTGGTAACAATGGTGCAGCTAAGAAAGCTACTATCTACGCTATCTCTAAAGATGCTAACGGCGCTCCTGTACTCACCGAGGAGACTGTTATCGATATGGCTGTTGTAGGTAACAACCTCAACGATTTCGCGTTCGACTACGCTGGTAACCTCTATGCTTGCGGTAACTCTTCTGAGAAACTCGTAGGTTGGGCTATGCCTTACTCTGGTACTGTAGAGACTCCAGCTGCTGCTAAATATGCATTCCAAATCGGCGAGCCTGTAGAGCCAGTTGAGATGGTTGGTACTGTGAAACGTGCTGTTCAAAATGGTAGCGACGTTATCGTTCTTACACACGAGGAAGACGGTACTGCTCACATCTACCAAGTAGTTAACGGTGTTGCTATCGCTGAGCTTTCACAAGAAGGCGTTATCGCTCGCGATCCTGAGAACGCAGGTGACCTCCTCGCTATCTCTGATATCGCGGTTACTGAGGACGGCAAGCTCGTTGCTATCAATTACATGCACACTCAAGCGGGTGACGAATATGTGAACGAAGGCCAAAAACGTGGTGAAACACGCGTTTACCTCTGGAACGATATCGCAGCTGACCCAACTCTCTTGTTCACTTCTAAGATGTCTTCTAACTGGTTCCGCGCTAAACATGGTCTCACCATGGCGGTTAAGGGTACTGCTGACAACATGGAGATCTTCACCACTGGTATCCACGCTACAAGCGCATGGGCACGTGTATCTTCATTCCGCGTAATCAATGGTGTTTACGAGGAGCCAGCGGTTAACCACAACGACCACTACTACTTCTACGACATCGCTGATGCTATCGCTCTTGAGACTACCGTAGGTACTCAATATGAGTTGAACGCTTCTCCTCTTGGCGCAATGAACTGGGTACTCGATGCTGAACTCATCAACCCAACTGAGATCGTTGAGCCTGAGACCAACAATGTTGAGATCGCTACTGCTGTTGCTCTCACCGAGGACCTCGGTAAGAAATACAATGGTGCTTCTTATGTAACTGTTGGCGAGAAAGTATTGATGGTGGCTCCATTCGCTAACCCTGATGGTCAACTCGTAGGTGTTGAGATTCTCAATATCACCAACGGTTTCGACGCTCCTCAATATGTTAACATGGTTTACGTAGACGAGGCTGTTGCTGCTACCGCTGCTGCTACTGCTGTTGAGGTGGTTGAAGGTGGCTTGAACATCACTCTTGTTGCTGACGCTACTATCCACACATGGTTCGTTGAGATGGGCGAGGGTACTGAGTACGAAGTTTACGAGGAAGAGATCACCAACCTTGTTATCGATCTTGACAACCTCGTACTCATCGGTGGTCCAAGTGCTAACTTCCAAGTTGATGTATATCTCCCACTTGGCGAGTACAACATGAGCGAGGATTCTTATCAATTGACCGCTGAGAGCTCTATCGCTGTGATGGGTTCTGACGCTACCTTCATTGACGGTTACGCTTACGAAGTTGACGCATTCACTCCATCTGCTAAGGCTGTTGTTCATTGCGAATGGAATGGCATGTTGCTCGAGTTCCGCCTCACTATGACTGCTGAGCCTATGGAGGCTACCGTTGTAGTTGTTGAGAACGCTGTTGTTGAAATTGAGAAATACCAAATCTACGGTGATATGTACGACTACGCACTCAAGATGACTGGCAACTGGTTGAACGAGGAAGATGGTCTCACCTACCCAGTATTGGTTGAGGTGCCTGTTTACTATCCAGACGCTACTGAGCCATCTGAGATCATGTCTACCGTTACCGTTGGTGGTTGGGGCGACAACGATCCTTGGTTAGGCTTCGGCGAGGGTACATTGACCGTTACTACTGTTAACAATGTTGTTACCGCTACTGGTATCGTTCAAAACCCAATGGCAGGTGTAGCTATCGACATCACCATCTCTGGTTCTATCACTAATGTTCCAGATGGCGTTGAGAACATTACCGTAACAGCTAAACCTGTTAAGATGATCCAAAACGGTCAACTCATCATCAAGAAGGGCGATGCTCAATACAACGCTCAAGGTGCTACCTTAAAGTAATTAAGAAATAATGGTCAAGAGTTGAAAGTTGAGAGTCTAGAATAATGCGGCTCTGCCGCTAACCCCTGCCTTTAAACTTTCAACCTTAAACCTTAAACCAAAAAATGGGCTTCCTCATTACGAGGGAGCCTATTTTTTCACCTTGCCTTTAAACTTTAAACTATAAACTTTCAACTAAAATTTGCATATTCAGCAAATTTTCACTACCTTTGTCCCAGAATTAAGTATTAATCTGTTTTATAGGCATTTGACAGCTATTCTATTTATCTTATTATGAAATATATCACACTATTTTTCTCTGCTTTGCTTTTCGCAGCATTCACTTATGCTAATAATCCAGTGCTTATTACGGCTGGAGACAATGCTTCATATTCCGATGGAGATGCACTCTTTGTCAATGGATTATCTGCCACGGAACTTGATATCCATGGCGAGATTTCGCTCATTGTCTATTGGGATGGTACAGGTGGTTCCGCAACTGGTTACGGTGCCACACTCAGCCACAATGGTGGAAGTCTTGCATTCTGCGACGAAGGACTTGTGGTTACACGCAATCAAGATGCCATTATCAACATCACTGGCACCATGACTGGGCAAACAAACACCTACCAATTAGACGTGCAAGTCGCTCCTAAAAAAGCAGTTACTATTCATCTCGAAGGTGTCATTACCGAAACAATCATTGATCGATTTGAACCAACCGACTTTGTTATCTCTGCAAGAGCTACGGGATATAATTTCTCCATTACATTATTTAAAGGAGTATCCAAGAAATATGGCGAATACGATATCAATTCCGTTTATGTAGAGATTAATAGCGAGAGTGCTACTCTCAAAGATAACACCACGCTCCGTTACTCCCTCAATGGTGAAAAGGCTGTGATTGAAGCCTCTTTTGTTAGCGGTATAGATACCCTTGTTGTTAGTTTATCTGGAACCCCATATGTCTCCCCAGAAGATATTCTGCCTACAGATACACTTTCCTACACTATCTACAGTGCTACTGTCGGAAAATCCTCTGGATTCAACACAGTGATGGGCAAGAATGACCAAATAGAACTCAAGATTCAAATACCTAATGGCGATTGGCTGAAAGGTGTAACCCACGAGAGTTTCTCATATGGCTCATACCTAAAAGTTGCAGGTAAGAAGCTAACTATCCTACGAGGAAACCTCATTGTTTCACAACAAGCCGATACGAAACTTGCTACCATTGGACTACTCTGTTCTGACCATGTTTGGTACAATATCATCGCCACAACGCAAGCACCTACATCCACAGCATTGGACAATTCAACAACGCTCGCCACTCCTACCAAATACGTACACAACGGACAACTATTTATTCGCAAGAATAATCACACATATACCACACAAGGCATAATCATCAAATAATCATTATAATAACATTTATTCAAAACCACTGGTATGAAAAAACTATTCTCATTCATCCTACTCGCTTGTCTGAGTTTGGCTGCCGTAGCACAGTCTAAACCACAAGCCTTCAAGGCCATGATGCAGCAACAGCGTTTGAGCAACACGCTCCATTCGCTCTCTACATCGGCTCAAGCACCTGCGCAAATCAATGCGTTTGACACTACCGAGGTCATCTTCAGAAGCTTCTACGATGATCCTATGTACACACCTGTTGAGACTATCGTAAACCGCAATGGAGATACCGTTGTAGTTGGTGGCGATTGGTATATTACACTCAATAATGACAGTTATCAATTTATCTTTGATATCTATGGAGGTACTCCAGAGAGTCCTGCTGGCACTTATACCGAAAAAGATCTGGATACCGATGGATTCTCTTGGTGTATGTTCCCTGAAGCTGGTGGAAAAACCCACTACTATAAGACTTGTAATCTAACCATCCAAGAGGAAAAACTCGACGAGAGCCTTGTTAAATATACCCTCGATGCTGTCTTGTTGGTGACTAGAGGTATGGAAGAGGGGGCACCTGAGTATGGCTATTTCAAGGTACATGCCGAGCACAAGATCATCCGCCCAAGAGTGAAATACGATGTAGCTATCCTCAACTGCAAAGTGACTCCAGAAGAAGATCGTTTCAATATCGCAGGTAAAAACGATACCATGGATGTGGACCTCACTTTCTTCACCGAGACAGGCGTAGAAGGATATTATTCCCACAAAATCATGGATACTGAGAACTACAAGCTCATCCACCGCAACAACTCTTACGAGATTATGGAGTTAGAAGGTGTGGTCTATAGTGATGCTAATCAAGCGGGTGGTGTTTCTTATGTATTCCTATTCGAAGCATTGACTACCGACGCTAGTTTCTACAATGTAGCGATGGAAGCTCCGATTGTACCTGCTGACACCATTCAGTTTACCTGCAACAATATGCTCATCGATGACAGCTATGGCATGTCCGATGCTACCATCATCATCACTGCTAGCAATGCCAATTACGAGATTATGGCAGGCTACAATGCCAACCGAATCACTTCTCCTGCTGTATATTCGGGTGGTAGTGCATATATGTATCTCACCGACAAGAAGACAGGTCGCGAACTCACATCCATGCAATGTACTATCAAGGTTTCTGGCAACGCACTCAAGGGGTACCAAGTGGATATCGAAATGCTCGGTACAGACCACAAGTACTACATCATGCAACTCGTCTATGGTGTAGAAGAAGCTAGATCACTCGATCTAAACTTCACCAATTCAGCTAAATCCTACTACTACATCGATAACCTCGGTCTCAAAGAAGTGCAATTGGCTAACTTCAATGGCGAGTATTCAGTATCATTCGATATTCTCAAGATTGACCAAGTATTGGAGATGGGAGGTGATTTCGAACGTGCTAATCTCTATATGGAGCAAACCTTCATTACCCACCACACAGCCGATGGCGATATAGCAGTAGATTTTGCAGAGGTTTCTGGCAACATTCACCAAAAGAACGATACCACTTACCTCACCGCTTCCGTACTCGGCTTCGACTCTTGCCGCTACAACATCTCCATGTTCTACGCTGTGCCTGCGCCTACCAAAACTGTTACTTACACCTTCGATGGAATTAACAACGAAGAGGCTGTAGAGTTCACCAACGCAATATCTTCTGGCATTTTTGTTCTGGATGGTATGAGTGAAGATGGTAGCTTGATGGCCAAAGTGAATGTAGAGCGTATTGAGAATAACTCTGTTGTAGGTACCTTCTACAACGATGGTCAATTCGTACATAACGATTTCTATGTACCTGATACCTACGTAAAAGAGTGGAATAGTACTACCAAGGACTATGACATATACTCTGTACAAAAAGGTACTATGACCGTCACTATAGAGAACAATATCCTCACAGCCGTAGCTTCTTTCATCTGCGACAATGCTGTACAATATGACCTTACTTTCAAGACCTTGTACGCGCGCGAGCGTATTCCTTTTGATACAGAAGAAGGCGAGATGGAGTACACCTTCCCTGCTGACGCAGAGGTATATATCAACGACTTCGTAGATGACTATGGCATTATCCAACTCATCATCGCTGACCAATCATATGCTGTTGATTTCTACTTCAATGCAGATGCAATGGACCCTGTTATCAGCGTACCTGCGGGTGTTTATCCTATCAATCCTTCGTTTGATTCGGGTACCGTATTAGCATGCAAAGGTGTATTGCCAGATGGTCCTGCACAATCTTACTTCTGCGGATTAGATGCAGATGGTTACCTTGATCAACTTCAGTTATACTGCCTCGTAGATGGTACTGTTACTGTAGAGAATATCAACGGCAAACTCAAAGTAGAGGTAGACGCTGTCAACTCATACGATGTACCTGTTGTTCTTCACTATAACGCTGCTGCTACAGCAGTAGAGGATATCACTATCCAAAAAGTGGATGCACAAAAACATCTCAAAAACGGTCAACTCCTTATCATCCGCAATGGTGAAACTTACAACGCCAACGGCGCACTTGTAAAATAAGCTAGGAACACTAGTCGTACTAGCCCAACTAGTAGCACTAGTCCTAAAACAAAAACAGCGTGGTCATTCACCACGCTGTTTTTCTTATCCTTTCGCCTCATCACCTCATCGCCTATAACCTATAGCCCCAAACAGTGTACCATTGTCCTTGTCTCTCTATCAACAACTGACCTTCACGCAGCACTTTCCTCACTCCTGAACTCCTGAACCCCTGACCTTCTAAACTCTCAATATCCTCCACTCCTGTCGCCGCTGGCGAGAAGTCATATACCGCAGTAGCAGTCACACTAGTACCATTGTAGGTAGTGAAGTTCAACGATATATTGCCACCTGCATCCACCACCATCTCACCACTACTCATACGCCACATATGAATTGGAGACACAATTCCATTCTTCAAATCCGCTGATAACGCATACACCAATCTAGAGCCACCTAAAGTTTCCTCTTCATCCACACGATATCCCGCGGTAATAGTTCCATTATCCTTGCCTTCTTGGATTCGATAAACGCCAGGGGCTACCACACTATCCCTAGTATTTACATACACATATGCCACCTGCTTGCAGATTCCTGCATAACTTTGCATAGTCTTATTAGATATCAATTCCATTACCAGCACCTCATTATTCACCTTTGTCACGCGAACACTATCAAAACTGATACTTGTATTAGGTCCCTTAGCTTCAGTGATCCCATATGGCTCATATTCTTCGCCACCATTTGTGCCTGCCACCACTGCCACTTGCTCCGCGTTGATGATAGGGGACTTGTCTAGAGGTGTCAGATAGGCCACCACGCAGCAGTTCTCTGCTACCCAATCTTTATTCAGCGTATAACTAGCTGAGTGACTATAGCTCTGATCATTTACATACACAGTATCGCCAAAAGTGCCTGTGATAAAATCACGAACCACACGCGTATGCATATACTCCAACCAGTTGGCTCTTTTCCAAGAAGTATATTGATCCGCTTGCTTGCCAACTAAACCATTCTCTTTAATCAAGATGCTCAGTAAATACGCTTTTACATCCTTGTCCCCCACTTCCCCACATACCTGCACATCCAATTGGCGAGTGGTTGGGTCGTAACTATGTGTTATCCCAACCGATGCTTCGGCCATAGGATTACAACCTACTTCCAATTCCGATAGATGATTCTTCGCATCCAGTATCAAAATACCTTGCTGCTTACTGCGATTAATCATCACAGTAGGCACATTATGTATCCCATACTTGTTGGCTATCGCATTGCCATATGCAGTGGTATATTCATCCGTGCCATACACAGCATGATGGCTCACCCATATATAGGATGTTGTTTGATTTTCCAAATAGTCCACAATATTTTTCATTCCCTGTGGACATTCATTGCAGTTCTCACTCGTGAAATGCTCCATTAGGAACTTACGTGGAAAAAATGTCGGCACTTCTTGTGCCGACATTCCGATTGCTACCATTAGCAGCAATATAAGCAATGATTTTTTCATTATAGATACAATATCGTAGCTGATTGCGCAGCAACCTTTGCGCTACCCTTGAGCAAGCCTTGGGCAACTGCTGGACACTTGCCATCAGCTACTGCCACATGGTACTCACCTTCTGGAAGTTGAATGTTGAGAGTTGAGAGTTGAGAGTTGAGAATCACCACAATACTCTTCCAACTATCACCAACAGCTTCGCCATTCAATTGGTATGCCACTACGCCCTCTGGAGCCTCCAAGAAGTGCAAGTTCTTACGCACCAACTCTGCATCACCCATATGGAATGCTGGATGCGCCTTACGCATAGCAATCAAACCTTGGTAGTATGCAAACAAATCCAAGTTCGCTGCCTTCAATGACCAATCAATAGCGTTGATATCATCTGGACTGCAATAGCTGTTATGCACACCTTTCTTGTCGCGCGCAATCTCCTCACCGCACCACAAGAATGGCATTCCTTGTGAGGTCAATACTGCTGTCTGAGCCAACTTGCTGAGGCGTTGCAACTCGCCTGCTTTCAGCTTCTTATTCGCTTTCAAGCGGTCAGTCAACATCATATCATCGTGGCAAGACACATAGTTGATAGATTGAGTAGGTTGGCTAGTCCAAGCTTGCTTAGAGTAGTTCACCTTTGCCATATCCACCTCTGGATGCTCAATACAACCTACCAAACCAAACTTAATACTCTCCTCATGTCCTTTTTCGCCAATCAAGAAAGCACCCTTGTTGTTATCAGAGAATGGACCACGCAACGCATCACGCATATCGTCGCAGAACGCGCCAATACCTGGCAACTTTTGCATATTAGCCTTCATTGCCAATTCATCGCCTGGGTACAACGGACCACCTGCTGCCCAACCCTCACCGTAGAGCAACAAGCTAGGATCAATACTATCCATCATCTGACGAACCATATTCATTGTCTCAATATCATGAATACCCATTAGGTCAAAACGGAAACCGTCCATATGATACTCTTCAATCCAGTAGCGGCATGATTCAATGATAAACTTACGCATCATTCCACGCTCACTGGCTGTCTCATTGCCACAACCTGATGCGTTACCCAAATCGCCATTCTCATGCAGACGATAGAAATAATCAGGGCAAGTTTGAGTAAAATTACTGTTCTCCACATTGAAGGTGTGGTTATACACCACATCCATAATCACGCGAATACCTGCTTTGTGCAAGGCTTGGATCATCTGCTTCATCTCACGCACACGAGTAGCAGGATCATAAGGATTGGTACTATAACCGCCATCAGGAGCATTGTAGTTCACTGGATCATAACCCCAGTTGTACTTATTGTCGCTCAAACGAGTCTCATCCACTGATCCGTAGTCATACGATGGCAATATCTGTACGTGAGTCACGCCCAACTCGACCAAGTGGTCAATACCTGTTGCCAATCCCTCTGCGGTCTTGGTACCATGCTCGGTCCAACCGACAAACTTACCCTTGTTCTGTACACCAGAAGTAGCATGGATAGTCATATCGCGGTGGTGCATTTCGTAGATGATTGCATCTTTCGCACCCGCAAAAGCAGGACGCACATCATTCTCCCAACCCTCTGGGTTAGTGGTTGCCCAATCAATAATAGCCGCACGACGACCATTCACACCTACTGCCTTTGCAAAGATACCTGGAGTCTCATGCAATTTCCAACGAGAACTTGGCTCTACCACTTGGAAGGTATAGAACTGACCTTTCAAGTCGCCCTTCAGCGTCTTCACCCAACTACCATCCTTCTGACGGCACATACTGAGGGTTTGCAATGGAGCGGCAGTAGTAGCATCCGCGTAGATATTCAGATATACGCTATCGGCATTCGGACTCCACACCGAGAAACTGGTCTTCTCAGGAGTATATACCATCTCATCCAGCGAACCTTGTTTCACAGGATATTCATTCACATTCTCGTAATGTGGTTTCTTGGCGCAGCAACCTGCTAATGTTGCCACCACTGTCATCATAATTAGTGCTTTTTTCATATTTATTGGATTAATTTTCACTCAATGCTAATTTGTAAATATCGGCTTTCTCAATGCGCTCTTGCGCATATGCTTTCGTAACCTCAAAACTCTTCTTGCGGCTCTTCGACGATGGCAGATCAAACATCACATCCATCATCACAGTTTCCATCAATCCGCGCAGACCACGAGCACCTAGTTTATTCTCCAATGCCTTATCCACCACATAATCCAGCATATCATCGGCAAAACTTAACTGATACCCATCCATCTCCAGCAGTTTCTTATACTGTTTGGTGATAGCATTATTGGGTTCGGTGAGGATATTACGAAGTGCTTGCTTATCCAGTGGTTTGAGATAAGTCAAAATAGGCAAACGACCGATAATCTCTGGGATCAATCCGAATGACTTCAAGTCTTGTGGTGCCACATATTGCAGCAGATTATTCTTGTCAATGGTTTTCGCCTTCTTTTGTGCATCAAAACCTACTACCTGCGTGTTCATGCGTTGGGCAATCTTACGCTCAATACCATCGAATGCGCCGCCGCAGATAAACAATATATTGCGAGTATCCACGTGGATAAACTCTTGCTCTGGGTGCTTTCTGCCACCTTGAGGGGGAACATTCACTACCGATCCCTCCAGCAGCTTCAATAGACCTTGTTGCACGCCCTCGCCCGATACATCACGCGTGATACTAGGGTTCTCGCTCTTGCGAGCTATCTTATCCACTTCGTCGATAAAGACAATACCTTTTTGGGTTTTTTGCAGGTCATAATCGGCATCTTGTAGCAATCTAACCAATAGCGACTCCACATCCTCGCCCACATAGCCCGCCTCAGTCAATGCGGTTGCATCCACGATGGCAAAAGGTACCTTTAGCAACTTAGCAATCGTACGAGCTAGCAAGGTCTTACCTGTACCCGTAGAACCTACCAATAGGATATTACTCTTCTCAATCTCCACACCATCATCTCCTTTGGGTTGCAGCACGCGTTTATAGTGGTTATATACTGCTACCGATAGATAGCGCTTCGCCTCGTCTTGACCAATTACATATTGGTCTAAAAAGGCCTTGATATCAGCTGGCTTAGGCAAGGTACCCAGTTCCAACCCTTCTATTTCTGGATTTTGTGCTTTCTGCACCTGCATCTCCATAATCATCTTGTGTCCTGCCTCGATACACTCGTGACAGATATACACACCTGGAATGTCCGCGCGAAAGAGATCCTTCATCTCCCTACCGCAGAAAGCACATTTTTCTTGTTTCTTTGTTCCCATTCTCTCTAATCTCTAAACACTAAACAGTAGCGAAGCGTCCTCTAAACTACTTTTTCGAATATACCTTATCTATCATTCCATACTCAAGTGCTTCGTTGGCAGTCATCCAATAATCGCGATCTGCATCTTGGCGAATCTTCTCTATGGTTTGACCCGAATGGTCGGAGATGATTTGATAAAGTTCATCTTTGAGTTTAAGAATCTCTCTCGCTGTAATCTCAATATCCGACGCTTGGCCTTGAATACCACCTAATGGTTGGTGAATCATCACGCGGCTATGAGGCAACGCGGCACGCATGCCCTTCTCACCAGCGACAAGCAGCACGGCGCCCATACTGGCTGCCATACCTGTGCATATTGTAGCCACACGCGAAGAGATAAACTGCATCGTATCATAGATACCTAAACCAGCATACACACTACCACCAGGGGTGTTAAGGTAGATATTGATATCTCGTTCAGAATCTACAGAGTCGAGGTATAACAATTGTGCTTGAATCACATTGGCGGTATAGTCATTCACCTCTGTACCGAGGAAGATAATACGATCCATCATCAAACGTGAGAATACATCCATCTGAGTCACATTCAGTTGACGCTCTTCCAAAATAGACGGACTAATGTAGCTCGCAGAGGCATTCATAGCCTTTTCTACGTGCATAGAGTTCATACCGTTAGACACGGCAAATTTCAAAAAATCATTCATATTTATAATTAGGTTTGTTATTTCTTTGCAAAAGTACAACTTTTTTTGCACATACACAAGTGTTGATGCAAAAATCCATCACTTTACAATCCCCTATCACAGTTTCTACACATTTTAGGAAGACTTTCTTCCTGTGGGTGCAACACTTGATAACGCAACGCATTTGCAATATCACCATGGAAAACTTCAGCCATGGATTGACGAACCAAGTTGCCAAAAGAATGATGACACTCCTTATCATAACAACATGGCAACACATCACCTACTGTAGTAATCACACAACCTGACCACAAACGGACACAAGGTATATGAGAATGTAGGACTTTTGAATTCTGAATTTTGAATTGAGTAATCGGAATATATTCTCCACTAGACGTTTTCTTATATCGAGAGTAACGCGAATCACTCGGCATCAACGGATTACCATGCTTATAATCATAGAGTTGTGCCGTCTTGAAAACAAGATGTGAGGCCCCCAACTTCTTATAATTACGGCGAATCCATCCCCACTCATGTTCATTGGTGCGTAAGCGCAACACCTGTAATTCAATACGAATGGAAGAATTGTATCGTATCTTTGCTTCGTGCAAAAAACGCAAACCCGCCAATGCTCGTTCTAAACTTCCACCTTTACGATAAGCTGAATATGAGTTTTCAGAGAAGCCATCAATTGACACAATTATACGATTCAACCCACTCTGGACCAACTTTTGAGCCATGAGCGAATTGAGGGCTTGCGCGTTGGTCGATACAATGGTATAAAGACCTACACGATGTGCCTTAGCAATCATGGTTGGTAATTGAGAATGAAGCAACGGTTCTCCTTGAAAATAAAACTGCATGGTGTGTGCTGTTGCCTGTACCTGTTGCAACACCCGTTCAAATATTTCCATACTCATGTATGTTGCATCACCACCCTTCCGTTTCCCACTGCCTCTACCAACTGGACATTCAGGGCAACGCAACTGGCATATGCTCGCAGGTTCAACACTCACAAAGGTAGGTAAATGCCTCACGCGCACCACCCCAAATAAGGATAGCACGCAACTCCACCAGCAACGCAGTTGGTTGATGATTCTACTAGCAAGGAATCTTGTTGACACGACGCTCGTGACGTCCACCTTCAAATTCAGTGGTAAGGAATATTTTTACCAACTCGATCGCTTTCTCTGCAGAAATAAAGTTAGCAGGCAAACCAATGACGTTGGCATTGTTGTGTTGGCGTGCCAAGCGAGCCAATGGTTCATCCCAGCAAAGCGCTGCACGAACTGCATGGTGATGATTGCACGTCATAGTGATTCCGTTGCCCGTAGAGCAAATCGCAATCCCCATATCGTTGGTTCCATTTTCAACAGAAGCTGCCATAGGATGGGCATAATCTGGATAATCACAGCTATCAGTAGAAGGACATCCATAGTCAGTAACTTGTATGCCTTGCTCGCGGAGCCAAGCAATAATGGTTTGTTTGAGGGCGAAGCCTGCATGATCAGAGGCAATGCCAAGTTTGAGAGTATTCATATGAGTGATGAGTTATTTTAAATTGTATGGACAAGATAGTTGACACTCCAAGCAATGGTGCGTAGTATATGCAATACACTTCGTAGCATCCCATTGTGAGTTACGCAATGCACCCGTTGGGCAAGCGTTTACACAATTGTAGCAGTCCCCACAGTCCTTTGGTATTTCTTTAGCATCCACGCAAAATGGTAACGCAGTGGTATCGACTTCGACTGGAACATTGAGAATAATCTCTCCAGGGTGAACCAAACTACCTAAAGTAGGATGAATCAGTTGATGGTTTTTACCAATAAATCCCAATCCAGCTTCGACACACCAACGACGTTCTAAGATAGGAGCAGAGTCACAAAAAATATGTTGATGGGTCAAAGATACAATATCTTCACCAAATGCTTCCTTGAGTTTAGCTTCCAACATATAGAGCAACGATTTTACCCGTCGATGATAGTCTTTACCTGATTTTTGAAAACTCAACAGGCATACGATGACCGCTTGTGCACCAGGTACGAGAATAGCAGGATCGTAGCGCTTGTCGCAGTTGCGCTCCAAGTAATCCATTTTGCCGTGTAATCCCTGTGCTATCCAATTGTCCATAAACTCTGCATCACCATCCAAGCGATGCACAGGCGCTATAGCACATGCATCAAAACCCACTTCAAGAGCGAGATTAGAGATATTTTTGGATGTCAGCGTCAAGTTGTTCGAAATTGGTATATCGTCCTTGCACATTGCCTTTTCGGTCAAGCAGAAAAAGGGTTGGCAATGATTGTACGTTGTAGCGTGTCAGTACTTCGATTGTCTGCTCTCCTGCATAGACATTGGTCCAAGGAAGGTTGATTACGCCATCTTCCCAAAGTAATTTATTACGATCTACTGACACCGAATAGATTGCTAGGCCCAACTTGCTATATTGATTGTATAATTCACGCAACTCAAAAATATATCCTCTACTTTGCTCCATCTCAATAGCAGAAAAGTCCAAAACAATCACCTTGCCACGCAATTCAGAAAGGGATTGTACTATATCATTATCATCGGGTAGTGAGATATCTAAAAAAGCATTATCCGCTTCATCAATCAGCTGACGAACAGCCTCTTGCTGCTGTACACTACGCGCTGCATATAACACTTCCTTGACCTGCCCGCAAAGCGTTTTCGTACGTTCATAATCAGGCATCCAAGTTTGAAAAGATGTTGCTACTGCTTGATACATCCTGCGATCTGCAGGCTCATATATATCCCAAATATATTCCCCACCTTGCTTCATAAAGACAGCGTAGTATGCCGTTAATGAACGAGGATTGGCAATAATCATTTGCTTCGCAGCCTCACGCAATACCTCTCGAGAACTCACACGAGCATTTGCGCGCAATTGAGCTATAGCTACAGAGGGATTGCTTCCCTCAATACAGGTTGTATATACCAGACTATCATACGACGTATTTACTACGATATTCTCCGTAGAGTCTATGGCTAATATCAATGATTTTCCACCCACACGCAAACGATAGAAATCGGGATAAGCAGGCGAAGTTGCCTCAAAAGCAAACACACCGTCAGCACACAGCACACACGAATCAATCATCGTTGTCTTAAGTAATCCTGTGTGTTCTAAATATAACACCTCACCCGTAGCATTTGAAACATGACCTTCCACGGTAAAAGTTGACAAGCGATGACAAGCCAACAAGGACAATGCTAATAGCAACAATACAATATTCTTCACCCCTATATTCATACCTAACTATCAACTAAATACCATCGCTAAATTACCAAACATCAACTTACATGCAATAGCCAACACAATGATACCGAAGAACTTACGCAATATATACAGAGTGGTCTGTCCTATATATTTAGTTAACCATTTGGTCGCCGACAATATTCCAAATAACACCAACGTATTTAACGTAATTGCTACCACAAGATTGATATTGTCATATTCAGCCGTAATGGATAACACTGCAGTAAATGCA
>JAZOVR010000041.1:0-49306 GCA_045658785.1 Paludibacteraceae bacterium | reverse complement strand
CAACTCCTTGGCTCACAGAACGACATGGCTACGATCCGACTTCCGACAACGAGATGAACTCTGAGTGGGATCGCCAAATCACTCACCAACTCTATGGTGGCGACTGGGAGAACCGTATCAAACAAGAGATCATGCTCGGTATGGGTGGTACACTCGCTCTCAACAAACTCGGCATCAAGAAGGATGTTTACCACTGCAACGAGGGTCACGCAGCATTCATGGGTCTCCAACGTATGCTCGACCTCGTAGAGAAAGAGGGCTTGAACTTCCAACAAGCATTGGAGGTAGTTCGCGCAAGCGGTTTGTACACTTGCCATACTCCAGTACCTGCTGGTCACGACTACTTCGAGGAGGGATTGTTCTACAAGTATATGAACGCTTTCCCAGCACGCCTCGGCATCGAGTGGGCTGACCTCATCGGCATGGGTCGTCAAAACCCTGCTGACAATACCGAGAAGTTCTCTATGTCTGTATTCGCCCTCAATACCTGCCAAGAGGCTAATGGTGTGAGCTGGTTGCACGGCGAAGTGAGCAAGAAGATGTTTGCTCCTGTATGGCCAGGTTACTTCGAGGAGGAGCTTCACGTGGACTATGTGACCAACGGTGTGCACATGCCTACTTGGGCTGCTAGCGAGTGGAAAGCTATCTACAAAGAGATCTTCCCTAAAGAGTGGATCAAAGACCAATCTAACCTCGCAATGTGGGCGCCATACAACGATATGCCAGAGGAAAAGATCTGGGCTACTCGTATGAGCCTCAAGAAAAAACTCATCGATTATTTGAAGGAGCAATTCCGTGAGAACTGGATGAAGTCTCAAGGTGATCCTGCTCGTATCGTTCGCGCATTGAACGAGATGAATGCGGACAACCTCATCATCGGTTTCGGTCGTCGTTTCGCAACATACAAACGTGCTCACTTGCTCTTCACCGACTTGGAGCGTTTGGATAAACTCGTGAACAACCCTAGCCGTCCTGTACAATTCCTCTTTACTGGTAAGGCTCACCCAGCTGATGGCGGTGGTCAAGGCCTCATCAAGCGTATCATCGAGATCAGCCGTATGCCACAATTCTTGGGTAAGATTATCTTCCTCGAGAACTACGACATGCGCCTCGCTAAGCGCCTCATCTCTGGTGTGGATATCTGGTTGAATACTCCTACTCGTCCATTGGAGGCGTCTGGTACATCTGGTGAGAAGGCACAAATGAACGGTGTATTGAACTTCTCTGTACTCGATGGTTGGTGGAAAGAGGGTTACGTAGAGGGTGCTGGTTGGGCATTGACCGACAAGCGTACCTACGAGAACCAAGCTCACCAAGACCAATTGGATGCAGCTACTATCTACCAAATGCTTGAGAACGAGATTATCCCAATGTACTACGCTAAGAACAGCAAGGGTTACTCTCCAGCATGGATCCAAACTATCAAGAATTCTGTGACCAAGATCACCCCACGCTTCACAACCAAGCGTATGATGGATGACTACTTCGAGAAGTTCTATAATAAACTCGCTAAGCGTCACGCATTGCTCGGTGCAGACAACTACAAGATTGCTAAGGAGATCGTGGCTTGGAAGCAAAATATTGTAGCTCACTGGGATAACATCGAGGTAATAAGTTCTATCTTCGAGCCAACCGAGCTGCCTGCTAACGTAGGTGGCAAATGCAAGGTGGCAGTAGAACTTGATACTAAGGGTCTTAACGACAAGGGTATCGGCGTTGAGTTGGTGGCAATCCGCACCTCTACTCACAACAACGACAAGCTCTATGAGGTAAAACAACTCAACCTCGTGAAAGCTGAGGGTAGTCACTTGTTCTTCGAGGTGGATTATCGTTTGGACTACGCTGGCGGTATGAAGTTCGGCTTGCGTATGTATCCTAAGAACGACCTCTTGCCACACCGCATGGACTTCTGCTACGTTCGTTGGATTTGATAGAAGGTAATGATAAATCTATAAAACAGGAAAGACCGCTTGGCGGTCTTTCCTGTTTTATGGGATAATAGAGAAGATAGAGCAAATTACTTTTTGATTCTCCACATACCTCCAGGCATAGATTTTACAATATCTTGAAGTTCTAACATAATTAGTTCTGAAGAAACGATATTGTATGCTAGTTGGGTTTCTAATACCATTTGATTTATGTGTAAGCCTTCTTCTGCTTCGCGCAAAAGAACAATTAGTTGTTGCTGTATGTCAGATAGGTCGTGCATTAACTCAACCATAGCCGTTTGTATAGGTTGTTTATCTTGTTTTTGCCATTGCATTGCGGTAATGAGGTCTTCAGCGCAATCAATAAGCTGAGCTTTGTTTCGCTTGATGAGATCATTGCACCCTTCGCTACATGTGTCATCTACACGACCTGGCACTGCAAAAACTTCTCTTCCATAATCTTGCGCCATGTTGGCAGTAATTAATGACCCTCCTCTCTTCTTGGATTCTACCACAATAACTGCGTCTGCTAAGCCAGCGACAATTCGATTGCGGGCTACGAAATTATGCCGTTCTGGTTCAGTGCCAGTGGTGTACTCGGTAAGGATGCCTCCTTTTTCTAAACTTTGTATGGCTACTTGACGATGAACTGCTGGGTATATTCTATCTAATCCATGAGCGGGGATAATGATGGTCGGAATACCAGCTTCTATGGCAGCCTTATGAGCAATAACATCTATTCCATATGCTAGTCCGCTAATGATAGTTAGGTCAGGAACTAAGTTGGCTAAATCTAAAATTAGTCGTCTGCACCAGTCTTTTCCACGCTCGCTAGGCATACGTGTACCTACCACACTGATGGCATACTTAGGATTAATATTGACGTTGCCTTTAGCATATAGCAACAGCGGTGCATCTATGCATTGTGCAAGGCGATATGGATAATTTTCGTCTTGATAGAAATAGGTTTTGATGTGATGTTTCTCAATAAAAAGCAGTTCTTGTTGTGCAAAGGTTAAGGCCTCGTGATTTACTAATTCGGGGTGACGGTTGATGATCTCTGTAGCAGAGCCATAGTTATCTAGAGCTTGCCGAATGGTTCGCAAGCGTGTCTTGTTTGCATAAGTGAGTGCAATCCTATTGAGCCATTCTGTGTTCATGCCATTTTTGTATGATTAATCCAATCAAGCTAGCTATTAGTACCCCAGTGCAATCTGCTAACCAATCTGCCCATTCACCAATACGAGGATAAAAGTATTTTGATTGTAATAACTCAATGATTCCTCCGTAAGCAATAGGATATAAAATTGCCAATGTCCACTTTTTCCATGGTGTCACGGTAGCTTGATGGCTATCCCAAAGTATGCACAAGGTTAGTAGCATAAATGCTGCATAATGACTCCATTTATCTCCATGTTCGATAGGGGGAAATGTATGTAGCGGCTGACGAAATAAGCATCCGTAAGCAATGAGGAGGGTGATTACCAAACTGCGCCAATATTTTAGAGCTTTTCGCCAAAGCATAAATCACCAGCATCTCCTAAGCCAGGAACAATGTATTTCTTTTCGTTAAGAACGGGATCAACGACAGCGCACCAGAGAGTGGTCTCGTCGGGTAAGTTATCTGATAGATATTGTATGGATTGTGGCGTACTAAAGACGCATGCGATATGTACTTTTTGAGGGGTACCATGGCCGAGTAGGGCTTTATATGCTACTTCCATAGATAGGCCAGTTGCTAACATGGGATCTACCAAAATGAGTGTTTTACCTTCGATTGAAGGTGCTGCCAAATACTCAGAAACAATCTCTATTTCACCTTTATTTTCTTTACGAAAGGCACTAATGAATGCGTTTTCTGCATGGTCAAACATATTTAAAAATCCTTGATGCAAAGGTAGCCCTGCTCTTAATACGGTTCCTAAAACGACTTTATCTTGGGGAACCATCATTGTAGCAAGTGCTAAAGGAGTTTGCACCTGCTCGGTGGTATAGGTAAGTTGTCTGCTAATTTCCATAGCCATGATTTCGCCAATTCGCTCCATATTGCGGCGAAAACGCATACTATCTTTCTGTATATCAACAGAACGCAATTCTTTCAAATACTGGTTGAGCAAGGAAGGTTGCTCGGATAGGTTGATAACTTTCATGGTTCAAAATATTTGTTCCGATGTGTTCGGATAATCTATTTGTGACCCCGGTGGGATTCAAACCCACGACCTTCAGAACCGGAATCTGACGCTCTATTCAGCTAAGCTACAGGGCCTCGTCGGAATGCGCTTGCCGCAATGAATGCCGCTTTGCGGCATTAGGCGCCCGCGCTTCCTCCTCGTAACTCGGACTCACGAAGTCCTCGTTATTTTAAATGGTCTAACGACCTCAAAAGTATTTTTGCGATAACTGTTTAATCGCGGCTACCGCCAACGTATATCAAAATATAATAGATCAATGTTCCCAGCGATGATAATGCTGCTACCACGTAGGTATATGCTGCACTACGCAAGGCTGAAGCTGCCATTGGTGTGGTCTCCCGATTGGTAATCCCCGCTTGCTCCAACCATAAAATAGCACGTTGGCTTGCATTGATTTCTACAGGTAGAGTAACAAAGGCAAACAATGTGGTTAAAGCATAAAGGATGATGCCCAGCAACAGGAGTTGTGGAAAGGTCTCCAACAATAAAATACCTCCGAGTAACACCCAGGTAAGCCATTTGGATGCGAAATTTACTACGGGTACGAGTGTCGAACGCATTTGTAGCGGAGCATATGAATACGCATGTTGCAGGGCATGTCCACACTCGTGTGCAGCTACGGCAGCAGCTGCTACATTGTTGGAGTTATATACGGATTCAGAGAGGTTGACCGTTTTGTTGCGAGGGTCGTAGTGGTCGGTAAGATGACCAGGAGTGCAAGTGACGGTGACATCATATATTCCGTTGTCACGTAGCATTTTTTCTGCCACTTCGCGTCCCGTTAGCGGAAGAGGTTCTTGTGCGTATTTTTTGAAGCGGTGATTCATTAATCCGCTTACGGCCCAGCTGAGCAGGGCGATGGTGATGAATAATATCCAATACATAGTTACTTGATAAATATGAGGTTGTAGGTTATTTTTTGCTTTTTAATAATTTGCGTCGGCATACCTTGCAATGTCCATATATATATAAGGAGAAGCGTTCGGGTGTGAAGTTGGTGAACTTCTTGTCCTGAAGCATGCGTGAGATGGTAGAGTCTTTGACTTCACTGATTCTGCCACACCGTTCGCAAATGATTTGTACGGATGAGGTTCTGAGACAAGTGAGTTCGTATTGCCCCGCACGCACACCGTATTCTTTCTCAATATGTCGAATAATTCCCGCTTCCTCCATGAGTTCCAATGTGTTATAGACAGTGGCTCGGCTGATGGTTATTCCTGTGAGTGCATAGCGGAGATCGTCCACTGTGAAACGTTGCAGGGTGCAGATAGAAGACAAAATACTGAAGCGTTCTGCGGTGTGGCGCAGATTGTGTTCATCCATGTAAGCACAGAGTTGATCGTATGCTTTGCGGTATATTTCTTCTTTTGTGCGGTGTGGCATTGCTAAATAGCCTTGATGTATGCTCGACGACGTTTGTGATATTTGTGTGGGAACACTTCCCAGTGACTGAGGTTCTTGAAGTTGGTTTCCATGATTGCTGTTGTCTCTACTGCTTTAATGCCATATTTAACGAAATATGGGTGTTGGTCGGCAATGATAACAGCATTGAGTCCACGGTCTTGATAGTCAGGACGAATAGCTATGATGAGCAAATCGAACTTCTCGTAATGGTCTGATTTTAAAGTTTTTAGTAGGTGGTACCACCCGAATGGAAAGAGTCTTCCGCGACATTTGCGTAATGCTTTGGAGATGTCTGGCATACCTGCTCCTACGCCTACGACCTCGTCATTTTCGTTTACTACGATGGTTACAAAGTCGAAATTAAGCAGCGGAAAATACGCATCGCAGTACTGCTTTTTTTGTCGGTCAGTGAGTGGTTGGAAATTGTAGAGCTTTTGGTATGCGACATCGATTACATCCATGTATGAAGTGCCGTATTTTGCGACTAACTCTTTGACTGTCTTAACCTTATCGACGCGTACATTGCTACGTTGCTCTACGATTTTAGCCATTCTTCCGAATCGTTCTGGCAGTTCTTGTGGAGGATAGATTTGCATCTCAATCCAATCGTTCTCCTTGACCAGATTATATGCCTCCATATGCTTGACATAGTAAGGGTAGTTGTAGAGCGAAGCCATAGGCGCGAGATGATCGTAACCCTCAATGAGTAGTCCCTGGTGGTCGAAATCGGTAAAACCAACTGGTCCATTGAGTCCGTTCATACCTTTACTTTTTCCCCATGCTGCGACAGCATCGAGCAAAGCGCGGCTAACCTCAAGGTCATCAATAAAGTCCATCCATCCGAAGCGCACTTGGTTGACACCCCATTTGCGGTTGGCCTCGTGGTTGATGATTCCAGCGATACGTCCGACAGGTTTGCCATCTTTGTATGCCATGTAGAGTACATTTTCGCACACTTCAAATGCGGGGTTTTTCTTTGGGTTGAAGATATTTAACTCATCCAAGATGAGAGATGGGCAGAAATTTTCGCAGCCTTTGTAGAAGTCGTTGCCGAATTTAACGAAGCGCAGTAAACCTAACTTGTTGGTTATCTGTTTGATTTCTATATTCATTTGTTTGCAAGAGTAAAAAAACGTGGCAAAGGTAGTGAAAAAAACGCGGATATGCAAGAAAAATCGCCTAAAAATGGCGATTTTGTTTTGTGAACGCGCTTTTGTCGCTCCTGTTTTGGGTATGAAAGTAAGGTGGAATAGCAGCGAGAAAACTCAAGGAGACATAGTGGAATCTTTGCTATGACTGCTGAATCACCTAAGAATCACCTATAAATCACCTATGAATCACCTAAGAATCACCTAAGATTTATGGCTGTATTTCGTTTGTTTTTGAAATACGAATTGCGGATTATACATTAATTGTTGTGTGGATCTAAAGTGAAAAATGAGTGAATAATTGCATATGTCAAAAAAAAGCAGTACCTTTGTAGCCGATTTTGAAAGACGAAGGCATGATAAGGTCTATAGCGGTATATTGCGCGAGTTCCAACAAGGTTCGTGCTTGTTTTGTTGGTGCAGCAGAACGTTTAGGAGAGTTGATTGCTACAAGTGGCAAGCGTGTGATCTATGGTGATGGCGGCATCGGATTGATGGCAGCTGTGGCTCGTGGTGCGCTGAAAGCAGGGGGTGAAGTAGTGGGGGTAATACCGCAGTTTATGGTGGATCAGAAATGGAATAATCCAGATAGTACTGAGACTATCGTGACTGAGAGTATGCATGAACGTAAGGCAACTATTTGCAAGATGGCGGATGCTATGGTGGCGTTGCCTGGTGGAATCGGAACCTTTGAGGAGTTGCTGGAGTGCTTGACATGGAAGCAATTGGGGTTGCATAGCTGCCCTGTGGTGATATTGAATACGGATGGGTATTACGATAAGTTGCTGGCTTGTATTGACTTAATGGTAGAGGAACAGATGATGCGTCCGATACATAAGGAAATGTTTGTGGTGGTGAATGAGCCAGAGGAAGTGTTGCCAGCGATAGAGAGTGCTCCTGCTTGGGATACGAGTACGCGGCGGTTGGCATCTATTTGATGGGGTAGTAGATTACAGGATAGGCTATGGAGGTGATATCCCGCATAATTTCATCAATGTCAGCTGCTTGGGTTAGTTGGGTGATGCTGGTTATGTTGGTGTTGATGGCATTTAATCGTTATTTTGTAACGGATTTGTTGTTGGTATTTAGAACCATGTTTAGTCGATCCGAGCGTTTGTATTTGGACTCAAGTTGGCAGGGGAAGATATTGGCTTGGTTGTTTCGATGTGGGGTGATGGCAATGGCTATTTATCTGATGCAGATCAGAGAGAGGGGTGGTTGTTCGATGGGTGATTACTGTGTAGCATTGGGGTTGATAGGTGGGATGATGTTGGTACAGTATGGGCTAGAAAAATTGGTATGTGTAGTGTTTTTGTCTGCGAAGCAAAGTGACCTAATTTTTGAGCAACGGAGTTGTATTTGTAATGCTGTTGCGTTAGTATTATGGTTGTGCGTTTTGATGATGCAATGGGTTGATAATGTGATGATAATGAATAGTATGTGCTATACATTGGCAACTGTGTATGTGGGTTTGTTGCTGGTTAAGAGTGTGCAGTTGTTATATAGGAATATTTTGTCGATTTTTTATATTCTTTTGTACATTATAAGTTTAGAAGTAGTGCCATTGGTGGCGACCTACTTTTTGATAAAAGATATATTGTGATGAAAAAAGTAAAGAAGATTTTGGTGTCTCAACCAGCTCCGTTGTCAGACCGTAATCCGTATGCCGATATGGTGTCGGAGTATGGTGTGCAGTGTCATTTCCAACAATTGATAAAGGTGGAAGGTATAGGAGTGCGTGAGTTTAGAGATCAACACATTTATTTGGAAGATTATACTGCGATCATCGTGAATTCACGTTTGGGTATTGACCATTACTTCCGTATGGCAGAAGAGATGCGTTTCTCGGTTCCAGAAACGATGCACTATTATTGTATTTCAGAGGCAGTAGGTAATTACTTGCAAAAGTATATCCAATATCGCAAGCGCAAAGTGTTTGCGGCAGAGAATAACCGTTTTGAAGACTTGTTACCTGCGATGCATCGTCGTCCACAAGAGAAATACTTGATGGTAATGTCAGATGTGCATAACGAGGAAACTCTGAACATGTTTGCAGAGAATAATATCGTGGTCAAACCTGCGGTGATGTACCGCACAGTTGCCAACGAATGGCCTAAAGACAAGGCGTTTGACTATGATATGATTGTGCTGTTTACTCCCTCGGGTGTGGCTGCGCTGAAGAAGAATTTCCCCGATTGGGAGCAAGGTGATACTGTGATTGCAGGTTTTGGTGCGAACACGGTAGCTGCTTTGGAAGAGGCTGGTTTTAGAGTGGATATAAAGGCTCCATCGGAGAAATATCCAAGTATCACTACTGCGATTAAGGATTTCTTGGAGTCGCAGCAAGGCTAATGATGAATGGAGGGGACGTTTCCAAAATCAGGGAAGTTGTGCGGTGAGCAGGCTGTGGACCATTTGTATAAGAATGGAAAGCGGTTTGTAGTATGGCCATTGCGCGTGACTTATCTGCTTGTGGATCAAGCTCCTACACAAGTTCTGATTTGGGCGCCAAAGTCATTGTTTAAGCATGCGGTAGATAGGAATCGACTGCGTCGCCAAATGCGGGAGGCATATAGATTGAATAAGTATGTGCTGGAAGAAACTGGTAAGTATTTTCAGATTGCGTTCAACTATATTGACAAGGAGAAACAAGATTATCGTCTGATAGACAAAGCGATACGTAAGGCATTGAATAGATTGGGTAAAGTAGGGGAGCCGTTATGAGGAAGTGGCTTAGACATATTTTTTTGCTACCTGTGTACTTTTATCGTTATTGTATTTCGCCTTTTACAGCTCCAAGTTGTCGTTTTACACCTACTTGCAGCCAATATATGGTGGAAGCTGTGATGAAATATGGGGTTTTGAAAGGTGGATGGATGGGAATCAAGCGAATTATGCGATGTCATCCTTGGGGTGGAAGTGGCTATGATCCTGTGCCTTAGAGAATTAAGAATGTTGAATTAAGAATTAATCTTGGATTAAGAACGATATGCGTATTGATATATTGACAGCATGTCCAGAATTATTGGAGTCACCATTGAATCACTCCATCGTACAACGTGCCAAAGATAAGGGTTTGGTGGAGATTTATGTGCATAACTTGCGTGATTTTACCTTGGATAAACATCGCAAGATAGATGATTATGCGTTTGGCTTTGGAGCAGGAATGGTACTGCAAATAGAGCCGATTGATCGTGCTATTTCGTATCTTAAAAGTCAGCGAGAATATGATGAAGTGATATTTACTGCACCTGATGGTGAGCGATTTACTCAGAAAGAGGCGAATACGTTATCCATGAAAGAGAATATCATCATTCTTTGTGGGCATTACAAGGGTGTAGATCAGCGTGTGCGCGATCATTTTATTACAAAAGAATACACCATAGGTGATTTTGTGCTGACAGGTGGCGAGATGCCAGCAGCTATTATGACCGACGCGATTGTACGTTTGCTGCCTGGTGCAATAGGCGATGAGACTAGTGCGCTGAGCGATAGTTTTCAGGATGGATTATTGGAGCCAGGTGTTTATACTCGTCCCGCAGAATACAAAGGATGGAAGGTACCAGAGATATTGTTGTCGGGCCATCAAGCCAAAATAGAAGAATGGCTATACGAAGAAAGTGTACGTCATACTCAAGAAAGACGTCCTGACTTGCTGGAAGAGTGATTTAGAATTAAGAAATTGAGATCTACTGTAAAATCAGAAAATACCATGAAACGTTTATCATTTGTTTTTATTTTCAGTTTGATAGCTCTGCTATCAGTAGCACAAGCGAAGTATGTATTTTTCTTTATCGGTGATGGTATGGGACCTCACCAAGTGTTGGCTACAGAGATGTATCTAGCAGAACTAGATGGTAAAATTGGTCGTAAGTCGCTGTTAATGACCACGTTTCCATATTCTGGTCAAGTGGCTACCTTTTCAGCATCTAGCGGTATAACAGATTCAGCAGCTTCGGGTACTTGTTTGGCTACAGGAAAGAAAACGAAGAATGGCATGATAGGTCAAACTCCTGATAGCGTGGCTGTTGTAAGTGTGGCTTCGCGATTGAAAGAAGAAGGTTGGGGCGTGGGTATCATGACTTCCGTGACTATAGATCATGCTACACCATCTTCCCACTATGCGCATACGCCCTCGCGTAATGACTATTATGTGATAGGCACTCAGTTGGCGGAGTCAGGCTTTGATTTCTTTGGCGGGTCGGGCTTCTATCATCCACAAGATAAGCAAAATTCTTCAGCACCAAACTTGTACGATTTGTGTGAGGAGAATGGCTACGTATTGGCGGGTGGATATACAGATGCTAAAGCCAAGGTAGGAGCAAAGAAAATGCTAGTGGTACCAGAGATATGTTTGACAGATCGTTCACGCCATGCAGGTGCATTGCCTTATGCCATTGACCGCAAGGAGGGAGAACTGAGTTTACCAGAACTGGTGGAGGTGGCTATTGCTCAGTTGAGTTCGCATGAACGCTTCTTCATGATGGCAGAAGGCGGCAAGATTGATTATGCTAGTCATGCCAACGATGGCGGAACAGTACTGCATGAAGTGATGGATTTTGATAACGCGATAAAGGTGGCATATGATTTCTATATGCAACATCCTGATGAGACCCTGATTGTGATAACAGCAGACCATGAAACGGGTGGTATGGCATTGGGTAATAGTGATTATGTTCTGAATCTTAAGGTGTTGGCAGAGCAGAAATGTTCGTCGGACTTGCTGTCGGATCAGTTGTCAGCTCTCTACAAGAAATTCGGAAAGGATTTGACATGGGAGCAGATGAAAGTGGTTATATCACAGAACACAGGTTTGTATGCAGCGGTAGAGATGACTGAACAGGAAGATAAAGAGTTGCAAGAAGCTTATGCCAATATGATGCAACATCAGGGTGTAGAGAAGACTTTGTATAAGGATTTGAATGCTTTAGCTGCTAAATCGTTGGCAATTTTGAATCAAAAATCACGTTTGGGCTGGACTAGCAAGGGACATACCGCTTCTGCGGTACCAGTATTCGCCATTGGAGTGGGTGCTGAAAAATTCACAGGTTGGCATGATAATACAGAAATTGCTCCGTTGATTTACGAAGCAACGAGAGGAAATTAAGAACTGGAGTTAAGGATTAAGATTTTTTTCGATTTCATCGAAGGTAAATCCACGTTGAAGCAGAAAACGAATGAGTTTCTCACGTGCCATTGGATCATTGGATTTGATGGCACGTTTTTTTGTATCCATAATGTGTTTCAATGTATCAGAATATTCGAATTCATCAAGAGAGTTGAGGGCTTGTGTGATTAGAAGTGACGGAAGGTGTTTGGCAAATAATGCAGCACGAATCTTCACGCGTCCCCAACCTTGATAGAGTAGTTTGTCATGTGCGAAGGCAGCGCAATAACGTGCTTCGTCGATATAACGCGAAGATTGGAGGGAATCGAGAATTTGGTCGATTGCATCGGGTGTTGCCCCCC
Organism: Paludibacteraceae bacterium; assembly: GCA_045658785.1. GTDB lineage: Bacteria > Bacteroidota > Bacteroidia > Bacteroidales > Paludibacteraceae > Colicola. The sequence continues at coordinate 37,165 of JAZOVR010000041.1, read as the reverse complement.
ATTGCATGAGCTTACTGCTCACTTCGGAGCAACAGCGTTCTGCAGTTGCGCAATATGCTTCTGCCTTATGCTTCAATTCGTCCAAAGACCATTCGTGGTTTGCCATAGATATCGTGTTTGAGTTGTATGTTGGTATATCCTAATTCTTTCAACATGTCGCATACCTCCTTCCCATATGCTTCGTTGATCTCGAAATATAGACTTTTTGCTGATTTCATCGCTGCAATTCGGCGGTAGAAAAGCAAGGGTTCGTCATCAGGAACGAACAAGGCCGAGTGTGGTTCATAGTCTAATACACGTGCGTCCATATTTGCTTTTTCGCGGTGGCAGATATAAGGAGGATTGCTCACGATAATGTCTAGGATTGGAAATCGGTAATTGGTTATTGGTGAGAGGATATCAGCTTGAGTCCACTCCACTTCTACACTATTACGTTTCGCATTCTCGTGAGCGATTTCTAAAGCGTCTGGGCTGATATCTATGCCTATCACTTGCCACAATGGAGCCGACTTTTTGAGCGCAATGGCGATACATCCGCTCCCCGTACCTATATCTAACACATGTAGTGGTTTGCTCTTGTCGCAAGATTCTAATATCCAGTCGATTAGCTCTGCGGTTTCAGGACGAGGGATGAGAGTGGCTGGTGTAACTAGTAGGTCAAGTCCACGCCATTCGGTGTGTCCAAAAATATATTGTATAGGTTCATGCGCGCGAAGTTTTTGCAAAATTATTTCGATATTTGGAATAATTTGTGTACCTTTGCACTCTGTTAGAATCTGTGTTCGGGTTAATCCAGTGGTTTCTTCAATGACCCAATATGCTAACTCGCGCAGTTCTTCCTCGGGGTAAAAACCTCGTAATTGCGAAATAATATAATCAATTTGTTGTTTCATGCTGCAAAGGTACGAAAAAAAATGGAAAGTGCAAAATTATACATGTCAAGGTGCTTGCAATTAGCAAGATTGGGCGAATATTATGTAGCCCCTAATCCAATGGTAGGCGCAGTATTGGTGGAGAGTAGAGAAGAGCGAGTAGGGAGTAGAGAGATAATCTTGGGTGAGGGATGGCATGAGCAGTATGGTGGTCCGCATGCGGAACCTAATTGCCTTCGAAATGCAGAAGAAAATTATCCAGAAGGCATTGATTATAAGCGATGTACGTTGTATGTTAGTTTAGAGCCTTGTAGTCATTATGGCAAGACGCCTCCGTGTGCAGAGTTGATAATAAAGAAAGGCATAGGGCGTGTGGTAGTAGGTTGTTTAGATCCAAATCCCAAAGTGGCAGGTAGAGGTGTGAGGATGATGCAAGAGGCAGGAATAGAGGTGATTGTTGGCGTGTTAGAGGAAAAATGCAGAGAGCTAAATAAGCGATTTTTCTGCCTGCAAGAGAAAGGACGTCCGTATGTGACCTTGAAATGGGCACAAACCGCAGATGGGTATATAGATAATAGGCAATTAGGTGATGAGGGAGGCGCTCCATTGGTAATTTCTACTCCGTTGATGAAGCAGTTGGTTCATCAGCAACGCGCAGAGAACATGGCTATTATGGTAGGGACGAATACGGTATTGATGGATAATCCTCGCTTACTAACCACTCATTGGAGCGGTAGAAATCCTATACGTGTGACTCTGGATCGGCATGGTGTGTTGCCGGCAAAGAGTAGGATATTTTCCGATGAATCCGAGACGATCGTTTATCGAGATAATACAGATTGGTCGTTTGTACTGAAGGATTTGGCGCGGAGAAATATCCATTCGGTATTAGTGGAAGGTGGTGCCAAGTTGCTGAATACGATTTTAGAGACGGGAATATGTGATGAGGTGCATGTGGAAGTGGCAAGAGATATGGTTGTTGGAAGTGGAGTGGCTGCTCCGAAATATAGGTTTGCATCCCAACCGAAATTGGTAGATGGACACTGTGTATATATAGAGAAATGTCGGTGATATGACGACGAAAGTATGGTAAAGACACGGCGAGGTCTCGATGAGGTCACGATGAAGTCACGATGAGGTTCCGATGAGGTTCCGATGACGATAGGTGGCATACGAGGGGCATACTATAGGAAAAAATGGAAAAAATTTGTGCATGTAAAAAAAAAGTTGTATCTTTGCGGGTTAAATGTGGATTCTTATGAAGAAATGGATATGTGTATTTGTTAGTTGCGTTTTGCTCATGGGTTGTGATAAGTTTGAGCAGAAACGTCGTGGTGGTCTGGTGGCTGAGTATAATGGTTCGACTTTAGCTTATTCGGATTTGGATATCTTGACTAGGGGGTTATCGTTGGAAGATAGTGCGCGTGTGGCAGAGCAATATATTCGTCAGTGGGCTACAGGATTGATTGTGTGGGAGAAATCAAAGGATTTAGGGGATAAGGAGATAGATAGATTGGTAGAAGATTACAGGCGTTGGTTGTATCAGTTTGAGTGGGAAAAACGACAAGTGTCTCAGAAAATGCCTACATATATTGAGGATACAGTGGTGCATGATTTTTATGAGAGAAATAAGAGCCATTTTGTGCTGGAAGAATCGATAGTACGTGGTGTCTTACTTGTTATGCCTGCAGGGGCGCCTAATACCGATAAGTTACGAGAAGTGATAAAAAAGCCGTATGATGAGGAGCAGATAGAGTGGGTGGAGAAATATGCGTATCAATACGCAAGTGGGTATGAGTTGTTTTTGGATGATTGGAAGACGGCATCTCAGATAGCATTGTATCTGCCTACGACGAAAGAAGAGTTGTCGAAACAACTGAAGCAAAAGAAGCAGATAGAATGGTGTGACTCGCTGAATATCTATCTGTTGCAGGTGACGGATGTTTGTTCTGCTGGTGAGTATGAGCCTCTGGAATATGTGCAGGATAAAATACAGGAGATGATTCTGAGTGAGCGACAGGTGGAGTTTGTTCAGTCGTTGCGTGATGACCTGTATGAGAAAGCAATAGAAAATGGAAAATTGAAACGATATGAGAAATAGATTATTGTTAGTGAGTAGTTGGTTGTTGACACTATGCGGTTTGTCAATGGCTCAAGATAATATCATTGATGAAGTGATATGGATAGTAGGCGAGGAAGCGATTTTGCGTAGCGAAGTTGAGGAGGAACGCTTGCGTGCTCAGTATGAGGGTACTCCTATTGCAGGTGATCCGTATTGCGTGATTCCAGAGCAATTAGCTATTCAGAAGTTGTATCTTCATCAGGCAGAATTGGACTCAATTGTGGTGAATGAATCATCTGTAAGTAGTCAAGTGGATATGCGTATGGATTATTACATTTCTCAGATAGGTAGCAAGGAGAAGCTGGAGGAGTATTTTCGCAAGACGAGTACCGAGATACGTGAAGAAATGATGACAGGTGTTCGTAATCAGATGATTATCCAGCAGATGCAAAGTAAATTAACAGAGAAAATAGCTCCTACTCCCGCTGAAGTTCGTCGCTATTACAACTCATTGCCATCGGATTCTATACCTATGGTTCCAGCTCAAGTAGAGGTGCAAATATTGAGCATCGATCCGCCAGTGCCTTTGGAAGAGACAGAACGTGTGAAATCGTTATTACGTGAGTTTACGGACCGTGTGCATAGTGGCAATGCGGATTTTAGTATGTTAGCTCGTTTGTATTCGGAGGATGTGGAGTCAGCGAAGCGCGGTGGCGAATTGGGTTTTGTGGGTAGAGGTCAGTTAGTGAGTGAGTTTGCAGACGTAGCGTTTAACTTGAGCGATCCCAAACGCGTGTCGCGTGTAGTTCAGACTGAGTATGGCTATCATATCATTCAATTGATAGAGAAAAAAGGTGAACGTATTAATTGCCGCCATATCTTGTTGAAGCCTCGTGTTTCGGGCGAAGATAGAGTGAAGGCAATGGGAATATTGGATTCAATTCGTATTCAGGTAGTTGATAGTGGTATGCTATTTGAGGCAGCAGTTGCATCGTTTTCTGAAGATAAGAATACGTTGATGAGTGGTGGACTGATGACCAATCCCAATACGGGTGCCAGCAAGTTCGAATATCAAGATTTGCCCGCAGAGATAGCACGTCAGATTTATACGATGAATGAAGGTGATGTGAGCCAACCATTTGTGATGATGGATAAGCGAAAAAACAAGGAGGTTTGTGCGATCGTCAAACTGAAATCGAAACGCGATGCCCATAAAGCGAATCTAGTGGACGACTTTCAAGTAATCCTTCAGTTGCTTGAGCAGAAGCAAAGTGTGGAGGTACTGGATGATTGGATTCGAAAAAAGCAAAGAGAGATATATGTTCAGATAGATCCAGCATGGCGTGGTTGTGATTTTGAGTATCCAGGTTGGGTGAAATAGGGATAGGCGAAAGGATGCGCAATTGGAGTTTTGTCATATTGGCCTGTGGGTTGGCTGCGGTGGCGTTTGCTCAAGAGAAAGGCACTCAGATGGTGTATTTGGAACATTCGGAGACGTTGTCTTTTGATGAACGCCGTCTTCCTAATGTGCAGATATTGAAGGGAGATGTGCGTTTTCGCCATGATTCCGTATTGATGTACTGCGATTCTGCTTATTTCTTTGAGAAGGAGAATTCGTTGCATGCTTTTGGTCATGTACATTTGGTTCAAGGTGATAGTATTGAGGGATTTGGTGATATGTTGTACTATGATGGCAATACCAAGTTAGCTCGTTTTCGCAAACATGTGAAGTTGATTCATAATGGAGAGACGAGTTTAAAAACTGATAGTTTGAACTATGACCGTGCTCGTAATATAGCGTATTACTTTTCAGGTGGAACGATAGAGGATGAATTGAATACTCTTCGTTCTATTTGGGGACAATATACGCCCGATGACCATCAAGCATTGTTTCGTGGAAACGTACAATTGCACCATCCTAAGTTTGTGTTATCAACAGATACATTGTGCTATAATACAGCGACTCATCAGGCGGATATTGTGAGTGAGACGCAAATTGTATATGAACATGAAACAACAATTTTTTCATCGAAAGGCTGGTATAATACCGATACGGAACGTTCGATGTTGCTGAATCGTTCGCTTATCATTCATAGTGATGGAATGACTTTGACGGGCGATACGATATATTATGATAAGTTGGCGGGTTATGGCAAGGTACGCGGTAATATGCAAAGTGCGGATTCTGCAAATCATATGACCTTGTATGGTAATAAAGGTGAGGTATGGGAGAAAGATAATCATGGCTATGTGACAGATAGTGCGATGTTGGTGGAATGGTCGGACTCCCTGATGTTTACATATATGCACGCAGATACACTGTTTACAGATCAGATACCTTATCAACGGTATGATTTAGTAGCGAAAGATAGTGTCATGGTAGATTCAGTATGGCAATATCCAGCTCCAGATACATTGTGGCAGGATACCACTTATTTGCAGGTTAGGGCATACTATAATGTTCGCATTTTTCGTGAAGATGTGCAGGCAGTTTGCGACTCGGTGCATTACAATGGTTTAGATTCGATAGCTACGCTATGTGGTGATCCCGTATGTTGGAATGAGGATAATCAAGTGTCTGCCGATACGGTGAATATTTACCTAAGCAATGGTACGGTGGACTATTTGCATGGCATCGGTAATGCAATAGCAATCAAGCGTGAGGGTAAAGATGAATTTGATCAGTTGGCAGGTAAGGAAATGTATGCCTACGTTCGTGAGGGAGATGTGTATTTGGTTGATGTTCAGGGAAATGCGGAGACAATATTCTATCCTCGTGAGGATGATGGTAGCTATGTGGGAGTAAATAAGACGCAGAGTAGTTTTGTCAAATTGTACTTAGAAAATCGTCAGATACATCATATTTTATTCACTACTTCTACTACGGGTAGAATGATACCGATGAGTCAGGCAACTGAGGAGGATCGGTACTTGGTAACTTTTTTTTGGGCGGAGCAAGAACGTCCTCGCCAACCAGGGGACATATTCTTGAATCCAACACGCACGCCACGTCCTGATGCAGCGGCAGTGTCAGCTTCAGAGGATGAAGATGAGGAAGAAGACAATGAAGAATATTAAATCATAATAGTATAATGAAAAGAATATTATCAGTATGTGTCATGGCTATAATGGTATTGACACTTCAGGCCCAAGAGTATCTAGGCATTCAGTTAGGATATGCACGTCCTATTACGCAATTGAACGACCCTAGAATAGATGCTGGAAAAACCCTAACCCCTTCTGCCTATAATGGTTTTAAGGTGGGTGTAGTGTATGATGCTACCATTATAAAAGGGTTTGGTGTGACTATGGGTTTGAACTATACTTTTGGAGCAAACTCTACGCCTTGGGTGAAGAAAGTAAGTAGTCAACCTACTGATTATCCTCAAGTTAGTTCGAATGGATTATATCATCAGTTGGAGGTACCTGTGGATTGGCAGTATAAGTTCGAGATTGCTAAACGCACTTGGCTGATGCTTTATACGGGACCAACTTTGCAATGTGGTTTGTCGTTCACAAAAAAGAATTATATCAATAATGGTAAGGATGCACAACAAGATGTTGCCAATCCAACCGATGATATCTATTCCGAGGAAGACATGAAGGACAATACACTCAAGCGACTTAATGTCACTTGGGGTATTGGAGCTGGTTTCCAATATGAGCGCTATTTCTTGCGTGGTGGATATGATTTTGGATTGATCAATCCGTATAAATCGCAATCATTTGCAGGTAAAGACATCTATACTCGTGGTCGTTTCGACCAATGGCAAATAAAATTGGGTATCTATCTTTGGGAAAATAACAAATGATTCCACGCGAGACCATAGACCGAATTTTTGAGACTGCCAAGGTGGAGGATGTTGTTGGTAGTTATGTCTCTTTGAAGAAACGAGGGGCAAACTTGCTGGGTTTGTGCCCTTTTCATCATGAGAAGACGGGATCATTTACCGTCTCTCCCTCAAAAGGTATCTACAAATGCTTCGGTTGTGGCAAGGCAGGTAATGCGGTGGGATTTATTATGGAGATAGAGCAGTGCTCTTATATTGAAGCCATCAAGCAGTTGGCGCAACGTTACCACATAACCATTGAGGAGCGTGAACTCACTCAAGAGGAGAAGCAGCGCCAAGACGATCGAGAGTCGATGTTTGTGGTCAATGATTTTGCCAATAGATGGTTTCAATCGCAACTCTTCGATACTCAAGAGGGTACTGCTGTGGGTATGGCATATCTTCGCCAACGTGGTATCCGCGAGGATATTATCCGCAAGTTTCAATTAGGTTATTCCCCAGAGAGAGCCAAACTTTGGGAGGAGGCCAAGAAAGCGGGCTATCAAGATGCGTATTTGGTGAATAATCCTGATAACCAAATTGGTACAGGAGTTTGCTTGAAGGATGAACAAGGGCGATTGTTCGACCGCTTCCGTGGACGTGTGATATTCCCATTCTTCTCGGTGAGTGGTAAGGTGACTGGTTTCGCAGGGCGACTCATCAAGCAGAGTGATAAAGCAGGAAAATATGTCAATTCGCCCACATCCATTCTCTACGAGAAAAGGCATGAGCTATACGGTTTCTACCAAGCCAAGCAGGCGATCAAACGTGAAGATTGTTGCTATCTGGTAGAAGGGCAGTTGGATGTGATTCAGTTGGTGCAATCGGGTATTGAGAACGTGGTGGCATCAGGTGGCACTTCACTCACGTATCCTCAGATTCGTTTGATTCATCGTTTCACCGAAAACGCCACTATCCTTTATGATGGTGATAGCGCGGGTATCAAAGCCGCCTTGCGCGGAATAGATATGATGTTGGAGGAGGGAATCAACGTGAAAGTGGTCCTTCTGCCAGAAGGTGAAGATCCCGATAGCTTTGCTCGCAAACATAATGCTACGGAAGTGTTGGAGTACATCCAACAACATCAGACCGATTTTATTCGCCTGAAAACGCAACTTTTGAGTGCAGATGCAGGTAATGACCCTGTGAAGCGAGCTGATATGATCACGCAGATTGTCCAATCAATTGCTGTTATCCCGGATATTATCAAACGGCAAATCTATACCAAAGATTGCTCCGTATCTTTGGGTATTCAGGAGGATGTGTTGACACGCAAAGTGGTGGAACTACGTAAGAAATATGTGGATGAACAACGTAAAAAGAAATCGACTCCAGAAAAAAACACGGAGGTAGAGGAGATATCAGTAGCGGAGCCAACTGTTGCCGTGGAACCTCAGCAGCCTACTGCAAAAATCACGATCAAAGAGCAGAATATACAAAATCTAATGCAGTTGATTGTGCGCTATGGAGAAGTAGTGATATATCAATCGGAAAATCAGATTGTTCGTGCAGGAGAATATATCATAAGTGAGTTGCATAGGGATAATGTGGATGTGGATAATGCGTTGTATCAGTTGATTATGGAAGAGTATATGGCGCATTATAAAGAGCCGAATTGGGTGGCAGCCACCTATTTTCAGTATCATCCAAACGGCGATATCAGCCAATTGGCAGTGAACATGTTGGCAGATAAATACCAACTTAGCCGTATGTATGCCAAGCAAATGGTTTCGGAGAACGTAGTCAAGGAGGTGGATATGCCATCGGATGTGGATATGCTGCCTGATATGGTGCAACGTATGTTGTTGGAGTTGAAATACACCATTGTTAATGAGCGTATTGATACTATGCAAACTATGCTAAAAGAGGCACAAATGCGCGATGATTGGGAACTAATTCGCACGATTCTGGAGCAACAACCTGTATTGATTGATATTCGCCAGCAGCTCTGCAAAGCATTAGGTAACCGAGTAATTCTGCATTGATATGTTATTCGATTCTATTGTATATGGTCCTATTCGTTCACGCCGCTTGGGCGTGTCGTTGGGCGTGAATCTTATGCCTACCGATGCCAAGTTGTGCTCGTTCGACTGTGTGTATTGCGAATGTGGTTGGAACCAACCCGTTTCGCATCCACAACTTCCTACTCGCCAACAAGTGCGCGATTCTCTAAACACTAAACTCTCAACACTAAACACTAATTTGGACGTCATTACTTTTAGTGGCAATGGCGAGCCTACCATGCACCCTGATTTTTTGGGAATCATTCAGGATACGTGTGCCTTGCGTGATCAGTATAGCCCAAATGCTAAGGTATCTGTCTTGAGCAATTCTACTCAGTTGGGTAGGGTAGAAGTGGTGCAGGCTTTAAAGCTATGCGATAATCGTATTCTAAAGTTGGATTCGGCCATTGACGCTACCATGCGTTTGATCGATAAGCCCGTTAATCCTCATCTGACAGTGGCACAGGTGATGGAGTGGTTGCAGCAGTTCGATGGCGATTTCACGTTACAGACTTGTTTCTTGTGGGGTGATTACCATGGTCAGGTGATTGATAATACTACTCCTGAGGAACTAGCAGCATGGTATCAAGCGGTGGAAATCCTGCATCCGAAGCAAGTGATGATCTATGTTATTGACCGCGCCACACCGCTACAAACCCTCGAGAAGATTCCCGCCGAGCAGATGCAAGCCATTGCTAAGCCGCTCCTAGATAAGGGTATCGACGTGATCATTAGCGTATGAAAATACTCGTTGCACCACTCAACTGGGGATTAGGACACGCCACACGCTGTATCCCTATCATTCGCCATTACCTCGAGCAAGGCGACGAGGTGATTTTGGGTGGAGATGGCGATAGCCTTCGTCTGCTGCAACGCACTTTTCCCGCACTTCGCTGTATTGACCTACCTTCGTTGGAACTTCGTTATACCACCAATGCGCAACAGCGTGGGTTTTACCTCCGTGCTATCTGGGCACTGATGCGTTTCACCATAGCCGATCATTATTATCTGCGCCAAACATTGGCAATTGAGCATTTTGATATGGTTATTTCCGACAATCGTTTTGGTTGCTTCTCTCGCGATGTGCGCTCGGTGTATATTACGCACCAACTTTATCCTATTTTACCCAAGCGTTTGCGGTTCTTCCAACCCCTTGCGCGCGCGTTGCACGCGCGCATATATAAAAGGTATAATGAAGTTTGGGTACCTGATTATCCAGATCCATGGCATAACCTATCTGGTGCACTCAGTCATGGTGGTAGATACGATGGTCGTGTTCGCTATATTGGTCCTCTCTCAAGATTTGGTGGAAATAAAATGGTCTCAGAACCTCAAGGTTCCACTGTTGAAACATGCTATTCTCCCTCCCTTGCTCTTCTCTCTGGGCTTGAGCCTCAGCGCACGATTTTTGAACATCAACTTCTGGAGCGTTTTGTGGCTTCGGGTGAGCCACTTTTGTTGGTTAGGGGTAAAGTGTCTGAGGTGCAGACGGTTATTAAAAAGGGCAACATTACCATTCTCCCCTTTATCAGCGATGCGGAACTCATAACTGCTGTGCAGCAGGCACATACTATTATCGCACGTAGTGGGTATTCCACGATCATGGATTTAGCATCACTGGGTATGTTGTACAAATCAGAGTTGCATCCCACACCAGGACAAAGTGAGCAAGAATACTTAGCACAATATCATGCAAAATTTGCATATTTCCCAAAAAAATAGTAACTTTGCAAAATATTTAACTATAGCAAGTGTTGATTGATATGACTGCAATGATGAAATACGTTTGTTTTATTTTTCTATCTGTATTTTTAGTTTCGTGTAACCGTCCGATGCATGTGGCTAAGATGACTAGCAAAATTATTATGGTTGATAGCACTTTGGATGCTATACAAGACAGTGATTATTTGGCATATCTTGCGCCTATCAAAGCAGATATGGAGGCGAAATTAGGAATCCCTATTGGGTATGCTCCCCAACCGTTGCTCGTGTATCAGCCCGAGTGTCCTTTGCTGAATTGGGCAAGCGACGCGCTACTTGCTATAGCTAGACAGAAATGCCCCAAAGCAGTGGATGTTGCAGTAGTGAATATAGGTGGTATGCGTTGCGAATGGGCTGCGGGAGATATCACTTTCCGCCATGTGTTTGAACTGATGCCATTTGATAATATGCTGGTGGTGTTGACGTTGAAAGGGAGTGATTTGCAACAACTTAGTGAAATTTTTGCATATTCTGGAGGACAAGGTATAGCGGGTATGCGCATTAAAGCCGTGGGTGATAAGGTGATGCAGCAAGATGCCTTGGTGACGATAGGGGGGAAGCCCATTGAAATGGATAAAATGTATACAGTGGCAACGAGCGACTACTTGAGTCAAGGTAACGATGGAATGGTTCCGCTGAAGAATCATGTGGAGATATGGAACTCTGAGGAGAAGATACGCGATTTGTATATTGAATATATTGAGCAGGTCAAAACCGTGGAGGCAAAGGTGGATGGACGAATGGGAGTTGCGATGTAATGTTTAGTTAAAGGAAAGGATATGAAAAAGTTTTATTTGATATTGGCGCTATGTAGCGCGTGGGTGGCAGGTATGTCCTGCACTAATTTCTTGGTAGGCAAAGACGCCTCTGTAGATGGTAGTACGATGGTGTCGTATGCCGCTGATAGTTATGCACTTTATGGTTTCTTGCACCATTCTCCTGCTGCAGATTATGCAGAAGGTGCGGTGCGCGAAGTAAAGGATTGGGATACAGGAAAACCTCTTTGTGTGATCCCACAAATGGCTCATACCTACAATGTAGTGGGCAACATGAACGAACACCAGTTGACTATCGGCGAGACTACTTGGGGTGGTCGTGAGGAATTGGAGACAGGCGAAGGAATCGACTATGGATCATTGATTTACATTGCATTGGAGCGTTGCAAAACTGCACGCGAGGCAATCAAGTGCATGACCGATTTGGTGGCTGAATATGGCTATGCTTCTTCTGGCGAGACTTTCTCTATCGCTGACCCTAACGAGGTATGGATGATGGAGTTGATTGGCAAAGGAAAAGTGGAGAAAGGCGCCGTATGGGTGGCAACTCGTGTACCAGATGACTGCATCGCTGCACATGCCAATCAAGCACGCTTTACTACCATCAATTTCAAAGACAAGGAGAATTGGATGTGGAGTAAGGATGTGGTGAAGTTTGCTCGCAAACAAGGTTACTATATGGGAAAGAAAGACGAGGATTTCAATTTCCAAGAGGCATATGCACCATATGATTTCTCGGGCTTGTATGTATGCGAAGCACGCGTGTGGTCGTTCTTCCGTAAGTTCTCAGGCGATATGGACAAGTATTTTGACTTTGCTTCTGGAAAAACTTTTGTGGAGACTGGCGGCAAGTATGCTGGCGAGCGTATGCCATTGTATATCAAACCTAATCACAAGGTGAGCGCACAGGAGTTGAAGAACTGCATGCGTGATCAATACGAGGGTACACCATTGGATATTACCCAAGGTCCAGATGCGGGTCCATGGAATAGCAAGTTGCGCTATGGTTCGCTGGGCTTTAAGTTGGATTCTGTGCAATACTGGTTTGAGCGCCCTATCGCTACCCAACAAACAGCATGGTCGTTTGTGGCACAAATGCGTGGCTACGAGAGTGCTAAAGCGGGTGGTATCTTGTGGTTTGGTGTGGACGATGCGGCTTCTACCGTGTATGTGCCAATGTATAGTACTATCACTGAGGTGCCAGAGTGCTTCAAGGAGGGCAATGGCGATATGTATAATTACTCGCCTACATCGGCATGGTGGACCTACAATATCGTAGCTAACTGGGCATATACCAAGTATTCGGCTATGATGCCAGATATCAAGAAGGTGCAAGCTGCTTGGGAGGATAAGTTTAATGCACAAGTGGAGGCCGTGGATGCTCAAGTTGCTGATATGGACGCAGCAAAAGCTACGGAGTTCTTGACTAAGTACTCTTGTGCACAAGCTCAGGAGTCCACAGCGGCGTGGAAAGACTTGGGTATCTATCTGTTTGTAAAGTACTTAGATGGTCAAGAGCGCAAGGAGAAAGACGGTGAGTTCCTGCGTAACCCTTATGGCGAGCCAGAAGGTCCAAACCGCACACCTTACCCAACGGAGTTTCTGCAAAAGATAGCTCCTGTGGTGGCTCACGAGTAAAAAAGTTGAAAGATTATCGTTTAAAGTTTAAAGGCAAGGAAATATGAATATACAAGAATTGCAACCTAAAGAAGTTTTCTCTATTTTTCATGAGATTACCCAAGTGCCTCGCCCATCTAAGCGCGAAGGCAAGATTATTGAATGGCTCAAGGCTTTTGCCGTAAAGCATAATCTAGAACATACTGTGGATGAAGCAGGTAATATCATTATGCGCAAACCTGCTACTCCTGGTTATGAAAACAAACCAGGCGTGATTCTGCAAGCGCATATGGATATGGTATGCGAGAAGAACAATGATACGGAGCATGATTTCGACAACGACCCTATCCATACCTATATCGATGGCGATTTTATCAAAGCTCAAGGCACAACTCTTGGTGCAGACAACGGCATCGGTATGGCGCTCATGTTGGCAGCTATCACTTCCGACACCTTGAAGCACCCTGCATTGGAGTGCCTCTTCACCGTGGATGAGGAGACTGGTTTGACAGGCGCTTTCCGTCTGCAAGACGGCTGCTTGCAAGGCAAACAACTCATCAACCTCGACTCCGAGGACGATGGTCAAGTGTTTATCGGTTGCGCAGGTGGTATTGACACCCTCGCAAAAATGCACTACCAGCCTCTCGCCTTATCGCCTAATAGCCTCATCGCCTTACAAATTAAAGTCGGTGGATTGATGGGTGGTCACTCTGGTGATGATATCAATAAAGGTCGTGGCAATGCCAATAAGATCCTCGTGCGTTTCCTCTATCAAGTGATGCAAGCTACTGATATGCAACTAGCTACGATCAATGGTGGTAACTTGCGTAATGCCATCGCTCGTGAAGCAGAAGCGGTGATCGCTATCCCTATGGCGTATAAAGAGGATATCCGCGTGATGCTCAACCATTATATCGCTACTATCGAAGCGGAGATTGGCGATGTAGAGAAGGACTTCTTTATGCATTTGGAAACAACCGATATGCCAGCGTTGTTTGTTCCTGCGGAGAAGGCCAAAGTGCTTATTCAAGCGCTCTATGCTTGCCCTCATGGTATGACGGCGATGTCGAAGACTATGCCAGGATTGGTAGAAACCAGTACCAATCTCGCTAGCGTGAAGATGAAAGAGGACGAGAAGGGTGCGTTTGTTGAGATCAACACTAGCCAACGCTCGTCTATTGAGAGCAAGAAGCACGATATCAAGCAGATGGTAGAGTGTGCTTTGGCATTGGCTTGCGACGAGGTTACTCATGGCGACGGTTACCCAGGTTGGGCGCCTAATCCACAATCACCATTGTTGGAAGTGACGAAGAAGGCATATCACGATTTGTTCGCAGCGGAGCCAAAGGTATTGGCTATTCACGCAGGCTTGGAGTGCGGTTTGTTCTTGGAGAAGTATCCATACTTGGATATGGTGTCTATTGGCCCACAAATGTTTGGTGTTCACTCTCCACAAGAGCGCTTGAGTATCGCTTCTACGGGCAAATGCTGGGAGTGGCTCCAACGCGTATTGGAAACGCTGTAAACCCTTGCTACACAATGTATTCGGCATTCATATGAAAACAAAATGAGGAGTTATCCCCTACAGACACACAACGAATGAAACGCAAACAAGATACATCTTTTCGAGTGGAGGCAGCGACAGAGTTGATGCCCTTTCTTCTCGCCAAATTGGGTGGAATGACCCGTACCAGCGTGAAACAACTGCTCAGTCAGCGTCGAGTGACCGTCAATGCAGGTATTCAGACGCGCCATGATACTCCGCTTAAAGCAGGCGATATGGTACAAGTGCTACAAGGTAGAGGCAACATAGAACTCCGTCACCCCAAACTGCGCATCATATACGAAGATGATGCACTCATCGTGGTGGAGAAGAAGAACGGACTGCTGACCGTACCTTACAACCCCAAGAGCAGCGAGATGACAGCATATTCCATCCTCAAAGAGTATGTCAGGAAAGAGTCCAAGCGCAACACTGTGCATGTGGTACACCGCCTTGACCGTGAGACCAGCGGAGTGTTGGTGTTTGCTAAGTCGGCTGAACTACAGGAGTATATGCGTACCTATTGGCGACAATTGGTGACCAAACGGACGTATGTAGCTCTTGTGGAAGGGCATTTTGAGCAGAAGGAGGGTACTATCACTACTTGGCTGACAGAAGACCCTCACACAGGTATGGTCTATTCGTCGCCCAAGGATGATGGCGGACAAAAAGCAGTGACGCACTACAAGGTAATCAGTTCTACCATCCTTGGTGAGGAAGATCAGGCGTTGCCGATTTCGCTTATTGAACTGAACCTTGAGACCGGCCGCACTAACCAAATTCGCGTACATATGCAGAGTATCGGTCATCCCGTGATAGGCGATCGCAAGTATGGTCATGGCAATGAGTACTCGCCCGTTGACCGCTTGTGTTTGCATGCAAAAGTGCTGGAGTTTATCCATCCAATGACTGAGAGGAAGGTGCGTTTCGAAGCTGCTGCGCCAAAGGAATTTCGGGCAGATAGAAGCTGAAAGGATCGTGCAGGAATGGTCTATCATCAGCGCATCATCAGCGCATCTACCGCGGATTGTTGGTAAAAAAAAGAAGAGGGCGAACCGATCGCTCTCTTCTCTTTATACCTATCAATATTGTACTATCCGAGGTATGTTTTCAGAATGCTACTGCGTGCACTGACTTTGAGTTTTCGGATGGCTTTCTCCTTGATTTGTCGAACGCGCTCACGTGTGAGATCGAGTTCGATACCAATCTCTTCGAGTGTTTTCTCAGGAACACCAATACCGAAGAAGCAGCGCAAGATGTCCGCCTCACGAGGGGTTAGTTGCTCCAGTGCGCGGTCAATTTCGCGCGAGAGTGACTCGTTGATGAGTTTGTGATCGGCGTTAGGAGAGTCTTCGTTGACCATCACATCGACGAGGCTATTGTCCTCGCCTTCTACGAACGGTGCGTCCATGCTGACTTGGCGTCCAGACATCTTGAGTGTCTCTGCGATTTTATCCGCGGGGATGTCTAAGATTTCTGCCAAATCTTCGGCACTAGGTCTGCGTTCGTGTTCTTGTTCAAAGCGTTGGTACGCCTTGTTGATTTTGTTGAGCAAGCCTGACTGGTTGAGTGGCAAGCGCACGATACGTGCTTGCTCTGCAAGTGCCTGTAGGATGGATTGACGGATCCACCATACAGCGTATGAGATGAACTTGAAGCCACGTGTCTCGTCGAATTTTTCTGCTGCTTTGATAAGCCCAAGGTTGCCTTCGTCAATCAAGTCAGGAAGGCTAAGTCCTTGATTTTGATACTGTTTTGCTACAGAGACAACGAAGCGTAGATTGGCGCGTGTTAGTTCCTCCAAGGCAGCTCTATCGCCATTTCGGATACGACCAGCCAACTCCACCTCACGATCAACCGAAATCAAAGGTTCGCGACCAATCTCTTGGAGATATTTGTCGAGCGAAGCAGACTCACGGTTGGTAATGGATTTTGTGATTTTTAACTGACGCATGTGTACAGTTAAGAGTTAAAAAATTAATAGTTAATATTTGAAAGGCAATTTTCGTTGCCTTGTGATCCGGTCGGGATTCGAACCCGAGACCCACAGCTTAGAAGGCTGTTGCTCTATCCAGCTGAGCTACCAGACCCTCGCGTTCGGCAACAAGGTCGCAATGAATGTCGCTTGGCGACATTGGGCGACTTGAGCCTCCGCTCCTAACTCAAACTCGCGAAGTTTGGGTTAGTTTTTACATTGTTTTCAATGTTCACACATGAGGAATTACCCATGCAGGCACACAAATAAGTGCCTACAAAGGCAATTAGGGCGCAAAGGTACTACTTTTTTTGGAATTGTGCAAATAATTTTGCAAAATTCTTACAAAAGTTCGTCAAAAAGCTTTTGCAAATCAGGTTTTCGCATTGCACCTACGCTGCGATTAACCAACTCGCCATTTTTGAAATAAAGAATGGTTGGGATGTTCATGATGCCATATGCGCTGCATGTGTCATCGTTCTCGTCCACATTCAGTTTGCCCACAATAATCTTGCCATCGTACTCTGCTGCCAGTTCCTCAACAACAGGCAACATCATCTTGCATGGACCACACCAAGGTGCCCAAAAATCTACTACGAGGGGTTTGCCCTCAGCTAACATGGTTTGGAAGTTAGCATCTGTAATCTCTTGAATCATAATCTTTTATATTTTTATTATTTTATTTTCAATCTTTCCTGATAACAGTATGTCGGTTATCGGATCTTCTACCAAATTCTGTATGGCGCGTTTGAGTGGTCGTGCGCCGTATTTTCGGTCTCGCGACTGCTCCAGTATCTTATCTTTGGTCTTTTTTGTCAGTCGCAACTCATATCCCATGGCCTTAAGGCGTAGTGTCAGAGGGCGTAATTCTATCGTCAAAATTTGTGCCAAAGCCTCGTTGCTAAGAGGATGAAATACCACCACATCATCTAATCGGTTGACAAACTCAGGTGGGAAAGTGCGGTTGAGTGCCTTTGTAAGCAGGTGTTCGGTCTGCTTTTCGTTGATTTCGTCCGCTTGGAATCCTATTCCCGTACCAAATTCGTTGAGTTGGCGCGTACCCACGTTGCTTGTCATGATGATGACAGTATTGCGGAAATCCACTACGCGTCCCTGACGATCTGTCAGTCGTCCCTCGTCCATGACCTGCAAGAGGATATTGAAAATGTCAGCATGTGCTTTTTCTATTTCGTCAAAAAGTACGATTGAGTAGGGTTTTCGGCGGATGGCTTCGGTGAGTTTTCCGCCCTCTTCGTGGGCGATATATCCAGGAGGAGCTCCTACAAGCAGGCTGACAGTGTGTTTCTCGATGTATTCTGACATGTCGAAACGCACAATCGCATCGCGACTACCAAACATTTCCTCTGCTAAGCACTGTGCCAAGTGGGTCTTGCCCACGCCTGTAGGTCCGAGCAAGAAGAATGTTCCGATAGGTTTGTTAGGATTGCGTAGTCCCATGCGTGAACGCTGAATAGCTCGAACAATGGTATCGATTGCTTTATCTTGACCTATGACACGTTGCTTGAGTACCTTGTTCATCTGACGCAATTGCTTACCCTCTGATTGTGCCACTCGTTGCACAGGTACTCCTGACATGCGGCTCACCACAAAAGCTACATCCGCTTCCGTCACCTCTTGCCTCTCGTCTGTCGCCTCTTGCTTCTTGCCTTTCCACGCTCCTGCCTCGTCCATGGCATCGATCGCTTTGTCAGGGAAGAAGCGGTCAGTGATATACCTATCTGTTAATTTCACGCACGCGCGCAATGCCTCTTCGGTATATTGGACATTGTGGAATGTGCCATATACCTCGCTGATATGGGTGAGCATGATGTATGTCTCCTCGGCTGAGGTGGGTTGTACGATCACCTTTTGGAAGCGGCGTTCTAATGCGCCGTCTTTCTCTATGGATTTGCGGTATTCGGTGATAGTGGTAGCTCCGATACATTGCACCTCGCCACGCGCCAATGCGGGCTTGAGTATGTTGGCTGCATCCAGTGAGCCTTGTGCGTTGCCTGCGCCCATGATGGTATGAATCTCATCGACAAAGAGGATGATCTCAGGATGTCTGTGCAGTTCGTTGATGACTGCTTTCATGCGCTCTTCGAATTGTCCACGATAGGTAGTGCCTGCCACCATCGATGCGATATCCAATGACACGATGCGCTTGCCCTGCAAGGTTGCTGCTTCGCCGTTCTCGATGCGCAATGCCAATCCCTCTACGATAGCAGATTTTCCCACTCCAGGTTCACCGATCAAGATAGGGTTGTTCTTCTTGCGACGTGAGAGGATTTGCACTACCCTCTCTATCTCTGCTTGGCGTCCTATTACTGGGTCAAGTTCTCCCTTGTTGGCTTGTAGCGTTAAGTCTCTACCGTACTTGTCCAAGGCAGGTGTACCCGTCTTGCTTGTTTTGGTTCTTGGTTCTTGGTTCTTGGTTCCCCATCCAAAGGACGGTTCGCCTTCGAACTCTGAATCGAGAGTAGTGCCATCTTGTGGCAGTGGTTGTGGTTTAGGGTATAATCCTTCGATCCGTTCGTAGTCAATGCCAAACTGTTGCTCCACAAACATGGCAGGGTAATTGACTCGTTCTCGCAATAGTCCTAATAGCAGGTGTGCAGAACCGCATTCGTCAGCGTGGTATAGCCTTGCCTCGATGAGCATTAGTCGTAGTATTCGTTCGCTGGCGCGTGACATCTTGATGGTGTCGCTGGTATTGGTTTGCATGAGTCGCTCGTCGATAGAGCGCTTGAGTTCGACAGGGTTGAGTCCTGCTTGCATAAGCAGTTCGAACGCCTTACCGTCTGCCAGTCGCAAGATACCTAACATCAAGTGGTCGGGTAGTATCTCGTGGTTGCCTAAGCGCTGCGCTTCTTGTTGGGCGTAAAGGAGGATTGTATTTAAATTATTTGTTTGTAACATTATTGTCTAACTTCTAACAGCCTTGGGGCGGTCTAATATCTAACTTCTTATTTGTAAAAGTGCCAAGCTGCTCCTGCACGGAACATGTCAGGTGCCATCGGATAACCAGGCATCTCGAAGTATTGTTTGTTCATGAAGGACGCGTTGAAATGCTGGTACTGTGCAAATAGCTTCAATCGAAGACTACGCACGTAGAAATTGGCATATACATTCATTACAGGATAATTGCCTATTTGCTCTTTGTTTTGCACACAAAATTGTCCCAAAGCGGGGTTAAGCACGGGTGCATAGTACTTGGTGAAGAAGCGCACGTCCACACCAATCTGTGTGTCCAAGGCCTTGAACCAACATCCGTGGTAGTATAGATTGTGGTACAGAGTCAGAGTAGGCAATGGTAGTTTGTCCGATGAAGAGTGCTGATAAACCACATGATTATCCAGGTTCACCCATGGCGTGGTGATGTTGCATTGTAGGTCTGCAGCGAGTATCTGTACGTTGCCGTCCAACTGTTTTGGAAGTCCATCGGTATCAAAGTAAATATGTTTGGTGATATTTTCAAACGACACGTTCAGTTTCGGTTTTACCCATTGTGTGGGGTAAGCTATCTCCCCGCTCACACGCAGACGTAGTGTCTTCTGGAAGTGATTGTCCCAACGGTAGTGGTTGCTGCGGTAGTGCGTCAGATAGTAGTCGGGCGTCTCGTTTCGGAAGAAAGCTTTGGCAGTGATGGTCATCGAGTCTTTGCCCAAGCGGAAGCCTGCGTCTAGATGTCCATTGACCTGAAACTCACCAATTTTGTATCCAACCAGACATACATTACCATCGAAACCATAATGTATGTGTTCCCCTCTATGTTTGTATAGTGCTGCGCCGATATAGGTATTGTTGGTCCATCGTGTTGCGTAGATAGAGTCTGGCATGAGGTGCAAATTGTTGCTCAGCACATCGCTATAGGGATTGGTCTGTGGTAAGGCATTGAGATGGACAATATCTTCTGTTTGCCCTATTGCAGTGGTATGTCGTTGACATTCGTTCATGGCATATACCATTGCTCCGAACTTGAGCCATGTGTTGAATTCTTCCTCGAAGGTTACAGCGAGTGTATTTTTGATGGTCAGGCATGCTGCAGAGTCATTGGTAGCTAACGGGTTGCGATACTGGTTGGGCAGAATGCTTTGTGTGGCAGATTTCTCCACATACCGTTTCGTACCCTCGTTGACTTCGAACATATGGCGGAAGGTAGTCACGGGTACATACTCAATCTTGATGGAGTCTTTCTTTACCCATTTGCCTTCTTCGTCCCGCTCGCGGTAGTTCACTTTGCGTTCACGTTCTACACAGATGCTGTAGTAGTGATTCAGGTATCCCGACAGATAGCGCAACGCCGACATGCCCTGCATTCTTACAGGCATATCCTCGGGCTTGAGTACACCTTGTAGGTCTGCCACATTTTGCAATCCGCCGTTCTCGAAGTTGCTCAGTGTGTTCCATGTGAAGGATGACTGTAGCGAATAGTGGTCGCCGTTGTAGCTTCCGAATACCGAGCCAAATACCGTCTTTCCCTCTTGATTGGCAAAGCGACCATACGAGTTGAGGTAGTCAATGGTCATACCCAGATTGGTACGGCGGCTGACATTGCCTGTGAAGGAAAAGCTGATATCGTTTTGGTCGAGGTTGGTAACAAAACCTTTCTTGTATGCAATGGTAGAGTAGGGAGTAGTAGTGTGGTAGTATTTGACCTGTTGGGGTGTGATGATGTATGGTGTGTATGCATCCGCAAAGAGGAAGTCCGTGGTCTTCTGCCGTGCGAAATAGATACGTGACAGACTGGGCGATATGAGGTTAGCATTGCTGACGTTGGAGATGGAGTAGTCGTTCAATCGGTCTCGCATAGGGAAGTGCATATACGACGAGTCTATTCCCGCCAGAGTATCTGCTACGCCTGTCCATTGATCGAGTTGCCATGTCCGTATGATGGTAGGCACCGATTTCTGATCTTGGGCAGATGCATCCATCGTGCTGCATAGGATTGATATGCAGGTGGCAATCAGATATGCTATGTTTTGCTTTCTTTTCACGTGTTCGTTATTCTCTTACCGAAACTACCCCAATGTAAATTGGGGTGCAAAATTACACAAAAAAAATCATATACGCAAGAAAAAGTAAAAGAAACTTATTTTCTCTTGAATAGTATCTACAGTATCCCCATGACATCTATGGGATTTAGGTGACTACTGCAAGTGTCCTGCGGGCTACGCGACTACATCGCGACCACAGTATCATATCTATGGGATAAATGTGGCTGGCTGTATTATAATTACTCGAATAGATTCAAATAATTGATATGTCCATGCAGTGGGTCGCGATTATCGTTTTCACCTGTATTAATGACAAGTATAAGACAGATAGGTATGACTCATTTACCTCCTGGGTCGGGGAGACGGGCGGCGAGGTAGTGCAAAAGTAGTGAAATATTGTGAGATATGTAAATAATTCGGAGTGAAATGTATGAAATGGTGAGATTTCTGTACGAAATAAAAACCCGCCACTTGCGGGTAGCAAGTGGCGAGCGATGTATGCAGAATAAGATTACTTATTTCTTATTTCTCTGCTTTCTTTGTGCAGGATTTCTTTGGAGCTGCTTTCTTGGTCTCCTTCTTAACCTCTTTGAGTTGCTGCTCAAGGCGCTCGATCTCCTTCTCTTGGTTCTGGATGGTCTTGAGTAGTTCGTTGAGTTCCTCGTTCTCGATGGTGGTAGGATATTGCTCGTCCACACGTTGGAGGAAGTCAGAGAGGATGTTCATGTAGTTGATAAACGCATCGTAGGCAGACTCATAGTGGCTGGCACCTTGGTCGATATGATTCATATAGTGCAGGTAGTTCACATCTTGCAAGAGCAACCAATCGTGTTTCAATTGCTTGTCTTGGCAGAGGTGTACGCGTTCTGCTACGGCGAAGAGCTTTTGTGCGGCTTCGTTTTGCAAGTCATTGCCCGTATAGATGCTCAGGTCTTTTGCCTCGCCCGCCCACGTGATAGGATAAGGTGCGACAACCACATCCTTAGCCGCCAACTTCTTCGCTGCTTCTGATGGAGTCATGAAGCCAATACCGTATTCCAGAGCAAAGTATGGCAGTGCCTTGAGGAAGTCAAAGATACCCGTCATCGCATGTTGGCGAATACCGAAGGTGTCGGCTCCCACCCAAATATTGACCACTTGCTCGTCTTCTGGCAGGTCCACCAACTGCTGGGTGTAACGCTCAGCGTCCATAGGATAGTTGTACCAGTTAGGATCAGCAAAGTGGAATACCAACTCATCGCTGAGGTTGCCATTGCGGAGCAACATCTTCATCTTAGGTGCAGATGCGCTGCTATATACATAGTTAGGACTCTTCCAACTCAGCACATGCTTTGCCCCCTCGGTCATCACGGCTTTGTAGCCCTGTTGGTACAAGGAGATAGCAATCTCGTCGCTATACACGAGTTCAGTATTGCAGATGGTGGTGGACTCTTGTCCGAAGAGTTCTTTCACCATGGCTTGTTGCAGGCGCAATTGCTCAGCTGCCTCGGTCTCGCTATACACAGCCGCCAGGGATTGGCTGTAAGGGGTAGCGACAAACTCCACGCAGCCCGTATCTGCCAACTCCTTGAGCACATCGATCATCTCTGGTGCAAACTGCTGGAACATCTCCAACATCACACCGCTCACGCTCAGTGCGCAACGGAAGTTCTTCTTGGACAGACGAATCATCTCTGCCAAGGTCTTGCAAAGAGGCATATACGAGGTATTGACCAACCAGTTGACATGCTCTTCGGTTTGCATGTCGTCGTAGTAATAGTGGTCTTGACCAATCTCAAAAAAACGATAACGCTTCATCTTGTAAGGAGCGTGCATCTGAAAACAAAAACAAATATTTTTCATATCTTTTGCCTTTAAACTTTAAACTATAAACATTCAACTTTTCATTACCATCCGAGTACCATATCGTAGATGCGGCGCACTTTCAATCCCGCGTCATACCACTTGATATTGTTCACCTCATCGCGTCCTAATTCGCGTAGTGACTTGTACATAGCAGGATACTTCACAATGGCGTATATTGCATCCGCCATGGCGTCGATATCCCAGTAGTCGGTCTTGATGGCATGCGACAGTATCTCTGCGCAACCCGATTGGTGGGAGATGATGGATGGACACCCCACCTGCATCGCCTCCAGCGGCGAGATACCGAACGGTTCGCTCACACTCGGCATGATATATACATCGGAGTCCGCCAGTACCTCTTGTACCTGACGACCGCGCATGAAGCCAGGGAAGTGGAACTTATCCGCGATGCCGCGTTGTGCTACCAAGTCGATCATCTTGTTCATCATGTCGCCACTACCCGCCATCACAAAGCGCACGCCATCGGTCTTAGCCAGTACACGTGCTGCGGCTTCCACGAAGTATTCAGGACCCTTCTGCATGGTGATACGACCAAGGAAAGTGACCAACTTGTCTTTGCGTTCATGCTTCACGAACTCATCGGGATTAGCCAATGGTTCTACGGCGTTATGCACAGTGCTGACCTTACTGGGGTCTTGACCATATTTCTCAATCACGGTGCGTCGAGTCAGTTCGCTCACACACATGATATGGTCCGCCTCGTCCATACCTCTACGCTCAATGGCATAAACCGTTGGATTGACATTACCACGGCTGCGGTCGAAGTCGGTAGCATGTACGTGGATCACCAGTGGCTTGCCCGAGATCTGCTTGGCAAACACACCCGCAGGGTAGGTGAGCCAGTCGTGGCTGTGGATAATATCGAATTGCAAGGAGTGTGCCAATACGCTAGCGACAGCCTCGTAGTTGCCGATCTCCTCCAGCAGGTTATCAGGATAGCGACCAGAAAAACCTACACATCCTAAATCATCGGTACCGATACGCGAATAATCATAGTGGATATTATTGCGCATATGATAGTATTCTTCGGGCGACATCTTGCCTTCCATGCGTTGGCGCACGTAGTCGTAGTGGTTGTCCTTCCACACCACGGGTACACTATTCGCTCCAATGATACGCAAGAAGGACTGATCCTCATCGCCCCATGGCTTAGGGATAACGAAGGTGATCTCCATGTCCTCTTGTTGCGCCATACCGCGAGTCAATCCGTAACTCGCTGTTCCCAGTCCGCCAAGAATATGAGGAGGGAACTCCCAACCAAACATTAATGCTTTCATAATCTCTAATCTCTAAACACTAAACACTAAACTTCTCCAACGTATTGCATACTTCAATCACCGATGCCACGCTTGGCGCATAGCTCATACCGCCATGTCCTTTGAATGGTGGGTTGCCGTCGTACAACTCGTTCAGTGTACCAATACATAGTTCGCTCATCTCAGCTTCGTAGCCTGTCAGCAGACGACGAATAAAACTCTCGCCTGAGTGTTGATATACTTTCAAATATGCGATCGCATATGCAGCTATAGTCCATGGCCATACAGGACCATTGTGGAAGTTTCTGTCGCGCTCCAACTGCCCACCGATGTACTCTGGTCGATAGCTCCCACTCTTAGGTGAAATGGTACGCAGACCCTTCGGTGTGTATAGCTCTTTGGTGCAGATGTCCACCACGGCTTTGCGTTGGAAGCGATCCAGCGGAGAGTATGGCAGTGATGCTGCGATGATTTGGTTCGGACGTACCTCGTTGTTGTGGTAGTCGCCATCCACGTAGTCATCCAGATACATACCATTCCAGAAGGTCTTGATGAAACTGTCCTTCGTGATCTCAGCCTGATACTCCATCAGGTCGGCTATCTGCTCTTTGCCCAATTGGCGTTGGATATTGGCGGTAAAGAGTCGTGCATTGTACCACAGTGCATTGATCTCCACCACATATCCCGTTCGAGGAGTGATCGGACGACCATCTTCCACCGCATTCATCCAAGTGGCAGGACGCTCCTTGCCATTCACCCACAGCAGTCCATTGTTGTGCAAGAACAGACGTGGATGTTGTTGCCTACGGATAAACAGCATGATGTCGATAATCAGCTGACCATAGATCTTGGTGGTTTCCTCCAGCGAGGTATATGCAGCATATTCTTGTAGCGCGTGAATAAACCACAGCAGTACATCGGGTTCGTCCATGCCTACCAACTTGTGTTCACGTCCCTCCATGAAGGCACGCACTTCCTCTACAGCTGTCTTGTTCACGATGGCATCCCAATACTCTGGGCGACCGATACCCATCGTACAAGCGGGCATTGCCAAGAACTCCTCGCGAGCCGATGCTTGGAACCAAGGATAACCTGCCATCAGGTAGCACTTATCACCCTCACGTTTATAGAATTGTGAAGCAGCATTCTTCAGACTATTGAACATGGTATCGCGAGCGCTGCGACGCTTCAGCTCTTTCTCCCACAGTGCCTTCAGTGTCCTTGGGTTGACTTCGCTAATACCTGCGGCAAAGATCACGCTTTCGCCTTTCTTCATAGGCATCTCGAACCAACCAGGCACCAATTGGTCTTCCTTGTAGGAGAATCCACGCTCCTCCTCCTTCATGTACTCAATACCTTTGTACCATGCGGGTGCGTGGGTGTACTCCACTTTCTTGGAGCATTGCATGTAGAGTTCAGGGAATAGCTCATACATTCTCGCTGCGCGTCCGTTCTCTACCTCTCGCATATCCGAGTTGGCGGTACTGTTCTCGTGTGTGAGTTCATTGGTATTGCGGTATGCGAGGAAGGGTTTGAGTCGCAAGGTAGTAGGCGAGTGCGCCTCCACCAGTGTGTAGCGAATCAATACACGAGGCTCGAAGCTTACCAACATCCTTTCCTTGGTCAGTACCACACCTCCCACACGATAGGTGGTCTTACTAATCACTTCGCAGTCAAACTCGCGGATGTACTTGTGTCCGTTTGGCATGTAGAGGTTGTCACCATACTGATGAATACCCAGGTTAAACTCCGCACCATGTTGGATCACAGTCTCATCCAGACTGCCCAATAGCACATAATTTCCTTCTGGCAGTGGCGCCCCCAATGGCAATACCAACTGACCATGATACTTGCGTGTGTTGCAATCTATGAGGGTAGTTGAGTTGTAGGCGCCTGCACGGTTGGTGCGGATCATCTCTTTGCTCAAGCTACGTTCCAGGTTGCTCAGCAGTTTCTTGTCAAAATTCAAGTAACTCATATAGCCATTCTTAATTGTATTTTCCGTCAAAATTCATTTCAGCATCGGCATAGAATTGTCGTATCTGCTGTTCGTCTTCAAGCTTGCATATCAGCAGTACGCCGTTGGCTTCCGATACGATGTAGTCCTTTAGTCCTTGTATTACCGCCAAATGTCCTTTGGGCAGGGTGACGATATTGCCATGGCTGTCGTAGTAACTGGCATCGCAATGCAGGGTCACGTTCTGTGCCTCATCTTTCTGGCTCATGTCATACAACGATCCCCATGTACCTAGGTCGCTCCAGCCAAAGTCGCTTGGCATCACATATACGTTTTGCGCCTTTTCCATCAGTCCGTAGTCAATCGAAATGCTTGGACAGGTGGGGAACATCTCTTGGATAAACGCTTCTTCTTGCTCGGTACCCATCACCTCTGCACCCGATAGGAACTTTTGCGCCAACTCGGGCATATGTTCTTGTAGTGCGGCTTCGATGGAGGATAAGCTCCAGATGAAGATACCCGAGTTCCATAGAAAATCGCCGCTTTCAATGAACTTCTTTGCTACTTCTAGGCTGGGCTTCTCGGTAAATGCTTTCACCTTTTGCATTACCTCTACTCCCTCATCTTTCACCTCTAAACCCTCGCCACTAAACTGAATATATCCATATCCTGTTTCAGGGCGTGTAGGTTTCATACCCAAGGTGACTAATGCATCATTTTTCTCGATGAAATCAAAGCATGTGGTGATGACTTCTCTAAATTTCTCCTCTTGCAGTATCAGGTGATCGCTCGCAGCTACTACTATGTTCGCTTTGCCTTGTGCCATGGCTTTGATTCTTGCCATTGCGTAAGCGATACAAGGTGCGGTGTTTCTTCGTGCAGGTTCGCACAGCACTTGATTGGTTTGTAGATCAGGTATCTGTTCCAATACTTGGTCACGATACATCACGTTGGTCACGATCAGGATGTTCTCTATTGGAACGATTGGGCGAAAGCGGTCTATCGTCATTTGCAATAGGCTACGACCCGTGCCAAAGAAATCGAGGAATTGCTTAGGTTTGTCATTGCGACTAAATGGCCAGAAGCGACTACCTACACCGCCTGCCATTATTACACAATAGTTGTTTTTCTTCATGATATGGTTGATGTTGTTGATATTCTCTTGTTTCAAAAGCCTGCAAAGTTACGAAATATATTCCATTGCTGCAATTATTTCTGCATTTATTTTGCTAGATATGTTGCAAAACATATAATATTTCCTTTCGCCTAACTTTAAAATAAGCAATGTTACTTCACACTCCTACGAGAAGATGGTTTAATTATAAAAAAAAGGTCAACTATTGTGTATCTCGTGAAAAATGTGTAACTTTGCAGCCGATTTTATAAAATGCATCTGTTGCAGATGATTTTGGAGCAGCAGATGGTATGGTGGTGATAATATACAAACAAGATATACAATGATCAATTTTAACATCGAGGTAGCTTCGGAGAAGCACATACCTTATGTAGCAGAGATTCTTCATACCATTGAAGAAGCAGCCAAGGACCGCGGTACGGGTATCGCAAAGCGTAATCCAGAGTATGTAGCGCAAAAGATGCGCGAGGGCAAAGCAGTTATCGCTATGGATGGCGATAAGTTTGCAGGTTTTAGTTATGTAGAGTGCTGGGATCACGGACAATTTGTAGCGAATTCTGGACTAATCGTAAAGCCAGAATATCGTCACATGGGACTCGCTAAGCAAATCAAAACGCGCATTGTAGCGCTCTCCCAAGAGTTGTTTCCTAACGCAAAGATATTCTCCCTCACCACAGGCGCTGCTGTGATGAAGATGAATACCGAATTGGGTTTCAAGCCAGTGACTTTCCAAGACCTCACTTCTGACCCTAAGTTCTGGAAAGGTTGTGAGAGTTGCGTGAACTACGACGTTTTGTGCCGCAACAATTTTGAACGTTGTCTCTGTACTGGTCTTTTGTTTGAGCCACCTCATAAGAAACGTGTCGTAGTTGCTTATAGTGGCGGACTTGACACTTCCTACACCGTGATGTATCTCGCCAAAGAATTGGGCTACGAGGTGCATGCCGTATGTGCAAACACCGGCGGCTTCAGCCCTGAGCAACTCCGCCAAAACGAGGAGAACGCCTACAAACTAGGTGCTGTACGCTATGAAACCCTCGATGTGCAACAAGAATACTACGACAAGAGTATCCGCTATATGGTATATGGCAATGTACTTCGCAATGGTACTTACCCAATCTCTGTATCTTCTGAACGTATCTTCCAAGCCCTGGCTATTGCTCGCTACGCTCGCGAAGTAGAAGCAGACGCCATCGCTCACGGCTCTACGGGCGCGGGTAATGATCAAGTACGCTTTGATATGACTTTCCTTGTAGCGGCTCCAGGTGTGGAGATTATCACCCTCACGCGCGACAAAGCCCTCACCCGTCAAGAGGAGATTGATTACCTCAACGAGCATGGTTTTGCAGCAGACTTTGAGAAACTCAAATATTCCTACAATGTGGGTCTCTGGGGAACTAGTATCTGCGGTGGCGAGATATTGGATAGCAAACAAGGATTGCCTGAAACGGCATACCTCAAACAAGTTACCAAAGACGGCGAAGAAGATATCGTACTCGAGTTTAAAAACGGCGAACTCGTTGGCGTCAACGGCACCACCTACGAAGACGGCGTGAAGGCTATTCAAGCCGTAGAGGAGATAGCAGCGCCTTATGGTATCGGACGCGATATGCACGTGGGCGATACCATTATTGGTATCAAAGGTCGTGTGGGCTTTGAGGCTGCCGCACCTATGCTCATCATCTCTGCGCATAAGTTCCTTGAGAAATTCACCCTCTCTAAATGGCAACAATACTGGAAAGACCAAGTGGCTAACTGGTATGGTATGTTCCTCCACGAGAGTCAATATATGGAGCCTGTGATGCGCGACATCGAGGCAATGCTCGAGTCTAGCCAACGCAATGTAAACGGTAAGGTGACTATGCACCTCCGTCCATATATGTTCGAGACCGTAGGCGTGGATAGCAAGGACGACCTCGTTAAAACTAAACTGGGCGAGTACGGCGAGATGCAAAAGGGTTGGACATCCGAAGAAGCCAAAGGCTTTATCAAAGTGCTCTCAACCCCTCTCCGTGTATATTACGCTAACCACGACGACGAAACATTATGATTAAAGTAGGCATAATTGGCGCAGCCGGCTATACCGCAGGCGAACTCATCCGTCTCTTGGTCAACCATCCAGAGGTGGAGATCACATGGGCGCATTCTACCAGTAATGCAGGTCAACCATTTCACGCCGTACATACAGGTTTGATAGGTGATACCGAGCAATGCTTCTCCGATACATACGATCTGCACGCCATCGATGTGCTCTTCCTCTGCTCTGGTCACGGCAAGAGTACTGCTTTCTGGGCAGAGAACGAGTGTCCTGACACCTTGAAGATTATCGACCTCGCACAAGACTATCGCGACGAGCACGACGGCTATGTATATGGTTTACCTGAGCTGCAACGCGAGAAGATCTGTGCTTGTACCAAGCTCGCCAACCCTGGCTGTTTTGCTACGGCTATCCAATTGGCATTGCTGCCCATGATTGGCAAAACCCAAGAAGCCAGCGTAACGGCTATCACAGGTTCTACAGGTGCAGGACAAAAGCCAACGGCTACCACCCATTTCTCATGGCGCAACGATAATATGTCTGTCTATAAGGCTTTTACACACCAACATCTATTGGAGATTGGTCGTAATACCGGCATGAAAGTGGAGTTTATTCCTATGCGAGGCGACTTCTCACGCGGTATCATTGCTGCGGTGACGATGCCATTCGATGGCACGGCAGAAGATGCATACGAGCTCTATAGCGCGTACTACAAAGATGCGGCTTTCACTCATGTCATCAACCGCGAAGTCAACCTCAAGGATGTGGTCAATACCAACAAGTGCGTTTTGCAAACGCAGGTGCACGAGGGTAGGTTGCTTGTAACATCTGTAATTGACAACCTTTTGAAAGGCGCTAGCGGTCAAGCTCTGCAAAACATGAACCTTATGTTCGGATTGGATGAAAAAATGGGTTTGAACCTAAAAGCATTAGCTTTCTAAAAAAAGATCGCCTTCAGCTGTTAGACCATTTCATTGTTAGATCACTTTGTTGCCAGAACGCCCTACGGGCTGATAGACTCAAGCAATCTGACAGGCGGAGCCGGTCCAACAGAGAGCAAAGCGAACGGTCTAACATCTAACAGCGACATAGTCGCGATCGATAAAAAATTATGAAACTATTCGACGTATATTCACTCTTTGATGTGACGCCAGTCAAGGCACAGGGCTGTCGCATTTGGGACGACCAAGGGCAAGAGTATCTTGACCTCTATGGCGGTCACGCCGTGATCAGTATCGGTCATACCCATCCACATTACGTGGAGGTGCTCTCTGACCAACTTAGCAAGATTGGCTTCTACTCCAACTCTGTTCAAAACCCTCTCCAGGAGCAATTGGCAGAGCGTTTGGGCCGTATTTCTGGCTACGAGGACTACACCCTCTTCCTCGACAACTCGGGTGCTGAGAGCAACGAGAACGCCCTCAAACTTGCATCTTTCCATACCGGCAAGAGCCGTGTGATTGCTTTCCATCGCAGTTTCCACGGTCGCACCAGCGGCGCGGTAGCTGTAACAGACAACCCAAAGATCCAAGCGCCATTCAACCAATGCCACCAAGTGACTTTCTTGGATCTTAACGACACCCTCGCCGTAGAGCAAGAGCTCGCTAAAGGCGATGTAGCGGCTGTTATCATCGAGGGTATCCAAGGTTGTGGCGGTATCCACGTACCAACCACCGAGTTTATGCAATCGCTCCGCCATCTCACCGAGCAATACGGTGCAGTGCTTATCCTTGATGAGATACAGAGCGGTTATGGTCGTACAGGTAAATTCTTTGCGCATCAATGGTATGGTATTAAGCCTGATATCATCACTATGGCTAAGGGTATGGCCAACGGTTTCCCTTGCGGTGGTGTGTTGATTTCTCCTATGTTCCAAGCCACTAAGGGCATGCTTGGTACCACCTTTGGTGGTAACTACCTAGCTATGGCAGCGGCATTGGCTGTATTGGATGTCATGGAGCAAGAGAACCTTGTAGATAATGCCCACCAAGTGGGCGAATATATCCTTGCTAATTTGCCTAAGAGCGACAAGATCAAGGAGGTTCGTGGCCGTGGTATGATGATTGGCATTGAGTTCCACGATAGCGTAGCTCCTATCCGCCAAGCATTGTTGAAAGACTACCATATCTTCACCGGCGTAGCAGGCACCAATATGGTCCGTATCCTCGCCCCACTGTGCCTCACCAAAGAGCAAGCCGACCGATTCCTATCAGCTCTTAAAGACCTGTTATAGTATGCTGCAAAAACTCTTTGGATTCAATCCGTCCAAGACCACCATCCGTACCGAGATATTGGCTGGTATCACTACCTTCCTCACCATGTCCTATATCTTGGCTGTCAACCCATCTATGTTCGCTGAACTCGATGGCATGCCAGCAGGAGCAGTCTTTACTGCAACCGCGTTGGCAGCTATCATCGGTTCGCTTGCGATGGCATTTATCGGCAAACTACCATTCGGACTAGCGCCTGGTATGGGTTTGAACGCCTTCTTTGTCTATACGGTATGTATTGGTATGGGCTATAGTTGGCAGTTTGCCTTAACTGCCGTACTTATTGAGGGTCTGATTTTCATCCTGATGACTATCACCAATTTGCGTGAGGCAATTGTCAATGCCATCCCGCTAAGTTTGCGCTATGCTATTGGTGCGGGTATTGGACTCTTTATCGCGTTCATTGGTCTAGAGAGTGCAGGTGTGGTTGTAGGCGACCCTGCTACCCTTGTCAAACTAGGAAATATCACTTCGGGTTCAGGTCTATTGGCGATGATCGGACTGATTATCACGGCTTTCTTTTATTTCCGCAATGTCCCTGGTGCTATCTTGATTGGTATAGTCGTGACGATGCTGATCGGTATTCCACTGGGTGTAACAGAGTTCAAGGGTATAGTATCTTCTCCGGAATCAGTAGGTCCTATCTTCTGGCAATTTGAGTGGGACAAGATCCTTTCGTTGGATATGCTGGTAGTGGTATTTACTTTCCTCTTTATTGATATGTTTGATACAGTAGGTACACTCGTAGGCGTGTGCACGCGTGCCAAGATGACCGATGAAAAAGGCAATATCGCTCGCGTCAAACAAGCATTTATGGCAGATGCTATCGCTACTACCTTTGGTGCTATGCTTGGTACTTCTACTACTACCACTTATGTCGAGAGTGCAGCGGGTGTGGCACAGGGTGGCAGATCGGGTTTGACAGCATTCAGCGTAGCATGTTGCTTTGCCGTGGCATTGTTCTTCTCTCCGCTCTTCCTTTCTATCCCTGCGGCGGCTACTGCTCCTGCACTGATTATCGTGGGACTCTTGATGATGGAGCAAGCCAAGCATATTCCATTCGATGATTTCACAGAAGCCATCCCAGCATTTGTGTGTATGATTATGATGCCTTTGACATATTCCATCTCCAACGGAATTATCTTGGGCTTGATTGCCTATGTGGTTATGAACCTTGTTTGCGGCAAATACAAGAAACTGAGCATAGCCATGTATATCCTATCGGTATTATTTATCCTAAAACTCATCTTTATTAGTTAAAATAAGATATGAAATCATTCTTTCATGTACAAGATATAGGCGACTTGAAGCTCGCACTAGAGGAAGCTCGCCAAGTGAAAGCCAACCCTTATGCGTGGAAGCATTTGGGTGAGAACAAGACGATCATGCTCGTGTTCTTCAACTCGTCGCTTCGCACTCGTCTCTCCTCACAAAAAGCAGCGCTCAACCTCGGCATGTCGCCTATCGTGCTCAATATTGGGCAAGATAGTTGGCAACTCGAAACCGAGCTCGGCGTGATCATGGACGGCACCAAGAGCGAGCACTTGCGTGAGGCCATCCCTGTGATGGCAAGCTATTGCGATATCATCGGTGTGCGCTCGTTTGCAGGACTTACCGACCGTGAGTTTGACTATCAAGAGACTATCCTTCAGCAGTTTGTTCAATATGCTGGCAAGCCCGTTATCTCACTGGAATCAGCTACCGTACACCCTTGCCAAGCATTTGCAGACCTCATTACCATTGACGAATACAAAGAGACCAAACGCCCTAAAGTGGTTCTCACTTGGGCACCTCACCCTAAGGCTTTGCCACAAGCGGTTCCAAACTCTTTTGCTGAGTGGATGAACGCCGCCGATGTGGACTTCGTGATTACCCATCCTAAGGGCTACGAACTCGATCCACGCTTTGCAGGCAATGCTCGTGTAGAGTACGACCAGATGAAAGCATTGGAAGGCGCAGACTTTGTATATGCCAAGAACTGGTCATGCCCTGGTGTGACAGAGCCTGAGAACTATGGTAAGATTCTTTGTAATGACCGTAGTTGGATGGTAGATGAGGCACATATGGCGGTAACCAACAACGCACGTTTTATGCACTGTCTGCCTGTTCGTCGCAATGTGATTGTGAGTGATGGTGTGATTGATTCGGAGCGCTCTATCGTCATTCCCGAAGCAGCCAACCGTGTGACTAGTATCCAAGTCGTAATGAAACGTATGTTGGAAAGTTTGAAGTAATTCGCTCTTTTTGATAAATCCCAACGACTCGCCATTTCTTCAGAGAGATGGCGTTTGTTTTTGTATTATTGGATAGTGCCGTACGAGGTAGGGACGACCGTCAAATGAATGAGTATTGGCAAAAGTGCTTTTTGTTAAGAATCCTGCCCCTAGTACTATCCAAATCTTCCTCGGGTCAAAGACCAAGGAAGAACCAAAGAAGAACCTAGGTGAAGGAGTGCGACGGAACGCACTCCGAGTATTGCGCCCGAAAAGTCCCCACTTTGAGGATTAAGCGCAATACATAGAATGGCGCTATATATACTATGGGGTCCCCACGAACTTCGTGAGTGAGTGGGGAGAGCGGAGGCACATGTCGCTCTAATGTTGACGGGGTCAACAATCATTGCGACCATGTTGCCGAACGCGAGGGTACGCAGCCGTATGGCTACAGGGTAGTGCCGTACAGGGTAGGCACGACCGCCAATTGAATGAGTATTGGCAAAAGTGCTTTTTGTTAAGAATCCTGCCCCCTAGTGCTATCCCAATCTGCCTCGGGCCAAAGACCAAAGAAGAACCAAGGACGAACCTAGGACGAACCAAAGAACTCCCAAACTCAAAAAAGTACTTTTGTTAAGATTACCATCCTTTTTCCTTCTCTTATACCTTGCCTTATTCCACCGAGAGAACACCGACCGACGACCGAGAAAACTCCGACTCAACTTCCCGCCTCCCCAAAAGCACTTTTCTTAAGATTGAGAACCTAAAAAAGTTGACTACTGTCCTAAAAAGGTTGACTAAACTCCTAAAATTGTTTACTCCATTCCTAAAAGGGTCGTACTATTAACTCGGCCTCCAAACAAAAAATCACTTAAAATGCGATTTTTATTTGCATATCTGCAAAAAAAGTATTACCTTTGCGGCGAAAATTGAGTAAAATCCAAATTAAAATTGAGTAAAATCCAAATAAATATTGAGTAAATATATAAAACTATGATTATCCGTAAACAACTGATTACCTTGCAAGAACGCATGCAAGAACCTCGCCAATTTATTCAAGTATTGGCAGGAACACGCCAAGTTGGAAAGACTACTTTGGTCAAACAATTTGTCGAAAGATGCACTGTACCTGTTACATCATTGAATGCGGATACCATTGATGAGAATAATCCCCAATGGATATCCAAACAATGGGCAGATGTTCGTCAGCAAATGCGTCTTCTAAAGCAAGAGGAACACATCTTAATTATTGATGAGATACAAAAACTCAAGAATTGGAGCGAATATGTAAAGCGTGAATGGGATGCGGATACATGGAACGGTCTCAACTTGAAGGTTATATTGTTAGGCAGTAGTCGTCTGCTCATCAAAGATGGTCTGACCGAGAGCTTGGCAGGGCGTTATGAGTTGATTCGTATGCCTCACTGGAGCTTTGCTGAAATGCAGGAGGCGTTTGGATTTACATTGGAAGAGTATATCTATTTTGGTGGCTATCCAGGTAGTGCTAAGTTGATTAAAAACGAGGCCCGTTGGAAACGATATATCTTGCAGTCTATTGTAGATCCTGCTATAGAGAAGGATGTACTGATGACCAAACGTATTCACAAGCCTGCATTGCTAAGTCAACTTTTCCGTATTGGCTCTACATATAGTGCTGAGATTGTGGCATATAACAAACTGCTTGGACAACTGCAAGATGCAGGCAATACAACTACTTTAGCCAATTACCTCAAAGTCTTAGGCGAAGCGGAATTGCTGGGTGGCTTGCAAAAGTTTGCTCATGCTCCTATTCGTCAAGTCTCATCCATTCCTAAGTTTCAAGTATATAACAATGCTTTGTTATCCACTTATGCAGGTCATGGCTTTATGGCGGAGCAGTTGGATAGTGCACGTTGGGGTCGTTGGGTAGAGAGTGCCGTAGGTGCACATCTAATGAATTGGGCAGAAGAACATGATTACCGAGTATTTTATTGGCGTGAAGGTAATGATGAGGTGGATTTTGTTATTCAACGCGGTTTAGAAGAAGTGGTTGCTATTGAGGTCAAAAGTGGTAAGCGGACAGACAATCAAGGCATTCACAGTTTTGCAGACTCGTTCCACCCTAAACATAACATTGTTGTAGGTGGAGCTGGTGTATCGTTGGAACAGTTCCTACTGCTATCACCTGAGAACTTATTCTAACTTACACCAGAAAAATCGCCCCAAAAAGCGATCTTATTTGCATATCTCGAAAAAAAATCGTATCTTTGCGGGCTAAATATGGAATAATTATGGATAACTTAAAATTTATACCATTTTCAGACATTGACTTATCAGACACTTTCTTCGATTCTTTGCGGGCTAATTATGAAGGATTTGATACTTGGTTTCAAAGTAAAGCGACCTCAGGAGCTAAAGCTCATGTTTATTATGAAAAGTCCACATTGTTAGATTTCCTGTACCTAAAAGATGAGGATGAAGAGTTGCAATTGGATAATATATCGTTGCCCAAAAGGAAACGCCTGAAAGTAGGAACTTTCAAGATCGAGCGTAGAGGAACGAATCGAGGGGAACGTTTTATAAAAAGGATTTTGGATTTTGCGATCCAACATTCTTTTCCTGAAGTATATGTTACCATGTTTGATGACACGGATGAATTATTACATTTACGTCATTTCTTTGAGCGATATGGTTTCGTAGAAGTAGGTAGAAAATCACATACTAACGGGCGTAGCGAAGCTGTTTTATTGCGAGATATGACCGCTTATACAAATAATATCATACAAGACTATCCGTTTATTAATCGAACGCAGGGAAATAAATATTTACTGGCTATTAGACCCGAATATCATACCAAGTTGTTTCCTGATTCAATCTTAAATAATGAGCATTATGATTGTTTGGAAGATGTAGGTCCTACGAACAGCATTAATAAGATTTATATTTGTTGGATAGAAGGTACGCGCCAATTGAGACAGGGAGATAAAATTATCATCTATAGAACCTCAGATTATC